>JAYVRB010000001.1:0-3191 GCA_043776675.1 bacterium
TGTTTATTATTTCCGTCAGCGTGTTCCATTCGAGTTAATTCCCTGTGTAGGGAAAAAAGAACTACGTTTCTCATTGGCGACAAGCAACGCTAACGAAGCGCTGAAGCGACTTAAGCTACTATCAGCCAAGTTGGTAGAACAATTTGAATCGTTACGCGCTGGAAATATAAGCGCATTACAGCTAGATTCGCTCAGTAAATCACATCCACGGCATTATATGGCAGAATCGGCAACACCTCACTTAACTACAGCGAAATCCAAAGTTATCACGCTTAAGACCGTATTTGACGAATGGAAGCATAACCATGTAGTTGCCGATAATCCTAGACCCCCTAAGACCTATGGTGAATGGCTGCTTGCTGTACGGCAGTTTACTGAGCTCAATGGTGATTTGCCTATCAATGGCTACACAAAAGAACATGTAAAACGTTATAAGACGGTGTTAGCACAGATTCCAAAACACTTACCTGCCAATATCAGAGCACAGTCTTTTTCTGTGATTGCGGGTATGGTTCACAGGGGTGAATTGACAGGTGACAGAGTCTCACCAGCAACGATAAACAAGCGGTTGATAGCACTTTCTAGTTTATTCAAATACGCTGAGGAAAATGATTATGTAGACCGCAGCCCGGTTAAAGGCCAATTGCTGCCAAAAACTTCACATAACAAGGAAAAATCTAGAGCAGAATATGTGCCAGAGGACTTGAAGATTATTTTTGACTCCCCTGTTTACACTGGTTGCCATAAGTATTTTCGTCTGAATAAAGGGCCAGAAATCATAAAAGATGCTAAATACTGGATGCCTCTCCTTGGATTGTTTACAGGTGCACGAGAGGATGAATTATTACAACTATCCCCATCTGACATACGTTTTAATGATGAGGCTAGGATATGGTACATCGACATTAATGTTGATGGCAGGAAAAAGGTGAAGTCATCTAGTGCCATCCGACAAATTCCTATACACAATGAATTAATACGATGTGGCTTTATTGATTACGTAGAAGATAGCAGAACAAAAGGTGCCAACCGTATATTCCCTGAAGTCAAACTTGGCGTTGGCGGCAGTTTTTCAGAAGTTTTTAGCAAACAGTATAATAGGTACATTGATAAGATAGGTATAACTGATAAGCGAAAAGTTTATCATAGCTATCGGCATGGATTAACCACGAAAATAACCGCTATTTACCCTGAGAATGAAGCTATACAGTGCCGCATTACTGGGCACACGCAGGCCAGAGCAAGTAGCATTAATATCTATGGTGTTAGATTGCTCACCACTTTGAATGATATTATTCAGCAGGTCGATTTTCATGTTGATCTATCTCCCCTATACATTGATACGAAGCACCCGCTTAATCCTGCACCAGATAAGCCGAAGAATGTTGAAGTACTATCACCAGCAATTCAGGCACTACCACCAGAAACGGCTACGTTTGATGAAGCTATAAAATCTTTATCGCTTGCTGAAGCTTATAATCGGATCGGACGTAAGTACCACGGCGATCAATGGCCTGATTACGAAATCTGCGTTGGTGAACGGAAGCATAACCTGAAATCCAAACTCAAAACCGGTCATGATGGAAAGCGTATTATTCCGCCAATGACCAGCGAACAACTCTTTACGAGTGATAGCGATGGCGTTACCGATGCTGACAGAGATAGGCATAGGATTGTTGAAATATACTTCAACAAGGGATTAGTTACCGGCCTTGTGCGTTGCTATTACAAGCTAGAGGGAAAGCAAATGCCTTATGTTTTGAATGAAAAGATGCGTGCAATGCTCAAGGAATCATTTGAGCAAATACCTCTATCGGGAAAATTCCTAGAAGATTCTACCACTGGTGAAAAAGAATGGGTTGATCTGTTGGTAGATGCAGACAGCTTGGAAAAATTCATTATTGAGTATGTACATGGCAAATGAAGTTCAAGAAGTAGCGGCGAGATTTACACCAGAAGAACAGGCATATCTGGATAGCCTCTATACTCCCGAGCTGCAAGCACTCTTAGACTCAAAGAATAAAAGGGTTCCATTCAATCCTTACCGCTGGTGTGAACATGAAAGTGTAGATGTTGCTATAGAAAATCTATGGAAGCACTATGGCTATCCTGACGGCTATAAAGTTAAAAAGCTTCATGCGGTGACAAAAATCGTTTTGATGAACCTGTATTATTGCTGGTCTGTAGCTGGCCAAGATCATTGGGTCGGATATTCACGCGATAAAAATTTAGTGGATATTCTGAAACGTTATCGCAAGACTGGCATGAGCTTAAAATATCTGACCTTCGTTACGGATTGGTTAGATGAAAATGGCTACATTGCTCATGAACCCGGCTACTATGATCGAAAGCATCATGATCATCGTGACAGCATTGTTACGCGGATGAAGGCCACCCCAAAGATGGCAAACGATATATTCAAGCAATTCAATATTACCCGTGATGACGTTATTCGACATCCAAAGCGTGAATTGGTTGAACTTAGACGAAGCAAAGATGTGGACGATACGAAAGCATCTATACGTTATAAAGATACAGTGAATACGAGAGCCATGCGTAAGGTGCTAAGAGAATACAATGAGCTTCTGCATGAAACGCCCATTGAGCATACAGATTTACCATTCAATACAACGCTTGATTACAACGATAAAGTAATAAGGCGCATATTCAATAATGCCTCATGGCAGCAAGGTGGAAGATTCTATGGGGGATGGTGGCAAAATATTGAAGAGCACCGTCGGCAGCATATTACCATTAATGGTAATCCTACTGTTGAGTTGGACTTCAAGGCACTACACCCTTACATGTTGTATCAGCAACTAGGAATAAATCTGGATTATGATCCGTACACACTACCTCAGCTAGATAATCATCCTGAGCGTAAAAAATACCGAGCATTAATGAAGAAGATATTGTTGATCTGGGTGAATGCCGGAAATGAGAAAGAAGCCTGTATAGCATTGGAAAATGCAGTTGTATTGGATGCTAAGGTTAGGCTGGAGGAACGGTTATATCCAGCGATCAATGTTTGGGAAAAGCCCCGCGAACTATCGCCAGCATTAATTGAATTAGTAGACGAATTTAAGAAACACAATGAGCCTATCGCTGGATATTTTGGTAAGGGCGTAGGGGTTAGACTACAGTATCAGGATTCAACAATTGCCCAATACATCATCAGGACGATGACGAAG
>JAYVRB010000002.1:0-3153 GCA_043776675.1 bacterium
CTTCAAAACTGAGTGAACTAACTTGATTAGGTAAGGGTGGTTGCTTGTTGGGTAGTGAAGGCGAAGCCAAGTACTGCTCAAGTTTCTTGTGGACTTTTATGCGAAATGTATGTGCGGCAAACTCTTTTTTATCCGAAGCAATCCAGACTGGAATGATATTGTGCGTATCAACGACCATGACTGATCCGTCAAACTCTTTAGCCACTTCCTTGATTAACGTCCTTGGCTCTTTGAGAGGACTAAAGTCAAAGATCAGTGCACTTGCATTAACTTCATTAGCGAAATCAATTATTTGTTTTAACGAGCCTCCAGACTTCAAGATCAAAGGTATTCCATATGATGATAAAACTTCCGATACTTCTCTTAAACCATCAAGCATAAACTTATAATGTTCTTGGGACCTATTTGCTACTTTTTCTAGCACAAATAACACATAGAGCTGAATCGATTGTTCTACTGCTATTGATTGTGCCTCCATCAGCGCGTGGTTATCCCGCACTCTTTGATCACGAGACATGACGTATACAACAGATTTTCCAATCTTTGTAGAATTTTTAATGATAACTTTTCGTGGATTTAACATACTCTAATAGTACTAGACTTGTTAGATTACAGACAGACACTAGCAACTGTTCCTCCCAGAGTTCTTACTCTAAATTTACATTTATAGGGAAATATGTGTTCCTTAAAGTGAAAGTTCAGCAGAATCTTCGTTAATTTATTGTAAAAGTCTATACTCAGTCTATGATCAAAATTTACTCTTGGAACGTTAATGGCATTAGAGCCGTTGTCAATAAAGGGCTGTGGCTACCATTTTTGGAGTCTGAAAAGCCTGATGTATTGTGCCTGCAAGAAATTAAAGCTAAGGCCGATCAGATTAATGTTGAAATCGATGGCTATGAGGCTTTCTGGTATTCAGCCGACAAACCTGGCTATAGTGGCACGGCAATCTTAAGTAAAATTAAACCTTTGCAAATCATCGACGGTTTTCCGCAAGCCATTATCAAACAATACAAAGTGACTGGCGACACTTACGGGAATCCTAACCTTGAGGGCAGGGTAATTACCGCTGAATTTGAGAAGTTTTGGCTGGTCACTGTCTATACACCAAATGGTAAACCAGATCAAAGCAGGATTGGCTTGCGCCACAAACATTGGGACCCGGCGTTTTTGGCTTACTGTAAAAAGCTAGAGCAAACTAAACCTGTTGTTTTTTGTGGTGATCTAAACGTTGCACACAACGAAGACGATTTAGCCAATCCAAAACCTAACATTGGTAAAACAGGATTCACTGACGAGGAACGTAGTGGTTTCCAGGCTTTCATCGATTATGGTTTCATCGACACTTTCCGGATGTTCAAACAGGGCAACGGCTTCTACACTTGGTGGAGTCACTTCGCTAACGCCCGCGTACGTAACGTTGGCTGGAGAATTGATTACTTCTTAGTTTCCAAAGCATTGAAAGACAAGGTTAAATCCGCCGACATCCACCCCTCGGTTATGGGCTCAGACCACTGTCCAGTATCTGTTACACTAGACATATGAACCGAAAGTTCGCGGTGTTTGATCTCGATGGAACGCTAATCAGATGGCAGTTATACCATGCTATGGCCGATGAATTACTAATACTTGGTGTTCTTGATGCTGCCAATTACCAATCAGTTAAGACAGCTAGGATGAAATGGAAAAATCGTGCTCACATCAATTCATTCAATGATTACGAATTAACTCTAGTCAGACTGGTGGATTCAGCTGTAAAAAGTATGAAGGTCAGCGACCTAGAGCAAGCTTGCAAAAATGTTATCGAAGAATACAGGGATCAAGTCTATACCTATACCAGGGATTTGATTAAAGATCTTAAAACACGAGATTATTTGTTATTTGCTATCTCAGCGTCTCCTGACCAGATTGTGAGATTAGTAGCCAAACACTATGGGTTCGATGATTTCTGTGGGTCAATATACGGGTCAAAAGATGGTGTATTCACTGGCACAAAAGATCTTGTCATGAGTGAACGCAAACCAGAGAAATTGAACGAATTAGTAGCCAAGCATGGTGCGTCGTGGACTGACAGTATTGCCGTTGGTGATAGTGAAGGTGATATACCAATGCTCGGAGCTGTAGAGCAGCCGATTGCCTTCAATCCGACCAGACTGCTCTTTGATCACGCTCAAAAGCAGGGGTGGAAAATTGTTGTCGAGCGCAAAAATAATGTCTATAAATTGGAGCCCCGTGATGGATCATACCTACTGGTACAAACAGACGACTGAGCAGCCTCTCTATCCAGACCTACTTTGGAGCAAACCAGAAAACAAGTCACATGCAGGTAAACTCGCTGTGGTTGGCGGTAATGCTCATGGCTTTGCAGCTGCTGCTGAAGCTTATACAGAGGCATCAAAGGCAGGCGCAGGTGTTGTTCGAGTACTTTTGCCAGATAGTTTGCAAAAGACAGTCGGTAGAGTGTTTGAAGCTGGAGAATATGCACCCAGCACGCCGAGTGGAAGCTTCAGTCAAAAAGCACTAGTTGACGTTCTGTCTTTAGCTAACTGGGCAGATGGGCTACTACTTGCTGGCGACTTTGGCAATAATAGCGAAACGGCAATACTCCTTGAATCTCTAATAAGTAAGTATTCTCATCAGGTTACGATAACTGGAGATGCACTCGATTATTTCATTCAAACTCCAATAACAATATTGAACCGTGCAAATACTGTCTTAGTACTGACTCAGCCTCAGCTACAGAAACTAGCGATTGGAGCTAGATACACTCGAGCATTTACTTCAGAAATGGGTATGATGAGATTAGTCGAAAGCTTGTCAGAGTTCACTAAGCGCTACAAGCCTACGATAATAGTTTCGTTTCTAGATAACATTATAATTGCGCTCGACGGCAATGTAAGTACAACCAAAGTTGGTTCATCTAGCGAAATTTCAATTGCATCAAATGCCGCAACTTGGTGGATGCAAAACCCGACCAAAACATTTGAAGCTGTTACATGTAGCGCTTTGAAAAGATAGAAGCCTACCTATACAGCAACCAGCGCTCCGACTGTTCAAGTCCTACGCAAGCCAAGCAGTTGGCTTGCTTCTTTGCAACCAAATAAAAAGTCCAAGCTGTCGCTGGGACATTTTATTTGGTGGGCAAGGAGGGAC
>JAYVRB010000003.1:0-3146 GCA_043776675.1 bacterium
GTCAGAATTTCAGATGGTGTCGGAAGACGCTGCTGAGGCCATGGAAATGGCCGAGCAGTATGAAAGCGATCCCGTACCTGTAGAGGCCAATGAGCAAGAGGCTTCTTCAATAATTGAAAGTGCAGCGTTTGATATCACCAAGGACGAGGTTAATCTTATATATAACGCTAGACTTCGCCTAGAGCAGGCACGCTTATATGAAATGCTTATCAACCACAATATGTTTGACGGTGTTGAGGCAAGCCCAGAGGCCACAAAAAGAGTTCAAGATGAGCTTAAGTTCTTTATCGTTAAAAGACTTGAGATCTTACTTGGAATTCGCACTCAATCGCGTCCAAAACCATCCGAAGCTACCGCAGAGGTTTCGTTTAATAACGTTGAGGTTGAATTTTTAAAGCAGTTGTCTTATAAAGGAACACTTGGCAAATCAACATCATCGGCCACCCCGCAACCTATGCAACCGAAACCAATCGCCGGACTTAAGCCATTGGTCAGGCCAGTTCCAGTTAGCAAGCCTGTTAGGGCCACAATGGCCCCAGCCCCAGCTGTAACCCCGCCACCTACAATGCAAAAAGCTCAGCTAGCGGCACCGGTTCAAAAAACAAGAAAAGTAGAGCCAACTCAACAAAGAAAAAATGAAGTAAAAAACGTTGGCCTTGGCCGCAATCTCACCGCTGCTGAAATTGAAGAAATTGCAAGAGAAGATTTAAAGCTTTCTTCTGGTAAGCCATTTCACGAAATGACGGCTAAAGAAAAAGCTGAGAAGATAAAACAGGTCGAGCAGAGACATAAGAGAAAAACAGCAACACCTGGAGCAATGCCGCAGCCGTCTCCAGATCAATTAATAGGTAAATATACTATGGAGCAAGCTATGCGCGGCTCTACAGGTGATCAAAGCAGTCAATTTAACACAATACTATCAAACGCCTTGATAGCTAAAAAAAATAGAGGAGAAATAGATGAAAACTAAAAAAACAACAGAGGCAACGCCAGCCAAGTCAAATGCAGCACAACGAGTCCAGGCTTTGGAAAACATGCTTTTGATGCAAGATCAACAAATTAAAGCCCTTGCAAACGAAATCCTAGATGTTCGTGAGACAACTACAGCATTAGCTAGACGTCTTAGTGCTACCGTTCGTGCAGCGGAAACAGGGACCGTTACAAACAGCAGCGTTAATCAAATTCTTATTGAAGAGAACGTAAAAGATTTGGAAAATAAGGTAAAGTTTCTTGTAGAGCAACAGGTTATGGTAAAAAGTGAGACAGGCGAGGTTGTACCTACCGGATTCGTAGTGGCTCGTGAGCTTAATCAGGAAACAAATGAAGTAGTAAACCCACGTATTCAGTTTGCTATGGGGTCACTTGCTCCAGAAATGATTGAAAAATTCTCTGGTAAAAAGGTTGGCGATGTGGTTAGATATGATGATACGGCACCTGCACTCGAAATTGTCGAGTCATATGTTGTTAATTCAACACCTGTAAACCAAACGTTTACCGGTGAAACTACTGAAGGAGTATAGAGATGGAAAATTGGTCGGAACAAGAGATATTCTTTATCATTAAAATGAAGGAAAGCTCTGACCTATCTTGGTCGGATATTACAGATAAATATAATGAAAAATTTAAAAAAACAAAGAGCTTTGAGGCGGTAAAAAAGAGCTATCAAAGATATCAGTATTTGTTTTCACAGTCCGACTTCCATTTAAAGGCGCTTAAGCAGATCCACAATACTAAGAAAAACAGTACCGTTAACGCAAAAGAAAATAAATCCATCCTTGACATGTGGATGAAACGTGACGACTTACTAGATAGTATTAAAAACATGATCAAAACGGCTTCCTTGCACAGATACAAGGTGCCAGCTATGAAAAAGGCCTCTAAAGAGCGCAAAAACATGACATTAGAGGTTTTGTTCTCTGATGTTCATTATGGTAAGTATATTGATTCTATTCCAGGTAATTACGTGGATTTAGAAGTCATCAGAACCAGAGTCAGAATGATCACTGATTCCGTTATTAAAGAGATTCATCGTGAAAGCAAGTCATTCAATGTTGAAAAAGTCATCCTAGCCATGCTTGGTGATATTATTGAAAACGCTGATTTCCATGGAAAAGAATCTACTAAGGCATGTGAATTTAGCACGTCAAGACAGGTTCAGGAAGCCATCAACTCAATCTTCCATGATTTCGTCCTACCTATTGCGATGACCGGAATTAAGGTACATATTGAAGGCATTACAGGCAACCACGACCGTATTGACCCGCATAAGACATATGTTAAACCAGGTGAAGACAACCTATCCTACATCATCTACAGCAGCTTAAAAATGCTATGTGAGCAGTCTGGGCTAAAGAACGTATCTTTCAATATCATTGATGGTTTATACTCACACGTTGACGTATATGGCAATACAATCGTGTATGAGCACGGTGATGAGCTAAAGAACATGAACCGTGAGACCCTAAACAACCAGTTAAACAAGCGTCAGGCTCAGATTGGTAAAGTGGTCCACTTCTTCCGTATCGGACACTGGCACGAACCCGCTAGCTATGGGCAGGGTAAGATCATGGTGAACGGATCGGTTCCAGGTCAAGATTCTTATGCTGAGTCAAAAGGCTTTTGTTCTGAGGCGGTTCAGATTCTAAACTATTACGTAGAAACTAAGAACCGTAATACGTGTTTCTTCAGAAGCTTTCCGATCTATTTGCAATCAAAAAGAAAATAATTAAATTACTAATATTAGTAATTTATTTTGACACAAGGCGGCTTAGGTTGCCTTTTTTTATGGTATCATATCTGTATGAAGAAAAAATACAGCCACATCGACAGCTCCGCTAAGAAGCTTGAAGAAAAGATTCGTTTTCTATCTAAAGAAAATAAGAAACTTAAGGAAGAGATTCAAGATCTTCAGAATAAGATAAAAAACAGCGAGAAGTATATAGCTAATATTTTGAAGCACAAAGATGTAGAGTCGATTTTAAAGCATCTTCAGATGTCTGAGATCAAAAAAGAATGTTCGGCCTGTAAGCATAAGAAGATGAACAAAACGATCCATAATAACTGGTACGTACTTACCTGTCAAAAATGTGGTCAAACAACTAGGCATGACAAATAATGAAGAGCAGTTACGAGCGCTTTAAAGAGGT
>JAYVRB010000004.1:0-12150 GCA_043776675.1 bacterium
TCAATGTACGAAAAGGCTTGAAGGATATGGCTGAATGGGGCAAAGAGCTCAAAGAAAAAGAAGACAACAAGCATATCTATGATGCTGTGAAGGAATTGAAGAAGCCAAAGATTACCGAGCTGATACCACTACTATCTGAACCACTCGAAAAAGCTGACTATATCGAATTCCATTTGGATAAACCCGAAATGGGTCGTGACGTGTTTGTGGGCTTCAGTTGCTTGGACAGTAAGTCGGACCGTGACGACTACGACAGCAGAAAAACCCTAAAGAAGCTAGTTGATAGCATTCTGCAGGACACTAACTGGCGACTAGCAAGCGATGGCATATCTTGCATATCTTATCGACTTGGGTACTTGAACGGGCGTGTACGTGCCTATGAAGGCGAAGAAGCCCTAAAAGATTTAGTTATCAAGAGCGGGAAGTTGAAGCCCAAGCAAACAAGTAGCCTTGCTACTAACAAAAGGGCTGATAGAACGCTCAAAACCCCTGATGGGCGTGAAGTAATCCTCTAGAAACGAGACACTCCCAAAAATAGCTGCTTTGTGTCCCATTTGTCCCACTTTGTGCGCCAACACCCCTGTAATTCGTACCAGACCTGTATGCTCAGCCAGATGCGACAGCAGAATTTTCAGACCTAAGTCCCTAATTCTGCTTTTGCATCAGCAAAGAGAGAAATACTAGCAAGAAGAGTCGTTAATTCGGCTCTTTTTGTTTAGTCGCTTAGTCTGCGGTAGATCTGCTTGTTTTTGACGAATAATGGGACGTTTAGGCCTCTCAGAAGTCCGTCTTGCTCACTTATGGTGCCTTGTTTGAGTACATAGCTTGCATAGTTCCTGAAGTGGGCTCGCTCGGAGAGATGTAGCCCATGATCTTTGATTAGTTGGCTAGTTATTCGTTTGTGTTGTTCGATCCTATTAAATAATTTCTCGGTCGGCTCGATATCATCAAAATCTGATGCTTCTATCATTACTAAAATTTGCTCGGTTACCATACTGGTGGTAATAGATCGCTCAGGACAGTCAGGATCTTTAGTCGACTTAGTGCAACGATAGTAAACATGCCTGTTTTTGCCACCGTCTACTCGCTTTTTGAAGTGTTCCTCGACAGTTAGCCTCGAACCACACGACCCACAGTAGAATAGATGTTTGAATGGGAATTGTTTAGATCCCCATGCTGGTTTTTCCGGTACTAGCGAGTCCATACGCGCCCTTACCATGTCGAATAATTCTTTAGTGATAATTGGCGGATGCATACCTTTATATAGCGGGCCACCGGCAGGATATTCGAAGTATCCGTAGTAGAAGGGGTTGGTCATGATCCTATAAATCTGACTAAGCGACAATTCTGCTCCCGATTTTGTCTTAAAACCTGTTTCATCAAGCCAGTCTTTTATGGTTCTGCCACTTTGGTGCAGCAATCCCGATCGCTCAAACATTTCCTTAACAATCGGTGCTCGATCGGTATCAAGCACAATATCCCTCACACCACCAAACGCTCGGTTAACATAACCAATTGGTGCTGCTCCTGGTCGCCAGCCCATCTCACATTTGGCACGTATGCCACGTTTAACGTTAATACCACGATTATCGTTCTCCAGCTTGGCTTGCGAGCACAAAATCATAAGAAGAAACTTTTCATTTGGCGTGTTGCTAAAGCTTTGACCGAACGTACGTATGCGTTGCAATCGATTTAAGTCCATCAAATCCACAAGCGATCCAAGGTCTCCTGCATTTCTGCTTAGTCGGTCAGGAGCCCATGTCAGAATTGCATTGTATTTGCCGTTCCTTAGGTCATGCAGCAACTCATTGAATACAGGCCTGTGCCCTGATTCTTTTGCCGAGAAGCTCTCTTGTTTTATGACAACGACATTCAGCTCCTCACGAGTTGCCATTGCTTGCATTTCCTTGATTTGAGAGTCTATAGACATTGCTTGACGCTCGTCGGATTCGCTCGATTTTCGGGCATAAAGACAGTACTTTAGATCTGTTATCGGCTGCATTTCAAGTACTACAGTACCGCTGCGGTTAAATTAAGTCTAGGCTCTATGGTAAATCACCTTCATATGTTAAATTGGTATATATGTATAAAACCATAAGCTTTCCAAAAACGGAGTCCGGAACGGAAAAGATTGAGAGACTTAGGATATTGATCCCACAGTCAAACAATCAAGGTTTTATAAGTTGGATAGATAAGCTGAGCAGCAAGGAGCTCCGATACCTACTAACTGATTCGTATTCAAATCTGCATTCAAGGGCGCAAGAAAATGATCTTCATCTTTCAGAACTTGCCCTAAATGAACTAAAGAGCCATTATCAAAAGCTTCTACTAATTACAGGTAACAAAAAGGCTGAGCAGATAGATTTATTTGCTAATGTTTCTGAAGAAAAATTGCTTGGCCGTCACGGAACTTTCATGCCCAACAGAGTCGAGTCTATACATAGGTGGTATCCCTACGTTGAGGGCTTTTCGTCTACATTCGTTGAATCGATCATTGAGAAGTGGTCAGCTGGAGCTGAGGCAATTTATGACCCGTTTGCTGGCACGGGCACGGCCATGACCGTTGCTTCTATTAATGGCATCAAGGGCTATTACAGCGAAATAAACCCGTTCATGCGTCTTGTTATCGAGGCAAAGACAAATATTCTGAAAAGAGTTGCTAGGAGTAAGTTAGAGCTAAGCGAATATTTGTTCGCCACATTGGAGCTAGCAAAAACACTACAACTAACACTAGAGGAAGCCGAAGGAAGATTATCAGCGGCATTTCCTGGTCGCCCTTATTTTATCGGAAATAGGCTAATTGAAATCATTGCAATCAAAGATGCAGTAAATAAATTCGAAACTACCAACGAAGACTTCAAAAAGATCGCATTGCTAGCATTAGGAAGCATAGGCGTGCCGAGTAGTGAAACTAAGCGGTCTTCTGATTTAAGATATCGCACACCTAAGGAGCTACTTGACCCATCCTATAGCGTATTTGAAGCTTATGATAAGAAGATAACCCAAATAGTAGATGACATACACCCAGATCTGAATCTGATGTCAGAATCAACCTACGCTAGCGAGAATGCAGTAAAGATAAATGATTATCCAAACAGTGTGGATATGGTCATTACATCGCCTCCTTATCTCAATGGGACTAACTATTTTCGTAACACTAAGATCGAACTTTGGTTAGCAGGATTTATAGAGCACGAGAAAGATTTAAGTTACTTCACTAGGGAAGCCATGATTGCTGGAATTAATAATGTCAGTAAAGCCTCTCGTGAGATCAAAAAGTACGACTTCGTTGAACCCGTTGCAAAAGAGTTGGATGAGGTTGCGTATGACGGAAGAATACCAACCTTAATCAGAGGGTACTGCTCTGACACGGAGTTATGGTTAGCAAATTGCAAAAACATGATGAAACCCTACGCAAAGTTGGTTATTGATATCGGGGACTCTAGATTTGCTGGAGTGCATGTTCCCACGGACGTTTATATTATCAAAATTGCAGAGAGCCTTGGCTTGAAACTCATAGATACTGAACTCGTTCGTAAACGTACCTCAAATGACGGCACACCCTTAAAGCAAGTACTACTTACCTTTGAAAAAGCAGCTACACCGAAAAGAAGTGCTCACAAGCAAAGTTCAAGTAGTAGCCGCGTTAAAGCATCTTACAAAGAACAAGCTTTAGCATTTGAAAAGTTACCTTACAAAGTAGAGCCCTATGGATCAAGGAACTGGGGGCACCCACTACACTCATTGTGCTCATACCAGGGCAAGTTAAAACCGGCCATAGCTCATTTCTTAATAGAATATTTTACTGAGGTGGGAGATACCGTTTTGGACCCACTGTCTGGTGCAGGCACAATACCTCTCGAAGCATTTCTTAATGGACGAAAAGCATTGGCAAATGACCTACAGGAACTAGGCTTTATATTAAGCAGCGCAAAGATCGCAAAGCCCTCACACGATAAAGTGATCAAGGAAGTTGATAAGCTACTCAGATATGTCAACGAGCACAAATCAAAAATTGACCTTACTAAAATTGACGACAAGGACTTCGGGCTTAATGGCAAAATACATGAGTACTTTCATGAAGAAAACCTAAAAGAAATCTTTGCTGCTAGAGAATATATCCTATTAAACAAGTGCAATACCGTAGAAAGATCAATAGTTTACGCATGCTTTCTGCACATTTTACATGGTAATAGACCGTACGCTTTATCTCGAAAATCCCATCCTGTAATGCCATTGAAGCCAAGTGGAGATTTTGAATATAGGAATCTAGAGGAACGTCTTTACGCAAAAGTCGCACGTTCATTAAAGGCTTATGAAGGAGCAGAAACTATCAACGGCGAGGCTAGCCTTGGCTCATATGAAAAGCTTGGATACGATAACGAAGTGGATGCTATCATAACGTCTCCACCTTTTGCTGCATCTACTAAATTCTATATAGCCAACTGGATGAGGCTTTGGATGGCAGGTTGGCAGCCCGATGATTTCAAATCGAAGAAGCATGATTTTCTGGAAGAAAAGCAGAGAAAGAGCCTCGAGGTTTATTCTGATTTCTTCGAGAAATCACACAAGTGGCTAAAACCTAATGGTAAGTTAATATTACACCTGGGCAAAACAAAGAAATTCAATATGGCAGAAGAACTGTCTCAGTTATGCGAGCCGTACTTCGAAGTTGTGCATGCTTTCGACGAAGATGTAGTTGGCGCAGAAAGTTTTGGGCTGAAAGACCAAGGTGCAACATTCGCACATCAATATTTGTTTCTTATTAAGAAGTAATCATCTTATTCGTTTTGAGTATTCTTCACTCAAATTAAGTGGTGCGCCACCTTCACATTTGTTTAGAGTTTTTTGTAGTGCTTTCACTAATAACTCTGAGGCAACCTTACCGTCACGCTCCTTAGTGAGTTCCGGCTTGGTGATAAATTCACTAAAGAACCAATCAATACGTTTGATGAGAAGTTTTACTGCTTCCATATTTGGTCCCGGGACCAAGAGTTCCTCAATAGGGATGCCTGTTATCACCGATAGTGTGACTATCTGTTCTTCGGAGTAATACTCTACGGGTGACCTGTCGCGCTTCTGAGAGTTGCAGCTGCCACATAAACAAGTTGCAGTCTCGTCTAGTGGCCAAAGCAAGGCTAATGGTCGAGTGTGGTCTAGGTGCATCTCTTTTGAGCTGGCTATGTTCTTCCCACAGTTATAGCAAGCATGGCTAAACTTATCCCATATATAATCTGCTAGTTCAAGACCGTCATGTTCATACCTAAACTTCAACTGGTGGCTGCCGTCATATAAATCGGTCAGTATTAGCTCAAGGGCTCTGCGTCTGGCGGCATCCTCTTTCATTTGTGCTGATGTTCGCTGAGGATTGTGTGCAGCATTTACTTCAAACTTTTTACAGAACCTACATTCTAACTGATACCCGTAATCTAAAATCAATGGCTCGCCACTATCGAAGTTTTTTAACTTGCCGAAGCCAGTATGCTGGCATGGTCTCCGATGTTCTGCAACGCAGTGATTAGAAAAACTAAGTTGGATTCTTTCATTATTAACATTAAACGGTAAGAATCTTGCGCATCTATTGCACGACTTTAGGTGGATATCAAAAGTCTGATCTGAAAGAGTAGAACCACTAATGGTGGTTTCACCTTCGACACTAATAAAATCGGCTTCAGGAGCGAATTGATACATATTTGCAAGTAGGACTGGCTTTTCAAGTCGTGCCCACTCCAAATGCTTATGTGTGACGATTCCACAGTTCATCAAGTATAGTCCTAGCCGTACGTCAGTTTTGGCTCTGAATGTAACGGTTATATGGCTATCTTCGTCGGATTCGCTGATCCACATTGAGCCAACTTTACCCCAATCTGGGTATATTGCCCGGGTATTAGTAACCTTGTCTGCTGCTACTCCTTCAATAATGACTTCGATTTCACCATCTGATGTATACCAGCCACCGAACGCCGATAAGCCAGATGTTTTATTCGGAACAATAAAATCTACTGTCACGACAGTGCCATTGCTTAGACTGTAGGTGGGAACTTTCTCAATCTTAAACTCACCACCTGTAGTATCGGGGTGGCTATTAAATCCGGATTTACGAGTTGTTATTCTTCGTCTTCCAGAAAATTGGGTTTTGCCGGGTAATTTACCGCCGCCATCTTGAAGCATGAATGTTCTCCTTGCCTCAGTTTAGCAATTTGCAAGGAGTTAAACAAAGACTTCTAATTTTATCGCGTGATTACGAGACCCCATTACTATGAGCGCTTTTTATGTTCATCTTGGTATCTAATACCGTAAAACCGTGTAATACTGCCGTCTCGCGTATTGCCTATGCCCATCACAACCACCCACTTTACGTTGGTCTGTATGTAGTTTAAGCCCATTGACATCGCATCCGCCAGATCGTCATATTTTTCTACACCAAATCCAACAAGCTGCTGAATCATTACGCCTATTTTACGATCCTTAGGGAAGTAGACACGGCCCATTTGAAACAATGCGCTTGCTAACTGCAAGCGTGAACGTTTATCGGTATACACGTGTATACCTTTGCAGGGAACGCCCCGATCCTTTAACTGTTCCGGAACCGCTGCTTGATACTGTACCTGTTCTACTAGAACCATAGGTATTTGGCTGGTTGCACTGTTTAGGTTGGCGTACAGCCCAGCAATCGCCTCGAGCGTTTCCATGTGAGTTAATTTATCATTAACAAACATTGGGTCTACGTAGTATTTCCGGTCTTCAGGCTTGTACCCATACAGGTGAATCACCACCACTGCCGTTTTGTCGGCTGTGTCGGCTTTAGAAATGGCTAGATCCACAGAAACAAACGAGTTAATATATTCGTTCTGTTCTGTCATAGCGGGGAGGGTGTCATAATACTGCATCCAGCGCGCGTCAATCACTTGGTCTTCATCGGGTATTATCCGCAACATGTACTCGCGTTCCCAAGAAATGTTATTGGCAATTGACCGGCGTAGTTTTTCCAATGACTTTTTATCAGGATACTTGCCAGGCCACATGCTTCGGTTTTTGGTCATGATTGGCCACTGACAGTACACTCCGTCTATTTCGTTTGTCTTTATCCGCTCCCGCAAGCGCATCAGCAGCGAATCCTCATGCAATAGGTTGCCAACCGCAATACGTTTAGTGTTGGTGTCGCCAGCGGGGATTATCTCGCTGGTGTACCAGTCAAAGGTCTTGTTACGGCCTTCACGCGTCTTCACAGACGCCATATCCTCCACGTCATCGGCAATTATCAGGTCGGGGCGGTAGCGGCCGTGACGGATGCCACGAACGCTTTGTTCGGTAGATATTGCAGTGATCCGGGCGTTATACTTGGGAATGTAGAGTGAGGTTGAGCCCCACTCTTCACGCTGTTCCACAAATGGCCCCATGTCGTTCTTTAGTAGGTCATTGCTTTCGAGTTCACGTTTAATATTCATAAGGTGAACCCGAGCTTGGTACTGTGTTTGGCTGGCTATCAGCACGAATTTCTTTTGCTGTTTGCCGAGTACTGCCCAAATAGGGTAGGACATGGTCATGATGGTGGACTTGCCCGAGCCACGGAACGCCACTACCACCGACAGCGGGTTTTCTTCGTCCTCAGTGACCGTAAACAGGGCTTTATGGATTAGTGCCGCTTCGCTTGTTAGATAGTTGGCAAAGTATGTCGAGAAGAACCACTCGTGGCTCTGCGAAGTAATTGCAGTACGCAACTCCCGATCTTTAAATAACTTCTCCTGTAATTCATCTGATTTCATCTGTAGTATCTCCTTCATCTTTAATGAGTCCAGCAAGCTTAAGTGCCTGCGAGACCAGTTCCGATTGCTCGGGGGTTAATTCTTGCTGAACGCCCTCTACTTTGGCATCGATTTCTAAACGGTTGCGGTACACGCGGTGGTGATGCTTAAGCCAAAACATAATTGCCGTCATGTTCTTTTCCTTGATGGCGTTTATGAGCTGGCTCTCGGCCATGTCGTTAATCATGCCCGCGCTCTGGTCGATTGCATCGTCACAGGCATCTGCAAACTCGCTGTCGTCTTTGCACCAACGGTAGAAGGTGCTTCGTGGGACGCCTGCTTGCTTGCAGGCGACCTCCACGATTGGTGTTACTCGTAGCTTTGCCAGCAACGCCTTCTTGTCCTTTTCAATATTGCGACTCATGGTAGTAGCTCACGCTTTAGGCCTGTCAACTTTTCCCAGCGCTTCATAGCCACTTCGGCATACACCGGTGATTTTTCCATGATGTAGCACCGACGGTGGAGCTTTGTAGCCGCGATTAATGTTGATCCGCTACCGCAGAACGGCTCAACCACTAGGTCGCCACGCTTGGTTAGTACCTTTATGTAAGGCACCAGTATCTCGATTGGCTTTGTGCCAAAGATTACGCCTTGACCTGAGCTCTTCTCGTCGCTGGCTTGGTACTCAATGAAGTCAGTTGGCTGGTACTTTTTGCCGCCTTTATAGCCTTCCCATTGGGGCTTGCCAGCAATGGCATACAGCGCAGTTTCGTATTCTTCTTGGAGACCATCAGGCTCTTCGTCGTGGTTATAGGGCACAGTACCGGTGCCACCGACCATGGCGATGTCGTGCTTGCTAAAGAACTTGTACTTGGCACTGAACCCTTGGTGGCGGTTAGGCAAATGCCAAACGATCATATTCTTGACCTTCCAGTACTTCTCCATTTCGCCCCATATAACGCGAAGGTTTTTCCAATTTTCGTAGACGATGATGCTGTAGTCGGGCTTTGCGTAGCGGGCGACATTAAACATCCATAATTCGGTAAAATTCACGGGTAGTTCGTCTGTTTCGAGGTAGCGCCGATTCTTTTTTGCCCCAAAGCCTGTTACTGGTTTGCCGCCTCGCTTTGCGTGAAGGTAATCCAATATATAAGGTGGGTCAGTAAACGTCATGTCGGCTAGTTCGCCGTTCATTAGCTTGTCGAAGTCTGCTGGTACGGTGCTGTCGCCAACCATCAGCCGTGAATCGCCCAACTTATAGACTTCGCGCTTTTGAGCCTTTATGGATTGTATATCCAGCTTCTTGAGCTCTTTTTCAAGGTCAAAATTCTCTGGTACGACATCGTCTAGGTCAAAAATAGTATCCATCTCTTCGCTGGTGAAACCAATATCTGCCAAAAGCGTTTCATCAAACTGCGCCAGCAACTCCCAGTCCCATTCCCCTTGATTGCGGTTTAGCCGCAAACACAGCTCTTTTTCGCGCTCTATATCTGGTATGTCTATATAAACAACTGGCACTTCGGTATAACCAAGGTCTTTAGCTATTTTTAGTCTGAAGTGGCCGCCAATTACCACGTTTTTGCGCTCTTTGGCACCGTTGGCTAATATCGGATCTACTAACCCAAAGCCTTTGATGCTGTCCTTTAGCTGCATGATGGCTTCTTCGCTCCATTTACGCGGATTATGCTCGGCTGGTTTTAGGTCGCCTATTTTCACCTGTTGAATTGATAAGTTACCCATAAACGTAATTCCTTTCTTGTTATTTTGCGTTTACAGGTCCAATTAAATAGAGTCCTGCTATTGTTGGGCAGGACTCTTAAGGGTCTCTACTACTGTTATTAGGCGGCCACTATGCCTTTTAGTGCGATGCCTTCGGTACGTATGAGCTCGTAGTCTAGGGTGTAGCCTTCTTGCTTTAGTCTGTACTTCAAATCTTTAAATGCCTTAGTCCTATCCCCGGAACCTATGTATTGTTGAATTTCTTCGTAGGTCACTTCTTCAGATACAGAAAGGAGTAGACGGTGCAGATACCTGCCACAGCGTGAAGTACGTGAATGTAATTTAAATACGGTTATACCACCGAATACGAAGTAACCGTACTGGTCGGTGTCTACGCTTAAGTAATCGGCTTTGCGTTTATCCCACCCTGTAGGTTGTGATACATATATAAGAGGATTCCAGCTCTGAAATAATGTGAATGGTTGTATGATACTTGCTACAGCCACTTTAATTCTTTCAGCAATAATCTTCATATGTGCTTGTATCTGCTCAACAGCATTTTTTATTGTCGAATTGTACGATTCTACGACTTTTTGTGATGATTCTAGGGCATGCTTAATATTATCTGTTAACGCGGAACTAAACAGACTGCTATTAATAGCACCTAAGCTCTTTATCTGCTCTAGAATGTCTGTATCCATATTTTTATCCTACGGTACAGTAATTTACACCAACAGTATCTGATTTTGATCTGTTGTTAGACCACTGTAAGCCTTGTAGGTTGCTAATATCGTCACTTCCTCCCCGTGCAACAGGATTGATATGATCAATTTCCCAACCGTACTGTGTCGTTTTTCCGTAGTCTTGCCATCTGACGAGTCGACCGCACGTATCATAACGCCAGTCGGTTAATGGTTTGAAATTTGCGCCTTTCATGGCGTTCCAAACTGCAACTTTTGTTTGTTCGCTGAACGATCCACCAACACGTGTAGTGCTAGGGGATCTAAATATATTGCTCATTTAAGAGCTCCTTTCATCCTGCTTCTACAGGAAACTTTATTAATATTATCGGAACCTCCCATTTGGTTCCTACCCTCAGATGAGATTTTTATTTTCTATCTGATACTTTTTACTATAACAAAAAGTAAAGAAATAATAAAGTTTATAAAGTCTGTTGAATTTACAATGATTTATGCCTATAATATTATTAATGCATCCAATCCAAACAGAGTTATTAAAGCTTAGTAAAGAGCATGACGTATCCAGCATGAAGTTGTCTGAACTACAGCGCCTTACGGGTGCGAAATATCTGCAACAGGTGAAGCATCACCGAGCGATGCTTATCTCCAAGGGTAAGCTACAACCATCCACAAGTTCTAAGGAAATTTTGTCAGAAAGTAATCTTATTGGTAAAAAGTCGGACCTCGTAAGAATTCCTGTACTTGGTTCAGCTAATGCGGGCCAAGCTACATTGTATGCGGAAGGTAAAGTCAGCGGCTATCTACGCGTATCTTCATCTAAGCTACCTATTCGCCTTAGTGAAAAACTATATGCATTAAAAGTCGTCGGTGATTCAATGAACATTGCAAAGATCGGTCCAGAAAAATTATCCGCTGATAACGGTGATTATATTATTGCTGATGGTGACACATATACTCCAACCTCTAATGATTACGTCGTCTCATTAATCGATGGCATGGCAAATATCAAAAAACTAATAGTAGATAAGCTGCACAAGCAGGTTGCGCTTATATCAGAGTCAACTAACGATTATCCACCTATCGTTATAGATATCGATGATTCGATGGACTACCTTGCGCAGTCTAAAGTACTGCACGTAATAAAATCGCCAAAACCTTAATTCAGGCTACAAGTCACCGATCATGAAGAATCCGATTATCGAAAAATGCACAGAAGACATAATCGATCGCATTGCTGGCGTGCAAAATGACCTAAAAGCTTTCCTCTATATTCGCAAACACAATCTTCAGCATCAAGGAACCCCAGATAATATTGGTGGCGGTAATATAGTGGTCGCTTTAAGTTTATTTACTGCACTAAATTTTCTAGGCAAAACTTATTATTGCATAAAACGACCAGACAAATTTATCACTGACGGAAGTGCAAAAAACGAAACCGAGACCTTTGTGCATTTTATGAAATTTGTCCAGGATAGCGGGTTAGATCTTGGTTTGTCAGGTAATGGTGAAGTCCTAGAGCTTGTTTGGGGTGGTTTTAGGGATTATCTAGCGCACAGGCTCACGGTGGAGCCAGGTAGGGCTGTACTTACGTTTGAGTTCGAGCCTAGACATGTGGGTTCTATAGACAGCATTATGGAAAAAGCCAAGACTCACAAAGTATTTGAGCATGATGGGACTAATCGTAACTGGGTTGTGAATGGGGATTCTCTACTTAGCTATTTACCGCAAATTACACAAATAGCAGTCGACTTCTTGCAGAAGACAGATGAAGTTGAAACCAATCTTTTATTAAGCGTAATCGGCACTGAATATCCCTGATGATAATTGGTATTGATGATTCGGGTACTTTTGAGGACGAACATATGGGTATGTTTGCTGCTGTATACATACGTCCAAAAAAGTATGAGAAACTGAAAAAAGTATTTGAGGAATGGGAACAAGGTCTGCCAGATAGATGTAGAAAAGACGGAGAGGTTAAGGGCTGG
>JAYVRB010000005.1:0-11866 GCA_043776675.1 bacterium
TATAAGCGAGAGTATGAGATTGAGGCAGAAATATTTAAAGGTTTTAGAAAGCGTGGAGCTGAAGGACATGCCTTTGAGCCCATTGTTGCTAGTGGCAAACGGGCGTGTACTCTCCACAATACAGCCAACAACGGGGCACTCGAAAAGAACCAGTTAATAGTAGTTGATGTCGGTGCAGAATATGGACATTATGCCGCTGATATTACTCGCACAGTCATAAATGGAAGACCGACAAAAAGGCAGTTGGCAGTATATGCTGCCGTTTTGGAAGTGCAATCATTCGCCATCGACTTACTCAGACCTGGACTTCTGCTCAAAGACTATGAGGATCAAGTTGTAGGGTTCATGGGCGAAAAACTACGTGCGCTTGGACTTATTAAAACCATCAATCATCAGACAGTCAGACAATATTTTCCGCACGCTACTTCACATTTCTTAGGACTTAATGTTCATGATGTAGGTGACTATAACCGTCCTCTAGAGTCCGGGATTATTCTAACCGTTGAGCCAGGAATATATATAGTAAATGAAGGAATTGGAGTCAGAATTGAAGATGATGTTCTAATTACGCCTACCGGTAACAAAGTATTATCAAATAAGTTGTCTCGAGAGCTCAGCTAAACTACAATATGCATATGTATAAACCTACTACTCGATTTGTGACCCGATGGTTAGTCAGCAGTCTTGGGCTCTGGATAGCAGCTGGGTTTCTTAGTAATAGCATTAGCTATCAAAGTACTTTGAGCGTAATTGTCATTGCTGGCCTAATCCTGGCGATTATCAACACTATAGTCAAACCGCTCTTGATCATACTCTCTCTCCCTGCAATACTCGCATCACTTGGCTTGTTCATGATTATTATCAATGGTTTAACAGTTTTTATAGCTAGTAAGCTGTATGCACCGCTAGATATAACTAATTTCTGGGCTGCAGTCTTTGCTGGAATGGTCATAGGTTTGGTAAACTATTTAGTAACAGCAATTTTGGAGGAAAGCAAAGAATGAATATCTATAATTACGTGACAATCGGATCAATGCTGTTAATGACATTCTTAATTTTAATCCAGACACGTGGAGCTAGTCTTGGTGCTGGTCTTGGTGGAGGAGGCGAAGTAAATATCACTCGCCGTGGCACTGACAAGACAATATTCCAGTTGACGATTGTATGCGCACTAGTATTCAGCTTGTCTATACTCCTTAGTGTCGTCATCAAATAGCATCATTTAACGGAGGCCTTCAGGATGCGCTTTAGACTTATTCGATTACGTTTCCGACGCCGTCTCCGTTTGGGCCAAGAACAAGTTGAGGTTATCGGGCAGCAAGCCGAAAAGAATATAGAGAAACATTTCTTCAAACGGTTTGAAAGATTATCGTTGGTTAAGCGTTTTGTATTTGGCTGGACAACATTACTAGCACTGTTCATCACCTTGCTGGTTGTTCAGAATATCGGATTAAGTAAGCACTTTCAGACGCTAACTTGGGTACCAGGGGGCATCTATAGCGAAGGAGTAGTCGGTAACTTTACGAACTCTAACCCTCTATACGCCACAAGTAGTGTTGACTCGACGGTGTCTAGACTCATCTTTGCTGGCCTTTTTAAATTTGATGAGCATAATCAGCTAGTCGGTGATTTGGCCAAAGACTATACAGTAGGTCCAAGAGGACTTGTCTACACGGTTAACCTTAGACCAAATTTGACATGGCATGACGGCAGGCCGCTTACAAGCGAAGATATACTCTACACTTATCAAACAATTCAAAATCCTGACGCTCAGTCTTCCCTGCAGTCTAGCTGGAAAGGTGTGACAGTTACGGCGATCGATGCTTTAACTATTGTATTTACCTTGCCCGATCCGCTAGCTTCATTTATTTATAATATGACAAACGGAATTGTGCCCAAGCACATCCTATCGCAGATACCTGCGCAGAGTTTAAGATCATCAGACTTCAATACACTAAAACCTGTGGGAGCTGGTCCGTTTGCATGGCAAGCGATACAAGTCAGCGGTAGTGATCCCTCGACAGTGAAATCTCAGATAACCCTAACTCCTTTTAAGAATTTTCATTCGGGTGAACCTAAGCTTCAGCAGTTTGTTGTTCACGCATATGCCGATCAAAATGATTTGATAAAAGACTTCAAATCCGGTCAACTTACTGGAGCATCAGGGCTAAATCATGTACCTAAAGATTACGGAAGTATCAAGAATCTACAGATTCATAATAATTTGTTAACTGCGGCAACAATGGTATTTTTCAAGACAAGTAGCGGCGTATTAAGCGATCCGAAGGTTCGATTGGCTTTAGTACAATCGAGCAACACTGATAAAATCATCAAATCCCTAGACTACCCTACTAATGCGATAAAAGGGCCACTACTAGCCGGACAAGTGGGGTATGATCCGACAATTAAGCAAGCTTCTTTTGATTTTAAGGCTGCTCAAGCTACTCTAGACTCGGCAGGCTGGCTAATTGGCAAAGAAGGAGTTCGAATTCGGGACGGCAAATTACTCAGCTTCCGATTGACGATAGCAGACACTCCTGAATACCGGTTGATAGTAAATCAACTAGATAAAGACTGGAAGTCTATAGGAGCCAAGGTTCAAGTACAATACGTGAATACTGCAGACTTCCAAGGATTGCTATCTCAACACGATTATGAAGCTGTACTCTATGGAATTTCTATTGGAGTTGACCCAGATGTGTTTGTATATTGGGATAGCTCTCAAGCTGACATCAGGTCCGCTAATCGCCTAAACCTTTCAGAATACAAAAACGAAACCGCCGATTCTGCACTGGAATCTGGACGAACTCGCATAGACTCTACACTTCGAACCGTGAAGTACAAACCATTTCTGCAGGCTTGGAAACAAGATAATCCAGCCCTTGGACTTTATCAGCCCAGAAGCCTTTACTTTACAAACGTCACAGTATCTGGCCTAACCCAAAGACCGATTAATACTCCTATAGATCGATATAATAATGTCGAAAATTGGCAAATCCGACAGGCTAAAGTTACAAATTAGATAGTTTGAACTAAAAAGACAGCAACCCACAAGCACTCGATGATATTAGATGTGTCTCAAACGTGGAAGTTCGTCAATAATTTCTTACTCAGACTTCTCAAGAGATAGCATAAACAACCACTACCGAAATGTGCTATCATTGTACCTATAATCTATGGGTAAAATAGACAGGGGTTGAGGAGTAAATGAGTAAAGTTGCACATTATTTGCAAGAACATCTAGTCGGTGAAGTCATGACCGGTACTGACGTCAGACGTTACTTCGCGACAGATGCAAGCATATTCCAATTGCCTCCAGCATTAGTTGTTTATCCACGTAATGAAAATGATGTTCGTAAGACAGCAAGATTTACTTGGCAATTAGCGGAAAGAGGCCGAGTTATCCCTATAACTGCTCGTGGTTCAGGCTCAGATCAGACTGGTGCGGCTATTGGTACTGGTATTATGCTGGTTTTCCCAGCACACATGAACCGTATACTTGAACTTGATACTAAGCTGAATACGGTCGTTATCGAGCCCGGTATAAATTACGGCAAACTTCAACAGACGCTTCACACCCATGGACGTTTCTTACCGCCATACCCAGCATCAATGGAATATTCAACAGTTGGTGGAGCTATAGCAAATAACTCTAGCGGGGATAAGTCATTAAAATATGGTGATACACGCAAGTATGTTAAAAGTTTAAGATTTGTTTTGGCAAACGGAGAAGTGATAATTACTAAAAGACTTTCTAAGCGCGAACTTAATAAAAAGCTCGGATTAGCAACATTTGAAGGCGAGATATATCGTTCAATTGACACTCTTCTGGAAGATAACGCCGATCTAGTTAGTCGAACTAAGCTAAATGTCTTCAAGAACAATGCAGGCTACTCTTTGACTGACGTGAAGCGCAAAGACGGATCCTTTGACTTAACACCTCTGATAGTTGGTAGTCAGGGCACTCTAGGTTTAGTTACTGAAGCACAACTTCATACTGAAGCGCACAATCCTCAGACCACATTAATCTTTGCCACATTTGCCTCAATCAATAGTGCTTCTGAGGCTGTGAAACAGCTGCGAAGATATTCTGATTCACCAAGTGCGATAGAAATGGTTGATGGAAGACTCTTGGAGCAGATACATTCACTTAATCCTAACCAAACAAAAGGGGTGATAGATGAGCCGTTTCCAGCAGTAGCACTAATTGTTGAGTTTGATAATCCTGACAGAAAACTTAGCAAGCACGTCAAATATGCTGAGAAAGTGCTGCACAACTACGCTACACAAGTTCAGATCACAACTAATCCTGAGAAACAGCAGTTATTCTGGAAGATACGTGAAATATCTAGCTCGATACTTACACACAACGAGGGACTGCAAGTTGCAGTGCCAATTGTAGATTTTGGTTCAGTTCCGTTAGAAGAACTTGAGGCTTACATTAACTCCATACACCAGCTATTTAAAGACAATACAACAAGGGTCGGAGTCTGGGGTCACGCTGGCGTTGCCACCTTACATGCTCAGCCTAAGCTCAATCTAGCTCACGTGGGCGATCGTCAAAAAGCATTCAGGATGCTCGATGAATGGCACAAAATGCTAATAAGTTTCGGTGGAACTATAAGTTCCGAATCAGGTGACGGCCGAATGCACACACCCTACCTCGAAGCACTTTATGGCAAAGATATAATTGATCTATTTAGAAAGGTGAAAAATGTTTTTGACCCTTATGGAACCCTAAATCCAGGTGTTAAATTTGATACTGCTGTTGATGACTTGAAAGAAATAATTCGTTCCGAATACGACATGGCCCATATCTTTGCTCACTTACCCCGTAGCTAAACTTGAGTTTTTGGTTAAAAACAGATACGATTAGTTGTACATTTTGAAGCCGCGGACGTGGCGGAATGGTAGACGCGCTACTTTGAGGTGGTAGTGAGGCGACTCATGGAGGTTCAAGTCCTCTCGTCCGCACCAAGTCAGATATGTTGCACATTGAAGCTTCGCTGGTGTCGACAGTAACAGCCCACAGGGCTGTTCTGCCTCTCGTCCGCCCCAAAGTGGTACAATTAATTATCCGGGCGCTTAGCTCAGTTGGCTAGAGCACCTCGTTTACACCGAGGGGGTCGGGGGTTCGAGCCCCTCAGCGCCCACCAAATAAAATGACCTGCTTATAGCAGGTTTTTTTATTTGGCAGCGTCTTGAAGCAAGCCAACTGCTTGGCTTGCGTGGGGCGAGAACAGCCGGAGCGATGTATTTGTTTGGGCGAAGCCAAAGGCAAATACCGCGAGGCGGGTTCGCGAGAATTTTCTGTCAGGAAAATTACTTGTGAATCGTAGCCCCTCAGCGCCCACCATAAAGAAGACCCCAAGAAATTGGGGTTTTCTTTTGTGTAAATTTCAGAGTCTACCAATGAGTCAGGCGCCACCAGGTGGAAGGCTTGGTGGAGGGTTGATCGATAACGATTGTAGATTTCTGAAGGTCGCTGGTGCTAAGTTTCCCGACTATTGTGCCTTTCTCTAATGGTGATGACAGATTATTAAGTGTTAGAACGGATTTATCTAGGACTTTACCGTTCCAAGTTAAAGTTTTAACGATATCCTTGCTTATGGCAGCCACAGTTGGTCCCCACGGAAGATTATAGCTAGCTACTGTCTGACCTGCTGAAACAATAGGCGTAAGTTTAAGATTATCTTGGACAGAAATTAGAAGTGGAATAGAATCATTCATTGCTTGAGCCAGATTCGTGCTACCTAGTACTGCTCCAATGATGTTGATGTCTCGACCAGACAAAGAATATTTGGCAGAGAATAAGTAGTTACCCCCAGCTTCATTAGTATTACCAGTCTTGAGCCCATTTATACCCTGTTTGCCCAGAATTATATTAGTGTTCTTGACGATTCCAACGACTGGCAAGCTCGCAGTAGATTGTGACACTATACTCGCAATTATCGGATTTTGTAGAGCTATTTCACCCAGCTTCACTAGATCCTTTGCCGTGCTTAGAGTTGTAGGCGAAAGGCCACTAGCATCTGTTCCTACAACAGTATCTTTGAGACCGTAGCTCTTAACTAGTTCATTTGCAGCAAGCTGATAATCTTTGAGAGATCCAAACGCCCATATTGCTAATGAATCTGCTATATTATTGGCCGACGGCAACAGAATTGCCTGGAGTGCCTGATATAGAGTAATTTTCTCCCCAACAGCAACTGCCACAACTGACCCATCTTGTACTACATAAGAGTTGTAGATATCTACATCGGCTTGGCTGAGTTGCAAAACTGGTCCAGTCTCTCCAACTGAAATAGGTTTAGCTTTTAGAACTGTTAATACAGTTATAAGCTTGGCGATGCTAGCAGTCGGAACTGGCTTCTGTGGTCCACTTACTTCTAATACACCATAGCCACTTGCTCCAATTGCGGATTGGCCAACTTTTGGCCAAATTAAGACTGCTGGTTTATAACTTGGTGAGTAGCTGAATGATGACTGTGCTTTAACTTCTGGCAGCGCTTCTTTCAAATGCTCCTGGATTTTGCCTACAGTTCCAACGACTAAGACACTAGTTATAACTAGTGAAGCGATGATTTTGTCAGCTTTCGTTTTCAACATATTACTTACGCTAATAATATCAGACGTAGAGGTTGCAGATAAGTACATAAAATCTTAGCTAGCCTCAACAATTTACGCTATAATGTAAGTACCACAAAATAAGGAGAATATTAGATGGAATTTATGATCGCAGCTGGAGTACTAGTACTTTTATTAGTTGTATTTGGATTCATTTACAACAGCTTAGTTAAGCTAAATGTTCAATCTGAAGAAGCATGGAGCGATATAACAGTTCAGCTTAAGCGCCGCTATGACCTGATTCCTAATCTAGTAAATACAGTTCAGGGATATGCTGGTCACGAAAAGTCCGTCTTTCAAGACATCACAACCGCTCGTGCCAATGCAATGAACGCTCAAGGTGTTGCTGATACGGCTAAAGCAGAGAATCAATTTACCGAAACAATGAAAAGTTTATTTGCTGTAGCTGAAGCTTATCCTGATCTTAAGGCCACACAGAACTTTCAAGATTTGCAAACCCAGCTTACTGATACTGAAGACAAAATCCAAGCCTCACGCCGATTCTATAACGGAGTAGTACGCGATTTCAATACTCAACGCACGGTTTTTCCAATTAGCATGGTTGCATCTGTCTTTGGATTCAAATCAGACAAAGTATTCTTTGAGCTTGAAGAAGCTGAAAATGCTTCAGTTGCTGGTCCAGTTAAAGTTAAATTCTAGAATACAGAGCTTAATGTATGTATAGCGAAATTACTGCCAATAAACGACGAACTGTCTTCCTGATGGTAGCATTTGTGTTGTTCACTATTGGACTAATTTGGGTTTTCAATAAATATTCTGGCGGTGGAGTCGGAGTATTCTACGGAGGAACAATTGGCGCTTTTATGTACATGTTTATTTCATACTACTCAGGTTCTAAAATGGCACTTGCCATCAACCGAGCGGAAGAAATCACTAAAAAGGACAACCCTAGATTGTGGCGTATCGTCGAGAATTTAAGTATCACCGAGGGTCTTCCGATGCCAAAGATTTACATCATCGACGATCCGGCTCCGAACGCTTTTGCTACTGGAAGAGATCCCAAGACTGCATCAGTAGCTACGACGACCGGACTACTAGATATGCTTGACGACAATGAACTTAGAGGAGTAATGGCTCATGAGCTAGGACACGTCAAGAATTACGATATACGTGTCAGCATGGTAGCTTTCGCTCTCACCGCTGTAATCTCTTTGATTTCTGACGTGATTATTAGGATGGTCTGGTTCGGTAATGGAAACCGCGAAAATAACAATCAAGCATTTATCATGCTTGGCATAATTGCCGCAATCTTAGCACCACTCGTAGCAACCATGATTCAGTTGGCAGTATCACGTCAGCGTGAATACTTGGCAGATGCTACAGGCGTCCTATCGACTCGCTACCCAGAAGGCTTGATAAGTGCACTTACCAAGATCTCTGAATCTGGAAGTGTTATGAGCCGTCAGAACACAGCAACTGCCCATTTGTTTTTCGCTAATCCTCTGGAAGTACATCGACTGACAAATATGTTTAGTACCCACCCTCCCATTGCTGAGCGTATCGCACGCTTACAAGCGATGGGCAGTAAAGCTTAAAATGGCTCAAAAAATTAAGCCGAAGGATTATGGTAATACAAAATCTAGTCCTATCTCCAAGGCGGCTATATTATCCAGAATATCTAATGACCCCATAAAGTTAGGCAAGATACAGTCTGTATGGCAACTTAGCCGAGCGGTAATTGAGTTATTAAAGTCAAACAAAAAGTTGTTCTTCGGAATAACTATCGTCTATGGATTACTCGGACTAATCTTGGTCCAGAGTTTAGCCAAAAGCAGCGACATAGTAGGTATCAAAGACGAGCTGAGCCAATCAATAACTGGCAGCTTCGGTGTAATAACGGCTAGCTTATCTCTATTTGCAAACTTAGCTGGTTCATCTACAAGTAATACGATCTCCGGGTCCAGTGCGTATCAATTATTTCTCGGTATCATCACAACCCTAGCTACAATATGGGCAGTAAGACAAGTATTGACTGGGTCAAAACCAAGGATACGTGATAGTTTTTACAAGGGTATGTATCCATTAGTTCCGTTTGTAATTGTAGTGCTGATCATCGGTCTTCAACTTCTTCCGCTTGTGGTAGGAGCAACAATCTACTCAGTTGTTATATATAACGGCATAGCCGTTATTGCACTCGAAAAGTTCCTGTGGGGACTGCTGTTCGCTTTGCTGTCGCTGGTAAGCCTATTGCTTATTAGCGCTTCGACGTTTGCTTTATATATCGTGACACTACCAGATATGACGCCCATGAAAGCTCTCAAATCTGCCAACAAACTTGTCAAAGGTCGAAAGTCTACGGTCGTTCGAAAGCTGCTATTTCTCCCATTAGCTTTAATGGTGTTAGGCAGTCTAGTCATGTTGCCAGTAATCTTCTGGCTTACCGCCTTGACCCCTTGGGTATTTTATATTCTCTCGTCATTTACATTGGTGGTAGTAAATATCTATATCTACATACTCTATAGAGATCTTCTGAATGAATAAGTCTCAGGCCGAAATTCGGATTATCAAACTGCGGGAACTAATCAACGATTACCGTTATCATTATCATGTACTCAACGAGTCAACGATGAGTGAAGCAGCCGCTGATAGCCTCAAGCACGAACTGACTCAATTAGAATCAGAATTTCCTGATCTAATTACGCACGATTCGCCTTCACAACGTGTTGCAGGTACTCCGGTTGACGGCTTTAATAGTGTTGAACACAGTAGTCGAATGCTTAGTCTGAATGACGTGTTTGATAGGCCTGAAGTAGAAGCTTGGATTGATAGAATCACTAAGTTATTACCAGAGGGATCAAAGCTTGAATTCTTTGCAGATATCAAAATGGACGGTCTAGCATGCGCGTTAGTGTATCAAGATGGAATTTTGCAAACAGGGATTACAAGAGGCGATGGATTTTTTGGCGAGGACGTGACTACCAATATACGAACAATTGAATCAATACCGCTTAGACTTCGTGAATCTACAGATTACAAAAAGTTTCTTGAAGGACGGACAGAAATTCGTGGAGAAATTGTAATGTACAAAGCTGACTTCGATGCTTTGAATACAAAACGTTCAGAACAAGGGCTACCACTATTTGCCAATCCACGTAATACAGCAGCAGGTACTATTCGCCAACTTGATCCGCAGCTAGTGGCAGAACGCATGCTACACTTCCGAGCGTATGATATGTTGCGTGACGATCCCAAGGATATTCCAACTAATGAATACGTCTACCAGGCTTTATCAAAACTAGGGTTATTAGTAAATACTAATGCAAAAGTCTCAGAATCAATTGACGAAATTATGGCCTATGCGCATGAATGGGAAACCAAGCGTCAAGATCTTGAGTTCAATACTGATGGATTGGTTATTAAAGTTAACGACCGAGAACAGTTTGCTCGACTGGGTGTAGTAGGCAAAGCTCCACGCGCAGCAGTTGCATATAAATACACAGCTGAGCAGTCGACCACAGTGGTCAAAGATATTTTCATTTCCATCGGTCGTACTGGTGCAGCCACGCCAGTCGCGATGCTTCAACCGGTACTTATCGCTGGCAGTACAGTGCAGATGGCAACGTTACACAACGAGCGTGAGGTCATGCGCAAAGACATACGTATAGGCGACACTGTGATTGTACATAAGGCAGGAGATATCATACCAGAAGTAGTTGAACCGCTAGTGACGCTTCGAGATGGTTCTGAGAAGCCGTTTGTAATGCCAATACATTGTCCAGAATGCGACACCAAGCTGGTTAAGCTCAAAGCTGAAGATGCAGTCTGGCGTTGTCCTAACGAGAGCTGTCCGTCTAGAGCGTGGAGAAGCATTGAACATTTTGCTAGCAAGTCTGCTCTCGACATTGAGGGTCTTGGTGAGAAGAACGTAATTGCCCTTATTGATGCAGGCTTGATTAAGGATCAGGCAGATATTTATAATCTAGCTGTTTCGGATGTAATTAATCTTGAACGATTTGCAAAAGTTTCAGCCAATAAGTTAGTCGATGCGATACAGTCCAAAAAGCGTCCATCACTATCAAGATTCTTATACGGTCTGGGTATCCGTCACATCGGCACACAAACCGCTATAGACCTTAGTAATCAGTTTCGTTCACTTGAAGCAATCACAGAGACAACTATCGATCAACTCAATGAAGTTGATGGAGTTGGTGAGGTTGTATCTGAAGCAGTTGTTGAATGGTTTTCAGAGCCAAATAATCAAGAGTTACTTAGCAAATTCCGTGCTCTAGGAGTCTGGCCGGCAGAAGTCAAACAAGTCGGAGGCAAACTAAGCGGTATGAGTATTGTGGTTACTGGAAGTCTTGAGTCAATGAGCCGCGAAGTAGCCGCCGAGAAGATACGTGCTCTAGGTGGAGAGTTCCAGTCAAGCTTAGGTAAAACTACCAATTATCTAGTTGTTGGTGCCAATGTAGGCTCTAGCAAGCTCGCCAAAGCAACCAAACTTGGTACCAGGCAGATCTCCGAGTCCGACTTTTTGAGTATGCTAGATTGACAAGCATAGGCATTTTGTTATGATGAATGTAGTTCGTGCGTCCAAGCGGCGTGTGAAACAAAAATCACAAAAACAAAAAGTTAACCCGCCGCCGGGTGGGCACGCACGAAAAAAGACCGTCAGGCAACTGACGGCTTTTAATTTACTCTTCAATTTGCTAAACTTATATCTGTTATTTGTTGTATACACGGGGTTGTAGCTCAGTTGGCTAGAGCGCTTCCATGGCATGGAAGAGGTCCAGGGTTCAAGTCCCTGTAACTCCACCAAAAGCGTGGTATTAAAACCAAGTGCACTGTTGTACGCCGATTTGATTTTCATATCTGTTATTTGGCGAATTTTTGTTACCTGACTCTTTAATTCGTTACCAAGTAAGGTTTCGAATGGTTCTCGAAGTTTGGTTTCAATCCAAATATCGCTGGGATTGTCTTCCTTTTGAACGACCAACACCTTTTCAAAGAATGCCTGATTGAACATTCGTTTAATGGATTCCGGGGCATTTCTGTAGGCGCCGCCGCAATCAATCGTTAAATCAAGAGCCAACTTTAGATTTTGATTTACTAATTCGAATTCTGTTAGTTGAGCTTTAAGTTGGGAGTCAATTTGCTGTATTGCTTTACCGATTCGCTCCTGCTCACGGGCAAGAAGATCTACGGGGATAGCATTTGCATAATGTGCCTCCAAGAGTTTTTCTCGTTGGCGCTCTAGTTTCTCTCTTTCACGTTTTAA
>JAYVRB010000006.1:0-11742 GCA_043776675.1 bacterium
TTACCTTTTTCGTTTTCAATCTGAATACCAGCTTCAAGTTGGGTGACTTTTTTGCGTAAGTTATCTAGCACTACCTGGCTCTCTACGGGGTAAACATACATACTCATGTCCATGACTTCATCAAGGTTTACCATACTACTAAGCCAGCCGGTGTAAAGCTGGCGTGGATAGCCATATACGTAATAAGTACAAGCAAAGCGCGTTCCTAGTTGGAAGTGGGTGCTACTGAATTCAAGCGAACTCGGAGCAATGAAATCCCTAAGTGCAGTTATGCCTTTCTGAAAAGCACTATTTACTTCTAACTCTTCACGATCACGCTGAGCCTGAGCGATTGCTACAGGGTCATTTGGTATCTGATTTTTCTTTCTGCCAAAAGCCATCAGAAGCCTCCTCCAATTGAGTCGAGTGTTGAAAGTTGAAAGTTCATAAAGTAATCACAGCCTAACTTCATAGACTTTATAAACTTTATAACCTTAAACTTTATAGACTTTATAACTTTATAACTTTTAACTTTAAACTTTATACTGTCTTTCATTGGAGCTCCCTCTGCAAATGAGCTTGCGGTGCTACGCCTTCTCCTTTAGTAATGATATCGGCAGTCATCTGTCCAAAGTCCTTGAGCTGTTGTCTTGACGCGGTATCAGGGTTGTATGTGTCATAGTAAAGCTCGATTAATTCTTGGGTGTCGAGGGGCAATCCCTGGATACCAGCTTGAAGTAATCCTGATAAGACTGATTGAACTCGGTTGCGAAGTTCTGTCTTGGCGTTCTCTAGATCAAACTCATTGATAACGACCTTTTGGTCCTTGCTGTTAAAAATTCCAGATAATCCACTGAGGAAATTCTTGCTTTGAGTCAGAGCTTTTTGGGCATTTACAACCGGGAAGAACGGAATAACTACATAGAAGCGCTTGTCCATAATGTTCGCCTGCTGACTAAGGGCATCAATGTAGCCGATATAATCTTCCATAAGTAGAGCAAGAAGCATATTGTCGTGCTCGCTGCGTATCTTGTCGAGCTTCTCAATATATGGCTGAAGGTCAATCTTTTGTGACCTTAGAAATATTTGGATAGGAAAATATAGCGAATTTAAAAATCCTTGGTAACTAAACTCTACTGCTTCTTGCTCTTGCTGGCTCATCAAATCAAAGTTCACACTCTTGACCATAATTACTGAACGGAATGAACCGTCATTCATTATTACGATGCCGTCGCGAATCTCAGCAATCTGCAAAGCATTTTGGGTACTATTAGCATTTGAACGGATTGGAGGTGTGGCTATAGGTGCTCCACCCTGAACCGGAGCATTATTTTGCGGCGATACAAAGGGCATTCCTGGACCACTATTATTTGATTGCGGATTCATATGTGTTTAGCCCACCTATATTTGACAACTTGTATCTGAATGAAACTAGTGAAGAGAGACGACAACTTCATTATCCCCTACCCCATTTGGTTTCTTGGCTTTGTCGGCTTCACGAGCCAGCGTAGAAACATTCAAATCATTGTTGTGTGACAAGGTTATTATAGCAGGGTTCGGAGGAGTAGCCATAGTCACAGGCGTCGCAGTGCTCTCTGTTGGCGGCGTATCAACCGTAGGCTTGTGGGCAATTGGTAAAGTTACAAGTGGTTGAAGCACTCTCATATTTGTAAACTCTGCATTATCCGTATAGTTCTGTGCATTCAAACGCTCCTGAAGAGCCTTATCTTCTGCTCGCTTGTTTGCTTCAAAAACTGCTTGATCCGGATGGATTAATTCTGTGCTTGAAAATACGGCCTTATCTTTAGACAAGTTTTGTGGAAGTGTCGCTTGATTGAGGAACCAATAATTATTTTGTTCAGCAGAAACTGTTACTGGCGCTTGGGCCGCCTGTTGTGGGGCGCTTGGCGCGTTCATCTGATCAATTAACTGTTGGTGTTTTGCGCGACTTGAATCAGTAATCATTGTGTCAAACTTTTGAGCAATTGGATTGCTGACTACGTCTAGAATGTCGTCTGATGGATGGGTGTCATAGCCTGGCACTTCTCTCGGGATAGAACTAGCCCCGACGAGCCTGTCAGAACCTAGATCGTCTATCGTACCTAGCTGTCCGTACATATTCGTATTTATATTTTTTACCGCCCAACCACGACTATCGATAGTGTTTGCTAACGCTTTGAGTCGGCTTTGAACCTCATTGTCACTCAGCCCATTAGTTAAAGAGCGAGCCTCTTTCTTAGGCACATTAATAGTTACTAGCTCTTTGACTCCGCTTTGGTCCCAAAGCCTACGCCTAGGCTTGAACAAGAATCGTATTTTGGCCAAAGCCCAGACTTCTGTCGGTTGATCGCCACCAAACGGGAAGGCGAAGAAACCGGTAAATAGAGCTGGAGGCAAGAACAAGATCAGTAATATACCAGCGCCTTTTGTCAGTACTAGAAAGCTTATGTAGAAGAATAAGGCTGAGATAAGACCATATATAAACTGCCGTAGCGACAGAGGCCCAAGGATTTTGTCCTCTGCCTCGATGTCTTGAATTAGTTTATATGTAGCCATAGATTACTCTGCTTTATTCGGGTCTGGCCGCTCATAGGCTCGTGACTTTGTTTTGGCTATATCAGCCTCAGTCTCCTGACGTTCTCTGACTACCGACTTACTAGAATCATTCGGGTCAATAACTCTTTCCCTAACCATATTGGTATTACCTGATTCACTAGACAAGAACTCTGTCACTCCCGCAGTTTCAAGCGCTTGTCTTTGTTTAATAATCTCATCTCTCACACCACCTTTAGAATTAGGTAATATGGCAGCAAGTTCGTGGTAGAATACCGCTGCAGCACGCTTGTCTTCAATATTTGCTGATTTAATATATTCGACATTCTGTTCACCAAAGGCTGCTATTGAAGATTCTTTGGCGTTGGCATGTTCATATAGACCAAAATTATTCCATGCTTTCTTGCCTGAATATGGATTTCCGTCAGTAGCTCCTGCAAGGTCAGCCCGACCAGCTTTAGATTTTGCGATATATTGGAATTCGTTTACCATTGACCGATAAGTACCCTCGTCATTGCCAGCTATATCACGCATGATCGTAGTAGCTTGATCCCATCCTTTTTGACCTTTACCTAGCTCATATCCTATGACAGAAGGGTTTAACAGTGCCTTACGCCTCATTGCTAGCGTACGTCCAATATTATTTGCAGCCTGGGATGCGAATAATCGTTGCTGATGATCTGAACTGTTTCTGGCAAAGCCCATTATCTTTCCAGAACTATCTGTGTCGCCCCTTTCATACGCTTCAATTTCACCGTTAATTGCATTTTGTGATTCATCTGCAGTCCCATACTTTGCAAGGTCCCCCATTGTCTTGCTATCTTCTTGCATATTCTCATACAAGGGTGTACCGGCACCCTTTTTACCATAGATTGCTTGATTAAGATTTCTTGCAACAGCTCTGCCAGCAATTCTTCTATTTTTTGCATCTTTGCCAAATAAGTTACGGGGGTTGAAGGTTGCTCCTAAAGCACCAGAAGATAAGTTCCTTTCACTTAATCTCTCAGCAGATTTCGTTTTTGTTCGATTACCTAAACTATAAGGATTGTTGGGATTACCAAGCATCGACTTATGACCTTTTTTGGCTAGACCATTAAATATCTCACTGACCTTACCGATTAAACCGCCTGACATTTTGAAAGCAAATGGAATCAAAGCCAGAGGAACAAACAATATAATTATTGAAAGAACCTGACCTAGGGCTGCTACAAGTCCACCTTCTGTGCCAGCCGTAAGATTGACAACACTCGGGACTATCTTTGCTAAACCAATCAGAGCAGCAATTATTGGATAGACTAGCAGCGTTTGAAGTAATAAGTCCCACCATTTTTTGAAATATTTCTCAGTATTGGGAAGGCAATAAAGAGCAAAAGCTATTGGAGAAAAAATTAGTAGCATAATAATTGCTGCCTGCCTCAGAATCAATGTAGCTACAATTGCAATAAATGTTAGGAAAAGCGGGAGGAGAACAAAAACTAACAAGAATTGAACCACTGCTGCACCACCAGCAGCAAGCGCAATACCTGCTCCAGCCCCTGCGCCGAACCCTAAGGCACTTGTAAATCCAGAAAGCTCTATGTTAAAGTCACCAGTCTGGTAAAAGGGCGCAGTAATTAAGCTGATTAGGCCCTTGCCCACAATGTTTGTTATATCAACCATAAAAGCGACTAAGTATATTGATAAGTTGATTAGTATGGCCGCTATAAGGAGCCTAGGTAAAATCTTTTTAGCCGAATAAGCGTCTATAAGACCACCACCTATAGCTTGTCCGAAGACAAGTACCAATAACGCAATAACTAAGAATATATCAGCGTAAATCCTAAAGTTTGACCATGCTTTAAAAACGTTCTGGCTATATGCATCAGAGGCATCATTAACAGTTATCGGCTTTATTTCAAGTAACGGAACAATCATATGATTATAGATAGCATCAGAAGCATCTACCAGAACGTTTAGAATTGGGCAAAATATCCAAGATAACGAAAACCCAGTACTCTCACAGGTACTGTCAGAAGTAGCGGCGTTGGCATCGCCTGAGGTTTGATTTGGGTTTGTTTCAACGGTTTTGCCTGCAACTACCTTCACGCCATTACTGACTAAGATATCGTCTGAGACTACAGTGTTATTAACGCAATTAATAAAAAGATCATATGTTCCAGGTTTCACAGAACCTATAGTGAACTTACCTACCGAGTTAACAGCAAGCTCTGTTCCCCCAGTTTTAAAAGGAACAGTACCCACTGTGTATTTGTTTGCTGGCGCAAGAATGTAATAAGAGTTAGAAGGCAAGCAAGCTATTCCACTAGCAATAGCCAAACCAGAAATTGTTCCTATAGTCGGAGCTTGCCCTTCTATATTTACAGTAACTTTTGATGTTACTGTAGTACCACAAGCAACCCTTGCGGTACCGGAACCAGTCGCACTACCAGAAACTTTTATGTTCCAGGAATACCAAGGTTCAGCCATATCAATACATGTGGTTTCAAAGCTCGGATTAACAGTTCCGGAGCAAGGCAGAACTGGACTTGAATACTCAGTATTTTTTGTTTTAGATGTGTTTGTAACACTTAAAGTAACAGTTTCAGCAGCCGAAGTACCACAACCACCCGGGTCATTAATAGCTGCAGCTCTTGTGGCTGTGACTTTTGCGGGAGTTGAAGGATTCTGACTTAGAATCACCGTGATTTTCCCAGTACCGGTAACTACGGCGCTGGCGGGGGCTGGCATTAACAAAGATAGCGACGAAGATGCTAGCGTAGTGACCAGCACTAAAATAAGCGCGGATTTATTAAATATTTTGTATTTTTTGACGTTCAAAATGCCCATCAGATGTTTTAGTTCTCTTATATTACTTAAACATAATACACTGCTTGCGGTGTTAATATCAAAGAACTTATGCTCTAATCACTTGAACAAATACTTAGATGAAGTTATAGTAATCTTAAATGACCAACATCAAACATAAAATAATTAGAGTAGTCGCTGTACTATCGCTACTGATTGTTATGGTAGCGCCAACGGCTACTACATTTGCGGGAACTCAATGTGGAGATGGAGTTGACAAAGTAAAAACTTCTATAAATATTGGCTGCAAAGGCAAGGGTAACCCAATTGCGGACATGATGTTCGCGATTATCAGATTCTTGTCAACCGGTGTCGGCATAGTGATAGTTGGCTCAACGATCCTGGCCGGTATACAGTATTCAGCAGCTGGCGGAAATCCTCAAGCAGTAGCAAAAGCTAGAGGTAGAATTACTTCTAATGTGGTTGCATTATTAATATTTATTTTCGGATATGCTTTGTTGAACTATATAACGCCCGGAGGATTCCTTAATGGTTAATCAGAAAGTTCATCGACAACTGCGTGTGAAAAGACAGGAGGGTAACTAACATGCCTGATATTATTAATGTCTTTGCCGCAACTGAATGCCAGAAAGACTTTCTAGGTTTCCCCACTTGGTATTCTTACTTAAAGCCTGTCCCTCCTGATTGTGTCCCTGTCATTAACAGTCTTACTGACATCTGGTTGATCGTCTTGTCGATAACTGAAATTCTTCTAAGGCTCTCATCTCTCGTGGCCATCGTATTTGTAATATATGGCGGTATCATGTTTATTACTAGCCAAGGCAATTCCGAGAGTACAAGTAAGGCTAGAAGTACAATCATTAACTCTCTAATCGGCCTAGGTATTGCGGTTACCGCATCAGTACTTATCAGCTTTATAGCAGGAAGTATCAAATAATGTTGAAAACAATGCTTTACGGATACTTTTCAGCTTCTGACATTCTACTTGACACGGACACCACGACTGGACTACCAGCAGTATCGGCCTCGTCTACACAAGTGAAATCCATTCTCCAAATCGTGCTAGGCATCCTAGGTGCCATTGCAGTACTTATGTTAGTGCTTGCTGCACTCAAATTCATTACGTCCCAGGGTAACCCCGAGGAAGTCGCCAAGGCTAGGAACACAATAATCTATACAGCTATCGGCCTAATAGTGATAATCTCTGCTCAAGCAATTGTAACGTTCGTGATAGGTAACATATGAGATTCATAACGGGACTACTATTACTTGCCATAAGTTTCGGAGCAGTTGCTACTCTGCAACCTTCAACAGCGTCAGCAGCAGAGATTTTTACAGAAGTATGTAAAGGTTCAGCGAGCAGTTCACCGGTCTGCCAAGACGCCAAGAATCCAACCAGCCCTGTGGACATTATCGGTAAGGTAGTTCAAATAATATCTATTATTGTCGGCATTGCTGCTGTGATAGTCATAATTATCAGCGGTCTTAGGATGGTTACTTCAGCTGGAGACAGTAAGAGCTTTGGATCAGCGCGAAGTGCTCTGTTATTTAGTCTCGTAGGGCTAATACTGGCAGTGCTTGCAGGCGTTATAGTAAACATAATACTGAGCAACATCAGCTAAACAATGAATAAAACTATTAGCAAGTTCAAATTAATTTCTATCAAAGCAATGTTGCTGATAGTTCTAGGTGCTTCTATGCTCTTCGCCGGTTCTGCCACGTTTGATCAACCCAACATATATGCGGCGACAGCATCCTCTCAGTGTGCAAGTAGCAGTGTTGACTCAGCCTCTAAGGCCTGTACTGCAGCCGGAAGTACCAACAACAATGTTGTTAAGGACTTGGGGAGCTCCACAGTATATGATGTGATTAGTAAGGTTATAAACTTTATAAGCCTGCTAGTAGGACTTATAACAGTCTTTATGATTGTATTTGCTGGCTTCCAATTCATTACCTCCGGAGGCAGTAGTGAAGCCGTAGCTAAGGCAAGGCAAGCACTTCTGTATGCCGTTATCGGCATATTCGTCGTTGTATTATCCCAGTTCCTAGTGCGCTTTGTAATAGATAGTGCCGTTGACTCAAGTGTTGCTCCTAAGACTGTTAATAGCTCAAGTAGCACTCCCACATCTGAGCTTCGAGGTAAAGATAGATAGAATCGAATAAGATACATTATAATTCAGCCACTTGCCCTTCTGAGGGGCGATATGATATAACTAAGAAATATTAAAGAAAGGTCAAAATGATTCAAAAATTCAAAAAGTATATGTTTGTTCTCGCTACAGTTTTAACAATGTTAGCTCCAGTAGGTGTAACAAGCTCTGTGTACGCAGTATCAATAGCTGATAGCGTTTGTAACGGCGCAAACGGTGCAACTGGCTCCACAGCAGTCAATTGTGCAAGTAACGGTAATGCCAATCTTTCAAGCGTTGCCGCAAAGATCATCAACACCTTCTCAGTCATTATTGGAATCGTCGCTGTTATTATGATAATCTTCGGAGGTTTCCGATACATAACATCTGGTGGATCCGATAATGGAGTTTCATCAGCTAAGAATACGATACTCTACGCTATAATTGGTTTAATCATCGTAGTATTAGCCCAATTCATAGTACGATTCGTACTAAATCAAGCAGTTACAGCTTCTGGCGCAGCAGTTTAATAGAACAATAGTCATAATCAAAACCCCCTCTTTTCGGAGGGGGTTTTAGTTTGTGCTAAATTGGTCAGATTACAGAACTTGGATCTTCTTGATCGTGTCTTGCTGTAATTTGCCAAAGCTGATGGTTAGAACTCCATCCTTTAGTATAGCTTCGATTTCTTCTTCCTTGACTGGAACTGGAAGTGCGATAGTACGAGAGAACTCGCCCCAGTAACACTCTTGCAGGAAGTAGTTCTCTACTCCGTCTTCAGTGCCTGAGCTCAAAGTGCCACGAACAGTAAGCTGGTTGTCAGAAATGCTGACGTCCAAATCACTCTTGTTTACACCTGCAGTGCGAGCCTTAACTACTAGCTTCTCGCGAGTCTCGTAAACGTCCACAGCCAATTGGCCAGGTACGTTTTCGTCTTCGTCCCACTCTTCGTCTTCGGCTTCTGGTGTTACTACTGCTGAGCTTATTTCTGTTGATACTGTCATGTCGTCATCACCCAAAAAGGCCGCAGTTAATTCGTCCTCTTCAAGTAGTAAATCGTCTCCACGATTGCGTCGTGCCATAGTTGTTACCCTCCAATTGATTAATGCAACGTCATCCTTAAATTTTTAAGGAATCAGCGATAAGAGTCTTGCATTTTTGTGTTATCAACAGTATAGCTTAGGTTGTTCACAGAGTGCAACGCTGGAGTCACATATTTACAACACATTAAACACAACATGAGTTTAATTGACCAATTGATTGGATTTTTTGCACCACACGATTGTGTTGGCTGCGGAGCTGAAGGGTCTTTAATGTGCGGTGATTGCCTTGACGCTTTAGATTCGATTCCTGATAGATGTTATCGTTGCCGACGACTCTCAACAGGGGCCATAACTTGCTCTGGGTGCCGCAAGACAAGTCGGCTAAGGGTAGTTAGGTCAGCGACGATTTACAAGGACGAAGCCAAAGAATTAGTATGGAGGCTAAAGTTCTCAGGTGCTCAAGCAGCCGTACGTCCAATGGCTAGACACATGCTTCACCTAATGCCAGTTAATAAAAAGTTAATAATAGTCCCTGTCCCGACTTCTACTAAGCGGGTGCGTAGACGAGGCTATGACCAAGCCTCATTACTAGCCAAAGAGCTGGCTAAACTGTCGGGTGAGAGCTACTTGCCTTGCCTAAGGCGTAAAAACCAGACGCATCAAGTAGGCGCTCGTCGATCGCAGCGCGTAGCACAGATGAGAGATGCCTTCAGAGTCACCAAGATCGACATAGTCAAAGGAGCTTACATTGTTCTGATTGATGATGTTCTAACCACTGGATCTACGCTCGAATCCGCTGCCATGGTACTCAAACGTGCTGGCGCTAAGCAAGTCGACGCCCTTGTCTTCGCTCAACCATGAGTTTAATTATCTATCATTTTCCAATTACCATTTAACAAATTATTGATTAATTTACTATTTGAAATTCAAAACCCACCTGATGGCGGACATTTTAACTGGCTATCTGGCGACCGAAGTTTGGATATTTAGTAATTTAAAGCTATAATGACCTCTGTTAAGGAAGGGTGTCCGAGTGGTCGATGGAAACAGTCTTGAAAACTGTCGTGCCAGCAATGGTACCGTGGGTTCGAATCCCACCCCTTCCGCCATCTTTCGATGTTCCGCCACGAGCGGAACTATGGAAGATCGCTGAGCAGGTTGGGTGAGAATCCACTAGGGTTCGGTGAACGAGAAGCGCAGATATATGAATGCTTGAATTCATATATCGAGCATCACAGGAAGGAGTGTGGCGCAGCCACACGATATCCCACCCCTTCCGCCAAATTAAATTTCAAGCTACAATGCTACGGTTATAAAGCCATGGAGAGGTACCCAAGTGGCTGAAGGGGTCAGTTTGCTAAATTGATAGGGGGGAGCAATCCCCCGCGAGGGTTCAAATCCCTCCCTCTCCGCCAGGAAATATGCCCCAGTTTATCTGGGGTTTATTTCTTGGTGAGTTAGTGCGTATTTGAACCCGATAGGGTGAGGTCAGCCAGTGGCTGGCTTCAACAGATTCTTCACTTTGTTCTGCATGACAATTGTGTCATCCAGAGCGCTAGCGAAGGATCTATTATCAATAGTCTGTAATCCTCAAACAGATGCTTCACTACGTTCTGCATGACAAGAGCCAGGGAGGTTTTGTACTACTTAATACTATTACGCTACAATGATGCTTATGCCAAATAATGAAAGCTACTCAAAGTTCGATTCGGATGAAATAAAGAGTGAACCCAAGACAGAGTCTATCGTGACATGGTCGGCTTCAGAGTTTATCGCCCATCATAAGACTAGCGGATGGTACGGAGTATTAGGAGCGGTTGCGCTAACCATTTCTGGATTACTTTATTTATTAACCAGGGATTTAATCACCAGTATATTTGTAATTTTTGCCGCTATTATATTGGGCTATTATGGTGCACGAAAACCTAAGGAGCAGCAATACGAACTATCCAATAAGGGCGTTTCGATAGGAGGTAAGCAGTATAGCTATGGAGAATTTTGCTCATTTTCGATAGTTCAAGAGGGTGCATTCATGAGTATTGAATTTATGCCGCTCAAACGCTTTGCACCGCTTAGGGCAATATATTTTGGTCCTGAGCAAGAAGACAATATTGTTAACATGCTGACTTCGATACTTCCATTTGAAGAACATAGACATGATTTGGTAGACCGATTAATGGACCGAATAAGGTTCTAGTGAACTTTCGCAAATTAGACGAATTTCAATATAAACACCCAGTTTTAGCATTTCCAATATCTGTAATAAAAAAATACGGTGATGATCAAGCCGGAAGTTACGCAGCCCTTCTTACCTACTACGGATTTTTGTCGCTATTCCCTCTCTTGTTGATAGTTACAACCGCGCTACAAATCGTCGCCTCTAGCCAGCCAGCGTTACAGGCTGATATAGTCAACGTAATTACGGGTAACTCCTCGGTTCTTGGTGAACAATTATCTGATCATATACTGGGCATACATCGTAATGGTCTCGCGCTAATTGTCGGCGTGCTATTCTTGCTTTATGGTTCTAGGGGAGTTGCTTCTGCCTTTAGAAGTGGCATAAATAACCTGTTTGGAGTTCCACTGAATCGCATGCAAGGATTCCCTCAATCGTTAGTCAAGGATCTATCGACTGTAATCTTTGGTGGACTTGGGTTTATTGTCGTAGCAGGTATTACAGGTACTGTAGCTGCAGTCGGAAATGGCTACTTGCCTCATATACTTTCATACGTTGCTGGAATACTTGTCTCATATTTATTGCTTCGATTTCTAATAAGTTATGTGCTTGCCGACAAAGTAGACATAAGAGAGATAAGGCTCGCTTCGATTATCTCAGCCGTTGGCCTGGTAGTAATGCAAATCGTGGGAGCTTATATATTAGCGCATGTGCTCAAGAATCTGGACGTGCTATACAGCTATTTTGCAATCTCGTTGGGGCTTATATTCTGGATATACTTACAAGCCCAAGTCGTCTATTACGCTGTAGAGATGTCGATCGTCAAGCGTCGCAGACTTTGGCAAACAAAAATAATTAACTGATTCTAAATATCTATCATTTTCCATTTATCAAATTATTGGTTCATTTAATAATTTAAATACAAAACCCACCTTAAGGCGGGCATTATATATGCCGGAGAGAGAGGGATTTGCCTCATCGGCAAAAGAAACATACTTTTGCCAAGATGACCCCAAAGCACTTTGTGCTTTCTGGGGCAAGGTTCGGGGAGTGCTAC
>JAYVRB010000007.1:0-11327 GCA_043776675.1 bacterium
ATATAATGTTATTAATGAACAAAGAAACGAACGAGCAAGGCCGAAGTAAAGTAATCGATTATATCAGTTCACACCAATCATTAAGCTGGGGTGTCTTAGCTTGTAGTTCTGCTGCTGTAGCGCTATATCCTACACAAGAAGTTTATCCTGACGAGTATTCTAAAACATTATTTGGACTAGCAGCGGTATATAGTAGTCTCCATGCAGTTCTTGCGCATATCAAAAATAAACCTGCTGCTGACGAAATCAGCACTGAAGTGAAGTCTCCACAGAATCAAAACATTTCAGAATCACCCGAAGCCAAGTAGTAAGCTATCCACTATTGATATTTCTGTGTTTTGTGTTAATATATGTATATGTCAGAGTTAAACTCAAGATTTCCAGAAGTTAAGCCTATTAGAGAACTAGATCTTGAATTTATTCAACAGATCGTTAAGATTCGTAATGATTATGAACTGTCATCTCAGAGGACTGTGAATCGATTATTAGCTTTCAAGGTTTGTTATGCTGCACTAGGGCATATCCAAAAACTTACGAATTTTAGTAATCTTAATCGTAAACTAGCTATGCAATATCCGTTCACCACACCTAAGGCTGTTGAGCTTTACTCCAATAGACCATCGGAAAGAGATAACCACATCAAACCGCTTGGTGGATGGGTCTTGAATAAGTTTAATTTTGATTCGATTGATAATGATGGCTTCAAGCACCCTCACACTAACTTCTTGATCGTCACGGAGAATCATCGTATAGGCTATGCTGAGCGTAACGCCGGGAGAAACGTCTACCAAATGTTCAATCATGTTGAACTTAGTTCAGATGGTTTGTCGGAATTATCACATGTTAGCGATGATGCGTTCCATTACGAACGTGAACAGAATCTTCTGATAATTGACCATCCTAGACAATTACAAGCATCATTAAACGCTGAACTTACACGATCTGGTCTATCTGAAAATCACCAAATTAGATTTTAACTAGAAACAAAGTCTAAGTAAAATATGGCAGTATTAGATGTATACGGTTATATAAGAACCGCATAACGGTATCAAGATGGAGACAGTAAGTCGTACTAATCTATAGTAATGACGACTATCTGGAAAAACGTATTTCAATGCCACCGAGCTCTCAAATAGTCATGGAGTAACCTAGTACTAGTATTGTAATTTCTGTGCTTTTGTGTTATTCTATAGTTAATGCCTAAGATTGGTTACGCTTTAATTGCTTACAGAGTTATCGAAAACATACACGAAATTGATCGTATGACTATTCAAGACGAAATAATGGCAAATGAGAATTTTTCAATTAGTTCTGCATTTGACGATAAAGGGGTGCTAATTCGTTCTCAAGAAGATGCCTTAAAGAATTCAGATGACTTTGGTGAATGGTCATCTATCATTGGTACAGGTGAATTTAGGAAGTACTATTCTGAAGCTGGATTAGCACGCCGTGAACGGCCTTTTGAAAAGATGCAAGATTTGTATAAGTTCATTAGTCATAATCTTCCTACCTCAGCACTGTTACCAGTGACTATTCCAGTTGAATCAATCGGTCAGTACCATCTAGACGGCAGAAACAAAGTAAACATAGAGGAACTTATATATACTATCCAGCTTAGGAATCCGACAATTACATATGAGAAATCAGATATAAAATCCATGATTGAAGATTTTTTTAAACATAAATTCGATATAACTGATACTTCACAATACAAATCTGATGCTGAGATACTTAAACTATCCACGGCAGATACTAATAATATAAAACTCACTAAAAACTATCTGAATAGTTTGGTCCCAGGTAAGAGTGATAGGAATGAACAAAAATTACTTCCTGATCATATAATCTTAGGCCCTCTTACTGTACGACTAACTCTAAACGGTGAGCTATTAAATAAAGATATAGCTTATTCAACTGGGTACTAGGAAGTGTAGAGCTTTACAAATCATTGTGCTTATGCTATACTAGTATTTATGACAATCGGAACAGACGACTTTAGTATCGAATATTTCGGACATAAGATGTCCGCTGAATTGCAAGAGACTGAGCCACTTGAAAAGTTACATTTGGGCGAAAACTTTGACCCAATATATCTTGCAGGCAATCTAGCTCTTAATGATACTACAGATAAAGAGCAAAATGATCCACTCGTAATCATCAGCGCTCCTGATGTAGATGGCGTTCGAGTAGTTGAAATGCTTGTTTCTGCAATGAACCTTCTATCTATTCTTGACGCGGCACTAAAAGCAACTGAGGATCAATTTGACGATGAATCACGTAAAAGAATATCAAATCGCTCAAACAAGCGCATGATACTTGGTCTAGCTAAATTAAGTAGAGTCATATTGAACGATTGCACTAAGATTAAACCTGAGATGTTGTACCATGCATACTCTGCTGGTAACAAAATAACTTTCAACTTGAATAATCAAAATATATCTTTACTTCTTTCTAACAAAATTGTGCACGAACAGGAGTAGTTAAGGTACTTTTTCTTTAGTGTTTATCCGTTATAGAATTATAATAATTAATCTGTTATCTCTGGTTGTCTTAAATATAATTACCCTTGCTGCTGAGCTAATCTAGTAGACCTTGAACATACCTTCACGAACAAAAATAGCTAGAAATACAATTGACGTCGCAAGCTGTCCAAGCATCCAACCAATTGCCACAGAAACTAATCCATAATCAGAGAACAACAATACTCCGCTGACAACGGCGGTAGCATTAAACGCATTAATCAGGAAGTAGGCCTTTGAACGTCTGTTAATATTTAGCCAGGTGTCTCCTAGCCAATTGAACCCAACTAGCAATCCAGATATGGCTAATATAACCAACGGGATATATCCATTAGATGCGTAAGTCTCACCGTATATTCTGAGAATTGGCCATCCTAGAACAATAAGTAGGCTTACAAGTGGAATCAATAGTTGATATTGATGTTTGAGCGCATTTAAGAACATTTCTCGGTGCATATCTCTATCTTCTATATGAGCGCACTCAGCAATTAATGTTTGAGAAATTGAACTACAAATCAAACTTAAAACGGCTGCAATCATAATTGGCATATAGAAATACGCCGCTGATTGCGAACCTAGCGTAGTGAATACTATGATTGGAACCAGCGTGATTGGTAAGACACCAAACATGCCTCCGAAATAATTGCTTATCGAGTAGCTTCGATTGACTAATAGCTCCTTAAATTCGGGCTTGAAAGAAACTACTGATATAAGTCTTGAAAAGATTATGTATAGATTATAGGAGATGCCTACAACGATAGCTCCTGAATAGACGCTCGTAATTCCAAATATCCCAAATGTTACGACCAAGAAAGGCAACGACAGTCTAAGCAGCGTAACTAGCAATGATTTGATAAGTAAATTCTGGTTTCGTTTGAACGAAATGATAGCGCCATCTATTAATGCATTAAGTGCTGTGCTAACTACGAATAAAATCAGAAGTAACTCTAGACCAATCGATTCGAATACAAAACTTAAACTAGGAGCAAGTGTTTTAATTAAGCCAAGAGAAATAATAGCAATTAGCGTCGATGCGATTATGATTGCAACTGATGCACTTAGGAATAAGCCCCTAGGATTTAGGCTGCTTTGTAGAAATCTTATTATTGTATTTGGAAGTCCAAGATTACTGAAAGTAGCAACCAGAATTCCAAAGCTGATAAATGCCGTAGCCATACCAACCTGATCGACCGTGAACAGACGTGCACTAATTATCCAAAATAAGAATAATCCACCTGCATTTATAAGCTGAGATACAATTAAAAAAGTAGAGCTGCGCTTAATGCCAGGCTTCATTAGTGATCTATACAATCGACTTAGAGTGTTCACTAGCCTCAATTATAGACGAAATCGCTTACAACAGATATTTGATATAGTATGCCTAATGCAATTCATCATAAACCAAAATAAGTACGAGGGTTGGGACGAGCTTGCTGCTCGTCTGAACCTTGAGCTTAGAAATGGCAAAAAAGTCTTGTGGTTAGTCAGTGGCGGTTCAAACATTGAGGGGGAAGTCTATATCATCAATCGTATTCCTTCTGAACTCAAGCTCAAGCTCAGTGTTATGCTGGCTGACGAAAGATATGGTGATCCTGGACATAAAGACTCAAACGAGCGACAACTAAGGGATGCCGGCTTTGATTTCTCTATCTTAAGCTACTTAAGTATTTTAGATGCAGATGCTAGCTTTGAAGAAACACTAAATGCAGCAGAGATTATGACGAATCAAGCATTTGATTATTCAGATATTATAATCGGCCAATTAGGTATTGGTGATGACGGGCACATAGCCGGTATATTACTTAATAGTGAAGCATGCTACGAAACAGACAACTTGGTAGTAGGCTACTTAAGTAACCCCTACAAGAGGATTACTTTAACTTTTAATGCACTTAGCAAGATCAACTCAGCATATATTTTCGCATATGGTGATAGTAAATATAATGCGCTAGTTAATCTTAAAACTAAGAATCTAGACACTGTAGACCAGCCAGCTCAAATTCTAAAGCGGATTAAAGACGTTTACGTATATAATAGTCTTATAGATTAAGGGGACAACTATGGCTATCGCGATTCATGGACTGGGCAGAATGGGAATGCAAATTGCTCGAAAGTTGGCAGAAAATAATCACCGAGTCATAGCTCACAATCGAAGTCACGAACCTATGGCAGAAGCAGCTAGCTATGGGGCAATTGTGGCAGATTCTAAGCAATCCGTAATCGATGCATTCCACGGAGAGCGTGTAGCTATTTGGATAATGCTTCCTGCTGACGTAGTCGATACAGAGATTGATGCGTGGCTGGAGATATTACCAGCAAACAGCTTAATAATTGATGGCGGTAATTCTGATTATCGTAAAACTAAACTACTAAATCAAAAATTACTATCTAAAGGTCATGAATTTGTTGACGTCGGCACTAGTGGAGGAGTCTGGGGATACCAGAACGGATTCTCTATGATGGCTGGGACTGACAGTACTGCGGCCTTTCAAACACTTGAACCAGTCCTTAAAACGTTATCTATGCCAGAAGGAGCTTACTTTCACTTCGGTCCTAGCGGCTCTGGACACTTCGTCAAAATGACTCATAACGCAATTGAATACGGAATGATGGAAAGTCTTGCTGAGGGCTATCGTATGCTCAAGGAAGGCCCATATGACAAAATCGACTTAGCTGCTGCAGGTAATGTCTGGCAACACCATAGTGTAGTAACTTCCTGGCTTAATGAACTAAGCCAATCAGCCTTGCAAGAGAATCCAGAACTTGATGGTATCACTGGTATTGTGGCTGAAAGTGGAGAAGCCAGATGGACGCTTGAAACTGCTCGAGAAATCGGCTTGCCTATGCCAAGCATTCAAGCTTCGTTTGACGTTCGGATTGCTTCTCAAAAGGGTGAGGTAAACTTTGCCACTAAGCTTCTTGCTGCAATGCGCAACAAGTTTGGCGGACACGAGCTGAACAAATAATGCCTGAAGTTATACCCCTAGAACCAACTATTATAACTATCTTTGGTATTAGTGGTGACCTATCCAAACGCTACTTATTGCCAGCTTTATTTCATCTATTTAAAGTTGGACTGCTCGATAGCCGTACGGTCATCATCGGTGTATCAAGACAGACGATAAGTCCGGAGGAGCTACTTGAAGGTGTTGATCTACATAGAGGAGAACAAAGCGATGACCAAGATGAAGCTGCTAAACAAAAACTTTTGAGCAGAATACATATGGCAAAGCTGGACCTAGACAATATTGAAGATTATCGTGAACTAAAAGTCCAACTTGATAAGATAGAAAACGATAGCGGGCTATGTATGAACCGATTATTCTACTTATCTATACCACCTAAAGTTTATCACTCGATTATCGGATTCATCGGACAGTCTGAACTTAACAAGTCGTGTATACATAACACTAAAACTAGCAGGCTACTCATAGAGAAGCCATTTGGTTATGACATTCATTCTGCCCAAAATCTTATCCAAGAAACCAGTAAAGTGTTTCAAGAAGATCAGCTGTTTCGTATTGACCATTATTTGGCAAAAGAGACTGTCCAGAATATCTTAACGTTTCGTTTTGAGAACCCAATATTTGAATCTATTTGGAACAAAGATCATATCGCTAGTATCGATATTATCGCTAGCGAACAGATAGGAATCATGGGTCGTAAGGTCTTTTATGAACCACTTGGAGCATTACGTGATTTTATCCAGAGCCACTTGATACAGCTAGTAGCCATTGTCGCTATGGACCAACCCGAAGTTATGGATAGTGAGCATATCCATGCTGAGAAACTAAGATTATTAAATAATCTTAGTCCTGTAGATACGGCTACCAATGATTCTATTATTCGAGGTCAATACAGACAATACCGTGATGAAGTCGATAATCTTGAATCTTCAACTGAAACTTTTGTTGCTATCAGAACCACTATCAATAATGAACGCTGGCAGAATGTGCCTATATCAATTTGGACAGGCAAGGGACTTGCCGAAAAACGAACTGAGATAATTGTTAAATTTAAGTCCAAAGACTCGCCTTCCAACCGACTTATATTCAGAATAAGTCCGAATGAGGGGATTGAAGTTGAACTTATGGCTAAGAAGCCTGGATACGCTACTGAACTTCAACCAGCTCATATGAATTTTTCATACAACGAAAGCTTCGAAGAACACAAGCATCCAAATGCCTATGAACGTGTATTAGTAGATGCAATCAGGGGTGACCACACTCTATTCTCCACAAGCTCTGAAGTAATAGCTGCATGGAGAGTGGTTCAACCAGTTCTAGATAAGTGGTCTACACAGTCAAACGATGATTTGATGTTATACGATATCGGTATGTCTGGAGAAGAATTAGTAAAACTATTTAAGTCATAAATTTGATAAAATTATAATATGAAAATACCTATATTAACACTTCAGAAGTCGCTACCTTACATACTGATCATTGCTGGAGCGATTGGCGTTATTTTCTCGTTTATAATCACTTACAACCATATGCAGATGTTAGAAAATCCTAGCTTTATTCCTAGCTGTAACCTAAATCCAATCATCGCTTGTGGAGACGTTTTATCTAGCAATGAAGGCTCAGTTTTTGGATTTCCAAACACATTCATTGGGCTATCTGCGTTTGCAGTTATCGCAACTATTGGTGCAGCAATGCTTGCAGGTGCTAAGTTCAAGAGTTGGTTCTGGCTCAGCTTTAATGCCAGCTTAGCTCTTGGTGTAGCCTTTTGCATGTGGCTTTTCTACCATAGTGTGTACGTGATAAACTCACTATGCCCTTACTGTGTAGGAGTTTGGGTAATCACAATCGTGTCATTTTGGTACATCACTCTATATAATATCGAAAATAGGCTTATCGCCACTCCAAAAGGTAGCTACGCCAAGTCATTTGCATGGGTTAGAAAACATCATTTTGATCTCTTAGTACTTTGGCTCTTGATACTTGGCGGACTAATCCTAAATCATTTTTGGTATTATTACGGTAAGAATTTCTAAAAAATGGTTTATTATATTATTCAAGGTTAAAAAACAAAATCGTGAAGAAACATCTTTTTACTAAAACTCTTGAAGCTCCAGCAGAGCTATTAGAATTGTCTATCGATACGACTGAAACATTAGGGCGTAAGATCAATGAAGGCAAGGCCGTAAAAGCCACTAAAGAATACTGGAAAACACTAGGTCCTGGGCTTACTACAGGGGCTTCAGATGATGACCCTTCAGGTATCGCTACATACTCGCAGGCAGGCGCCCAGTATGGTTTTCAGCTACTTTGGATGGCAGCTGTAACTTTTCCGCTCATGTCGGTCGTCCAAGAAATGTGTGCTCGTATCGGACTAGTTACTGGCAGAGGATTGGCCGGCAATATTCGAATGCTATTTTCCAAGAAGATCCTCTATGCTTGTACGATCTTACTCTTCGCTTCTAATGCATTCAATATTGGGGCTAATTTAGGAGCTATGGCCGCTGCGGTCATACTGTTATTTCCAGGCGCCAATTACGCCCTGTTAGTTGTTGGATTCACCCTACTTATGCTCAGTATGCAAATTTTTACACCTTATGAAAAGTATGCAAGATACCTCAAATGGTTGGCTCTAGTTCTTCTTGCGTACATAATATCAGCGATCTTGGCCCGCCTAGATTGGATCACAGTATTGAAGAATGCAATTATACCCTCAATGGATTTCAGCAAAGATCAGCTACTTCTAGTGTGCGCAATTTTAGGAACTACCATCTCTCCATACTTATTCTTTTGGCAGACCTCTCAAGAAGTAGAGAACGAGATCGTAAAAGGCAAGACAACTATTGCTAGTCGCCGTGGAACTGATAAACACACCGTCAAAAACATGCGTATTGATGTTTGGTCGGGCATGTTCTTATCAAACCTTGTGATGTTTTTTATCATCGCTGCATGTGCAGGAGTCTTGTATCCGCAAGGGATCACAAATATCGCTTCTGCTGCTCAGGCAGCAGAAGCGCTTAGGCCGTTTGCTGGAGACGCGACATTCTTATTATTTGCAATTGGCATCATAGGTACAGGTCTTCTCGCTATTCCAGTTCTAGCCGGTTCAAGTTCATACGCAATTGCAGAGAGCCTCATGAAGCCAAGTAGTCTAGGCAAGAAGATTGGCCAAGCAAAAGTATTTTACGGTGTACTCATCATGTCCATGCTGGTTGGACTAAGTTTGAACTTTATTGGAATAAATCCTATGAAAGCACTCATCTATTCAGCAGTAGGAAACGGACTTGTTGCGCCTATCATTCTGATACTGATAGTTCTGATAAGTAGCAATAAGAAAGTTATGGGCGAATGGGTAAACAAACCATTGACGAGAGTTATCGGCTGGACAACAGCAATGCTCATGGTTATCGCCGGTGGTGGAGCAATTTACGCTCTTCTTAGTTAGATCTTAGTGCATCAATAGGATGCTTGCGAGCGGCCTTGATTGCTGGAAGAGTACCAAACACTATTCCTATCAATAATGAGACACCCCCAACTAGTGCTACGACCTTCCAGTCAAACACAGGTTTAAGATTAGTTCCAAGTCTGATACCAAGATCAACTAAGTATGCGAGAACAATACCAATTATTCCTCCTTTAAGACTCAGATATACCGATTCAACCATGAATTGGATTAATATCTGCCCATCAGTTGCTCCTATAGCTTTCCTAATACCTATTTCGCGCATTCTTTCAGAGACTGAGACCATCATTACATTCATAATGCCAACCCCAGCTACTAGTATAGATATCGCGGCTGCACCGGCAATCAGCTGAGTGATCAAACCCAATATTGGATTACTGTTTGAAAGATTCTGATTTTGACGTATGACCGTAAAGTCTGTCTGTCCGTTATGTGCTGATTTGAGGGAGCTCTTAATCTCTGATATTGTTTCGTCAGTCCTAGATGCGTCTGAAGACTTAGCCAGAATCTCAAAATTAGTTGTACTGTTATTAGTTAGAGTTTGAGCTACATTATAAGGGATAAATATTGCACTATTAAAATCAACAGTTGGCAGGAGAGGTGCATTCACAAATTGATTGAAAATTCCGACTACAGAGAACTCCTGGCCTCTAAAAGTAAAGGTTTTGCCAAGAGGAACCTTGATATTGAACATGTGTTCTGCAGCTGTCTGACCTAGAATAGCAAAATTACTATTCATGTCTTGAGTACTGAAGAACAGTCCATAGGCTAATGATTGGTTGATTAAGCTAGGGAAGTCAGGCGAGGTAGCGATTACTAGACCCGAGTTATATACTCCGTTGTCACCTATGACAGCTCCTGAAGTGGCGCTTAAAGGCGAACTAGTCACTACGTCATCAACACTTGCGACAATGCTATAGTCAGCAGACCCTAGGCTTCCGCTTATAAAATTATTAGATAGCTGGTTAAATCCAGTGTCCTTAGTGCTAACAAATTTTTGAGGTTGAATTGAGATTAAATCTTTAGGATAGCTACGTATCTGCGAACTAATCTGCTGCTTTATGCCATTTCCGACACTTACAATGATTATTACAGAAGCTACTCCGACTATAATTCCAAACATCATCCAAAAGTTTCTCAACTTTGAACCCCGAACCGAATCTAGCCCTATACGGATACTAGCAAGGGTTATAGATTTCATGATTTATCCTTGCGTGGTTTTCTAAACTTCTTTTTGATTGTCTTAGGTTTCTTAGATTTGGCTTTCTTGTTTATAGACTTTATGCTCTTTTTGCCAGATTCTACCATCATATTTCCGTCTTCTTTTGAAGGCAAGGTAAATAGCACCTTATTAACCCTTGAAGCAACATTACCAATTACGTTCTTTTCATCGTGAACTATACAACCATCTTGCATATAGACAACTCTTGTTGCAAACCTTGTAAGGTCTGGGTTATGAGTAACAAATATTACAGTGTTACCAAGCTTATGAATATCGGCTAATAGGTTCATAACCATACGGCTATTCGCACTATCAAGATTACCTGTCGGTTCATCTGCAATGATTATCTTAGGATTGTTAATTAACGCCCTCGCTATCGCTGCACACTGTGTCTGACCACCACTAAGCTGACTTGGTAAAAAGTACTCTCGATTTTGTATACCTACTCGTTCGAGCATTTGAGATGCTAGCTTTAGTCTCTTGGTTTGAGTTAAACCCTTGTAGGTAAGTGGCAAAGCAACATTCTCGAGGACGTTTAATCTCGGTAAAAGATTATAGGACTGAAATATGAACCCCATGGTGTCTCTGCGAATCTTTGCAGCTCTAGAAGGTTTGATTTTAGCTATTGGTTTGTTATCTAGCTTATATACACCGTGGCTAGGCGTATCAAGAAGTCCTATGACGTTCATAAGTGTGCTTTTGCCGCAACCACTAGGTCCCATGACTGCAATAAACTCACCTTTTTCTATAACAAAATTGACTTCGTCGAGAGCCAACGTGGTGGCATCGCCAAAGCCATAAAGCTTACTTACATTTTGAAGTTCAATAACTGCCATGAGATATAATTTAACCTTTTATCATCACCTATCGCAAGCACTATATTCTGACATTCTGGATAAGGTCGAAAAATCCTTTATGAATTTTCAATAATCTTTCAAAGAAATTTCAAGTATGGAGTACAAAATAACAGAGAGGTTTGTGTATAATGGGAACAGCCTGACGAGGAGAGATCGCATAGTGGTCTAGTGCGCCATCTTGGAAAGGTGGTATAGGGGCAACTCTATCGAGGGTTCAAATCCCTCTCTCTCCGCCATCCTTCGTTGCTGACCCTTCTGGGTCTGCTATGAAGGATTGTCTGACTGGGATTTGAACGGGAGTGC
>JAYVRB010000008.1:0-2801 GCA_043776675.1 bacterium
GCCTCTTATCGGGCCAGAATAAAGTAAGGCCGGTAATAATACGCCGTCCTCGGCTTCGAAATTGAAATGCGTAGTCGAAATGCTCATTGGTATTTACAATTCTTATGAATTATGTAATAATTATACCATAATTTAAGCATGAATCCATAAATACTTTATGAAAAAGCGGGACAAGAGCTACATTACATTATCTGCTGGCAGTCAAACTTCAAGGCACATCTATCATGACCGCGACAGCTTGCAGTACAGTGCCGCCTATCCTCTCATAGAACTGAAGGATGACCCCATCAAAATTACAGATGACCCTAAGAAGCTTGAAAAATATCTTTTGCAGAACTTCTGGTACCAAAAGAGCAATAGCTTAAAGCGAAAAAAGATTTTGGACAGGGTCATTCATCTGAATAAGCACTTAAAGATCGTGCTTGATTTTATTGATGAGAAATATGGTTCGTTAGGTTTTGACTGTATCCACATCTCAACAGCCGGCTCTTATATATACTCCGACTCGCCAGGCGATATAGATCTGGATGTCATCGTGAATGGCTCATTTTTCGATTATACGACTTTCAACGAAGGCATTGAGCTTATAGATATAGTTGGTACAGTCAAAAAAATATCGCTGACTGTCATGGGAGAGGATAATATACTTGGTAAACAAAAGGTAATAGACAATATCGAGAATGAAGGCTTTGTAAATCAAGACACCATTGTAAGGGAGCTTCTAGTTGCTCCAATGAGAAATGTGACAATATACGGCAAGCCTTTTGATAATAAAAAGAATATCGATGGACGTAATGTTCTAGTCAGGGTGGCTCGGCAACTATACTTCGCTTCGCTCACCATGGAGGGCAAGATACCATATTACGAAAAAGAGCCTCTGAAGACCAAAAAGGCGCTGAATCGTATAAATGAAGCACATGAGATCATAGAGTGGCTACTCAATACGGATTACATTATAAACAAGGATTAGATGGTCGATATGAGAACAAAGATTTTAGGTACTGATTTACTGAAGAGTTTTAATTTGTTCTGAAATTAAAGTTGCGATACCGTTTACGATGGCCCTCCAATAAAAATACCTCACGAAAGTGAGGTATTTTTATTGGATAGTCTGGTGACTTCAACTCACGACACACTGGTGTCGTGAGTGAGAACTGCCTGTGGCAGTTTGCAAGGAAATCTACTCTTCAAAACTTGTTTTGAAAGATGTAGTTTCGGGGTCACGGAATGTGACCAAGTCTCACCGGGCCCTCCATAGATACCTAACAGATACGAATTAGTTCTAATCATAACACCCCTGTCTTATTACATTAATTTGTATCTGTCATTTAGTTCAAGCCTCTTTTGGTAGTAGTGATATACTGAGTTGAAAGGAGGACTAATTATGAAGAAATCTACGTGTAATTATTTAGGCGGAGCGTGCGACTTAGTACTGACTGGCGAAACCGCTGAGGAAATGGGCGAGAATAGTAGAACGCATGTTATGGAAATGGTGCAAGCTGGTGATGAGGCACACAAGAAAGCCATGGAAGACATGATGTCCCTCAGTTCAGAAGAACAACAAAAATGGTATAAAGACTTTCAGGAGAGCTTTAGTTCATTGGAATATGTGTTGTAGCAAATTATAGTTGCGATGGACAAGACTAAGGCCCTCCAACACATGATATAATTACTATATTAGAGCCCTCTCCACTTCCTTTTTTATAAGCATTAGTATGATAAAATCAGAACATCAATAAAAAAGGAGATAGAACTATGCCTCATTTAAAGTTCAACCAATTAGGTTTCGCCCCTCTAATTTTAATGCTGGTCGTTGCGGTAATCACCGTCATTGGCTTCGCCGGATTTAACATCAGCCAAAAAGACAAACCAGTAGTCAGCAGAGAAAATAGCATAACCCCAACAGCACCCCTCTCGCCAGCAGACACGACGCTATTGGCACAGGCAAAGGAGTTAAAAAAGATAGACTTTGACCTAGACGGTCAGGTTAATTCAGTAGACGCTGACGACGATAACGATGGGCAAAATGACGACGTTGACAACGACGACGATAATGATGGGCAAAATGACGACGTTGACAACGACGACGATAATGATGGTACCACCGACGATAAGGACGATGAAGACGACGAGAAAACCGAGGCTGCTGAGTTACAGCGTGGTTCCCAAAACCAGTAATACTACATCGGCCAAAAGACAAGGCACACCTGTTTATTTCATAGCTTTGGTAAAGAACTAGTAAACTTTTAGTTTTTGGTGCTAAGTGCTAAATCCGAAACCTTTACGATTTTTGCAAGGTCTTCATCGGTAAAGTCGTCAAAATCTGTGTCTTGTTTGACTGTGGCGTTAATCCTAGTACCAAACTCTTCAGGACATTTTCTGTTCAAGATACCGTAGGGCGAGGTTAGGGTCGGTACAATCATAGGCGAATGCCTCTTCAAATTTCTTTAGGGCTAACTGTTCGTCCTTGCCGTCCCATTTTTTGCGTCCGGCTGGTTGAGGGTTGTTTCTAGGCTTGGTCATAACCCTAGACCTCAATCTGTGATAAATTAACGATGTGAAGTCGCTGTACTAATTGTTGGATTATAGTAGCGATGGACATGACTGTGGCCCTCCAGACATAATATTAATATAAGACTTCTTCGAAAAAAATTTATTTGTTAAACTTACATGAAATGAGCGACGAAAAAGAATTTGCAGCTAGGCTATGTCCACATCGCGGTATTGGCAAAGACAATACTCTTTTCAGTATTCAAAATGGATTACAGTTAAAGCCATTTTTACTTGAATTTGATATTCAG
>JAYVRB010000009.1:0-2784 GCA_043776675.1 bacterium
TGAAGCAGAATTCACCAAGCGTTGGATTGTTCACCCACTAATAGGGAACGTGAGCTGGGTTTAGACCGTCGTGAGACAGGTTAGTTTTACCCTACTGATAAGTTAGTCTCGCAATAGTAATACAACTCAGTACGAGAGGAACCGTTGTTTCAAATCATTGGTATTTGCGGTTGACTGAAAAGTCATTGCCGCGAAGCTATCATTTGTAGGATTACGGCTGAACGCCTCTAAGTCGGAATCCATGCTAGAAAGCGAGGCTTTTATGTCTCCTCTATATTTAGTCGAATAGAAATAGGAGTGACTTGTTCACTTCCAGCATCATACTAGGAAGAGTGTAGCTTGGGAATGGAAAAGATTCTCAGGTGAATTTTCGAATGGTAATTTCAAATATTGAGGAGGATAAATCCTTTGCAGACGACTTAAACTGAACGGGGTATTGTAAGCAGTAGAGTAGCCTTGTTGCTACGATCTGCTGAGATTAAGCCCTTGTTCGATGGATTTGTGTTGGATACAACTCCCACAATTCTCCCAGCGTGTTTCGCATTAGTAGTTTTACAAAAGTGGGAAGCCCGTTTAAGTATGGCTAGCATCATTAGAATCATTACTGGCCTAAAGTTAGCAGATCGTACGTCTTAAGTATCTGACATCGCCTCAGCATTCTGGACATGTACTTCTAGTCATCGTCGTGGAACTCAATCCTAGAGCTCTGGTCAAGGCACTCAAATGTGCAACTACGATCTCAGTAGTTTGGCGCTGCGCTTGAATAAAGCTAAGTCAGACATTTAACGGCTTACAAGTTTTTGCAACATTAGTAGTTTTCGCGCAATCATAGCATGCAAAATGACGACACTCATTAACATCAGCTAAATGGCAATACGACGACAATACAGAATCGACGACTACAAGTATCACAGGTCCTGCTAACGTCATTGCTATTGATTGGTATTGCATGTTTAGTGCGATCACAACGGCTAGCTTAACTTTCGCAAATGCATTACCATCCCAATCAGTGGCACTGCATGCCACTGAAAACAACAATAGAACTCATCCAAAGCTGTATTTATACATGCCTTCACTTCGCTTACCTTGTTGCGTTCGGCATCATAGCGTCCTATTTACACCTTTAAGACACTCTCGGTATCCATACTCACGCCATGGCTTCCGTACAAATGACTGTCATGTGTACATACATGACGACAGCTGTTCCATGCTGCCGATGGTGTATCTGGCCGAATGCATCTCATCCTGACCACGATACTGCTATTGTAGACATGATATTGTTATCATGACTTGCACTGTTGGCAGTTATCTGAAATACTGTCTTCAGTTTCACAGACTTTGGCATCGTTGACTGCCTGGGATGTTTAAAATTGAAGCGATAACTCAATGAGCCAGACAATAAAGTATCTCAGATACCAGCAGTAGTTAATGCATCCGTTATTCACTTGCTGCTTAATTGCAATTTCGATTTGATCTTGACGACATATTGGTGTGTTTGTTGCGCCTCTCAGAAATAAAATAGAGTACGTTGAAGGATACTGCAGGCAATACTTGCTCATGTCACATCCTTGTTGAAACGTCGAAGACCGTACAGCAAGTTGTCGATGGTCGGCAATTAAGTCTCATGTCAGCAAGCGGACATTTAGAAATATCGTACGACTACCACTACTTGAACCTACTTGCGGTATGACAATAGTTTCGAATCGCAACTATCGTGGCGTTGGTTCTTGTCCCGATACATGGTCGAAGGCGTAAGTGTCACGCTACCGCAAATGTAGTATTCAGCGATCATAACAGCTCAACACGATGAACAACAACTATGTTTTTGGCAAATGAAGTTTGGATTGGATGAGACTAGCCGTTATTTTTTCGCACATAGTGTTACTACTACCGTCAACTAAACGGATCGGTTTGGCAACCATTCTTAATATCGGCGATAAGTTGGCGACGACGTTCAAGTACTATATTCGCACGTTGATGGCCAAGTTCATTCATAACTTTGCTATCATGCACGGCAGTCAACTTGTTACTGTCTCGGCACTGTGATCCACGGCTTGTCCAACAAATTCATGATGTCAGCACGACAATTCTTTATTCTCGTTTGTAACGATTCCGAATCTCGTCGCTATCACTTCGTGGGATATTCCAGGTGGCTTTCGACAGACAACGAAATCAATTTAAATGGGATCACTTGCTATTTTAACGATGTCAAGATAACTGTGGATGGGATTTGGCTACGAACACTGAATAAGAGGAGCTGTTTGAGGTGGCTGTTATTTATTAATCAGTGATGTTATACAATTGAAGTGGAGAACAAGACATGACGGCCAACTGCCATACATTGTGGCTATAACGATATTGCGGACATTCCATCATTGTGCAGCAATCAACTCGTTTAAGTCTCGGCATGGCAACCCACGTCTGGTCCAGCAAATTCATGATGTCAGCACGGCAATAATTCTTTCTTCTCGTTCAGAATGATTCAGAATCTCGTCGCTATCACTGTTGCTGAATTATCCGTCCGGCTTTCGACATTGAAATCGATTTGAATGGTATCACTTGCGATTACTTTAACGATGTCGATCTTATTTAAATGAGATATGGCTACGAACACTGAGTAAGAGGAGTTGGCTGGCATTTACTTGTCAGTGCTTTATGCATTGGAAGCGGAGAACAAGACAATGTCAGTTGATTCTCATGCATTGCTGGAATGAAGGTAATAGTTATATTGCGGCCATTCCATCTTTGTGTGGCAGTCAACTCGTTGCAGTCTCGGCATGGCGA
>JAYVRB010000010.1:0-2699 GCA_043776675.1 bacterium
GGATATAGCGTGTGCATTACTGCTAAGTATCCATCTTCATAGTCTATCAAGTTTGTGCTTCCACGCAATGGTGCTAACACTTTTTTGTCTGTAAACTGGCCAATAACAGCATTATTTTTAACAATGGCACGTGGACCATAGATATAGTCAAACTCTTCTGTTTCTTGCTGTGTAGCCATCCAATTCTTTTCTGGCTTTTTAGCGTTAGGTCCTCCGTGTAGTTTTAGCAAAACTGCGGCTGAAGTTTTAGGGTCAAACTTAAACAAACCTACACGAGCGACTGGTATTTCTTTTTCTAGAACAATTCCAGTAAAATGCCACGCGCCGTTCCGCCAGAAAAGTTTAGCGTCTTCAACACCTCTAACTACTTTGAATTCTTTAATGTCAAACAGAACTTCTCTCACATTTAGCAATTCAAAGTCTTTGTTTGTCTCAGTAAAGAACACTTTGTTTTTGATTTTGTCTCCAACTTGAACTTGTAGCTCGCCAGACGTCGGGTCGATCACATAGTTACTAGAACGCATCGTCATAGCGTAACCAAGCTCTGGTGAGTACGCGATTGATGGGTTGAACATGCTCCACGCTTTAGTGTCAGTGTATGCGAATCTTTTCAGATTCTTAATTATTCCACCCAGCTGAGTAAGAGTTGGATATGAGTCTCGGCTAGTCACTTTTAATTTGACTAAGTGTTCTCACCCAGTTCACCGTCTCTTCAACCGACATTTCGTACATTCCGTCTTCGCCTATAAGGTCGTTAAGGGTAGTCATACAATCATGCAACACTTCTTCTGACACGCCAGTTTCTCTCATTATATGTTCTTTCATAAGAGTTAGAAGTTCATTTATGAAATCTAATGGCACAATGACACAGCCCTCCTGCTCTAGATACGCCTGAATAACAGCATCGTCAGGGTACTCTTCTTCGTGTGTGTCCATAAGTAATTTTATAACACCATAATGCTAGTGATAAAATATCACATATTCTGACAAAGTGTGCCGTTTAATGATAGTATTTATTAAGCTCATCGACGGGAGATGCCATGGCAGCTAACAGCTTATACGAGATAGCAATGAGACGTGTAGATGAACTAGTCTCTAAAGATGCCAGTATGGAGCAAATTATTAAAGCAGTTCTTGAAGTTGCCTGTGACGAAATATCAGACACAATTGCAGCAGAAGGTCCTTGGTGTGATGACCGCAGTCATGAAGAAACGTGCAAATGTTACGCATTTTCTGTGTCTTTAGCTCGCAATGGAGTGTCATATATTCGCAATGACATAGAACACTACCACAGTAGAATGTCATTCTACACAATAAAGCGGCACATCAGTAGATACTTCAACAAGGTTCGCGATTTTTGGTTTAGCTAGAGCAGCACCTGTCTCCCACGGAGCTGGCTGGCTTGGCCTGAACTTCACGATGAAGGAATCGTATCTATTATACCGTGCATCAGTTTGTAAATTGCAGCCTAAAATAGCACTTGTTGATATAATTTACATGCCCAATGCGCCATGTCATAGGCGCAAACTTACCCGTAATCCCTTAACATCAAGGGTTAATGACAAAAACTCATTCAACAATTGTACATTAGAATGGACAAGGTACAAAAATTATGGTAAATGTACAATCAGAAAGTGACCCTGGATTCGGTATTTTGTACACGCGAGTTAGCACGCAGCAGCAAGTCGCAGACGGTATGTCATTGCAGGCTCAAGAACGAGTTTTGCGCAATGCAGCTACCCTTTATGGATTCTCTAAAGTCGAGTTAGTTGTTGAAGAAGGACGATCAGGTAAGTCTATTTCAGGGCGCCCAGCACTTAAAGACGCGCTTAACAGATTAAATAATGGTAGTGCCAATGCACTTTTTGTATCTCGTATTGATAGATTAGCTCGCTCGACAACTGACTTCTTGTCCATTGTTGATCAAGCAGCTAAGAACAACTGGCGCCTTGTTCTTCTTGATTTGAACTTGGACACAAGCACATACCAGGGGAGATTTGTTGTCACAGTGATGTCTGCACTTGCTGAAATGGAACGTGGAATTATCGCTGAACGTCAGAGAGATGTACATAAGCACCGACGTGCTACTGGACACACATGGGGAGTCGACATCGGTCCTAAACCCAAAATTCCAACAGAAATTGTACAACGAATTTTAGATGAAAGAGCTGCTGGAGCTTCTATGGGAGGAATAGCTAAGGGTCTCAACAAAGAAGGGATTCTCACTGCATTTGGCAAGAAGTGGTCTGGCGCAAGCATCAAATATGTTTTAGATAAAAGGTCTATAGATAAAAATAGTGACTCAGAAGATAGTTCACTATCTTCTGAGTCATCAATGGATGTAGACGAAACTACTTCAACTTCATAATAGCTTTCCATGTCTGTGGCCCAACAACGCCATCTTTTTCGGTAAGTGCTAGGCGAGTTTGAACTGCAGTCACAACCTTCTGAGTCACAGGGCCATACTGCCCATCAGTATCAACTTTAACTGCTGCTTGTACAGCTTTTACAGCATCGCCAAAGTCGCCAGGATTGATTGTGTGACCTGGATATGTAGTTGATGATGTAACCTTAGGGACTGCTGGTGTTACCGGCTTAGAAATTGCCTTATCCCAATTTGGTATGCCGTATCCAACTATGCAAGGAGTGTACCCCTTCTTGTTTGCAGCGTATGCGCGAATCTTTACACAGACTTCTCC
>JAYVRB010000011.1:0-2518 GCA_043776675.1 bacterium
TAAAAAAGTCCGAGCTTTTTGAAAATATCGACACAAATAAAATAAAACTCGCGTGTGTAAATGTAGAATAAACTACTTCAATACGGACTAGCATTACTCTTAAAGTAACTAAATTTACTGATAAAGGCGTTGATTGTACTTAAAATTTACTAAATGAATAGTAACCCGTATACAAACATTGATTTCAGAAAATCACCTGAAAAATATAATATTGGACGCGGTGAACAAGGAGTGCTTTCGGCCGAACCATACAAGAGTGAAATTCTCCCACATTGGAGGTTTGCAACTCCAAAAAAAGCCGAGACTTCTTCCAGTAAAATTCTTAAGATGTTTTATGAATATAGGAACCAAAATGATTTCGTAGGCATGGATATGGCACGGAAATTCCTACAGATGGGGTATACACGCTCGCGCCGATACGCCAACCATAAAGGCGGCAAAAAATATGATGGGCCGGTGCCTAAAGATAAAAAAGGGCAAAGTGGTTCACACGGCCGTAGAGAGCTGCCTCGCAGTAAAGAGGATCTACATAAGGCTGAATCAGCACGCATTTTTTATGAAAAATACCTTATTGCCAAAAATGATAGAATTTATTTGGAACAAAGAAACAGTAGAAGAATTAAATGATAAAGCAGGAACTAAATGCATGAGTCAAAGCATAAGAAATAAAATTAAAATCTTTTTGACTTACTTTGAGCCACTCTTTATTAAGATCGAATTCCATTGTCCGTTCGATACTGTGCCTATCTCTGAACAAGGCAAAATAGGTACCCCAAGGGCTCTCCGACATAGGCATTTAGGCTGACGTTAATAGAGGGGTTAGTAGTTGCCATGTAGATTATCTTCCTAGACAAGAATTAATTCATTTCTGTTTAGCAAATGAAAAGAGACACCGATTAGAGTGCCTCTTTTGATTATTCTCGCTCTGTCTGTCTCTAGCTTAACGACTAGTAAGCTTTCTTTGCGCCGTCTTCTACTGCCTTTTCGGCGGTGTCCTTGGACATCATCGCGCAGACAGTTGTTCCACATTTTTCGTGCTTGCCCTTGGCCATGAACCCACCTGTTTTAGTTTGTACAATCTCAGGTGCCGACAAATCAACGCCCTTTTCCTTACATTTAACGCAGTATCCTGTAACCATAACTATCTCCTTATATATTGATTATTTGCTTTATTATAGCGCATATCTAATATATAGCTATCCGTAAAAATATAAGGATAGCGAAGTGCCGCCAGCAATTCTCGCCTTTGCCTTTAGATTGCGGTAAGACTTTAAAGTCTGATCAAATAAAAATCCCTGATAAGTTAAGCTTATTTATGTGGCGTGTCATCGCTGACGTATTTCAAACATCATCATTACAGCAGATTAATAACTCAAACTTAAAAAACTTGGCTGAGGTATTCCGACTATCTTGCAGCCTGTTATTGACAATTGATGCAAAAAAAGCCCTTTGGGGCTCTATTGTTTGAAACAATACTGGTTCAAAATTTTTAGGTCTAATTGGGCAGGTTAAGAGACTCTAACTCTTAACCTTAATGGTTATAAAAACCATTTCGACTCATTTATATTTTTGTCGAGGTCGAGAGTTAGATTCTCGGCTGCTATACCAATCAAAAAGCCTATCCATAATGGACGGGCCCTTTGATTGGTGCGGGTTAAGAGACTCTAACTCTCGACCTCGTCCTTGGCAAGGACGCGCTCTAAACAACTGAGCTAAACCCGCATAACAGATTAGGATTATAGCGGAAAACTAGTATTATGCCAAACAAAAAGTTGCGATTACCGCACTTCGCTTGTAAGGTGTTTTGTGCTATCGTATAAAGAATAAGCACGTTGCCTAAAATATTATGGCCATAAGAACCAAAAACTATAAATTAATTATTACAGCATTTGTTACAGCAGGCGTACTTACATCTAGTTTTTTAGCAAGCCGCAATAAACCCTATGCAGCAGCCCAGGCAGCGAATATCTGTCCGAGTATTTTTAACCTACAGGCGCCACCTACGTCTCCGCCACCTGGTGCCACTCTTACATTAAATATTTTTGCGACAACAGCTACCCCGAATGTTCGTGATGCAGTATTTCTGATCGATAGCGCAGTTCTTGGTAGAGGTGTTGAGGTTACAGCAACTAGCCAGTGGCAAATGCTGTGGTATACACAGTATAACGCTCAGGGTACGCATACTATTGGGGCTCAAATATACTACACCGATGGTACGAGCTGTGGCATTGCTGCCGTACCAATAAATCTTACTGGTACGGCAGCGTATGGTGCGCAGCTGAACGTTACTTCCATTCCGACCCAGTTTAACGGTTTAACTAATCAGGTCATAAACTTTAACTTAAATGCAGGTTTAAAAAGTACGGTAACAAGTGGAATAGACGTTACCCAGTTTACGTATTTTAATAATAAATCGACATCAATGGGCTCTATAACGCCGCTTGATGGCTCATCTATACTAAAACTATCTACTGGTCCAGTTGCCGGTACGGGTAATACTATGGTCATGGCATCTTAT
>JAYVRB010000012.1:0-33454 GCA_043776675.1 bacterium
ACGGTTGCCCCATTCTGATACTTATTAGCCATTAGCAGCGCTTGTGCCTCGGATAGGCGCCTTTGGCGTTGCCTTATTGGCCCAGTTCGTTCATAATCGGAACTTGTAACTTGGGATTCCGGGGTTAGTTCGCTCCTGTTGAGCAGCGTGGCCCATTTGTTTGTGTCAGCAGTGGACAGTGCCACCAAAAGCGTGGTATTAAAACTATTGGTCCAATTGTCTGCGTCATTAGTAGAATGGTCTACTAATCTATCATGTGTTAGAACTTGAAATAACACCTTATTTAGCCTAAAATAAGTAAGTTCACATGGCTCTTTAGCTCAGTTGGTAGAGCAGCGGCCTGAAGAGCCGCGTGTCCCCAGTCGGTGGACGAGAATCGGAGGAACAAATGTGCTAGCATATTTGTACCGAGCATCGCAGGAAAGAGCACGCGAAGCGGGCGATGTCTGGTTTACCAGACGAGAACATTTATAGTTACCATATCTGGCTCTTTAGCTCAGTTGGTAGAGCAGCGGCCTGAAGAGCCGCGTGTCCCCAGTTCGAGTCTGGGAGGAGCCACCAAATGGTTTACCAATTACACAAACCAAGCGAAGCTGTTTGTGTAATTGAGAGGAGAAGTATAGGACTAAGTCTAAGCTTTTGCGAAATAGCAAAACAAGACAGGTCCGTAAACTTCGACGAGCGGGTGTAGCTCAGTTGTTTAGAGCGCGTCCTTGCCAAGGACGAGGCCAAGGGTTAGAGTCCCTTTACCCGCACCAAAAGGGACTCTTCGTTTATCGAAGGGTCTTTTTTAATACCAGCCAATCTGATGAGTTCGCTTATTTCTGGGGTGTAAACATTTTTATCAGCATCCAGCCTAAATCCAGCAGGGAAAACGATTTGTTTAAACCTCAGTCTGTTCTCCTGTGATGTGAGCGGGTCTAGAAACTTCTGACTTGTGTCGGCTGCGAAGCCGTAGGCAAACTTAAGGAACTGCTCGTAATCTTGCTCGGTTTTCTGAGTGAGTCGATATAGTTCACCCTCAACGTCCTGTGCTTCCTGCTTTCGCTTGGCTATGTTTGCCAGTATGTCCGTCTTGATGGCAGCATTCTCCGGGTCGGTGGCAGCTTCAACTTGCTGACTAACGCTCTCTTTTAGGTGGGTTAGTTTGTGCTGTAGACGTACAACTTCTTGTTGGTTTTCGCCCTCACGTCGCTTCCACACGGTAGCGAGTGCTTTTGTGAGGTCAGATACACCAGCGTCGGTGATAGGGTTGCTCCTTAGCAGCTTGGTGACTTTAGTGTGCATCTCATCTCGGGGTAGGGCACGCTTGCAGGCACGGCAGCGGTACTTTTCGTATAGCTTAGGGCTTTTGCCGTTTGTGATATCCACGCCTACGATGCGGTTGTACTGCTTGCCATGGCAGTTGTCACAGTGAATGATGTTATTGAGCGGGTATTTAGGGTTGCCATTCTTCCGGGGACCAGCCTGGTTTTTCCGCTTGCCATCGAATATACGCACTAGCTCCTTATGCTGCTCAAGCGTTAGTAGAGGTTCATGTAGACCGTTAAGATTGTAAACCTTAACCTGCTTGTCAATCGCAACACCACCGGCATAGTAGACGTCGGTAGCAATCTTACGGAACTTGTCCATCTTATACAGAGAATGCCCTCTCATGAACTCGCTGCTATTGAGGTCAATCAAGCCCTGCGTGGGCGTTACACGCTTCGTGACAATATCAAGCAATACCTTGCGTAATGCCGGGGCACGCACAGGGTGTGGCTTATGAATACCCGGCTCATCGCCCCTCATGTAGCCTGGCTTAGGAGAAAACGTGTAACGACCCTGTTGCAGGGCAGTTGTCTGACCGGCGATAGATTTCCTCTGGCGTTCAACATTGCTGCCTTCACCTTTGAAAGCTTCAAGTGCTTTGAGCAGCTTGGCGTTGTGGTCGTCGGTGTTGAGCTCCGGTTGTGAGGCATAGATAATTTTTACGCCAAGCTGGCGAAACGTAACCTCAAAGTAAAACAACTCCTCAATGCTACGCATAAAGCGGTCTACTTCGTGCACGATGACGTACTTAACATTAGGGTGTTTTTTGCAGTACTCAATCATTTCCTTGAGGTCTTTACGGTTAAGATTGGTGCCTGCCTTGCTTGATACGCTGCCTGACCATTGAGCATCCCCAGGTATAGTTGCACCTAGTTGCTCAGCTGAGGCAATAACGGCGTCTCGCTGTCTGTCTAAGCTGTTGTTCTCCTCTTGCTCGGGCGTGGACACCCTGCAAGTAGTGATTGCCAGTACTGGCTTAGGCATGACGACCCCTTACTAATACAAGCAGGGACTTCTCGGACAAGGTCAATGCACGACCTAAAGAAGCCCCCGCTGGTAGTGATAAGTTAGTCGGTCTCAGTAGGCTGTGCATTATTTTGTCCGTCCTTTATTGTATTATTGTCCCTCTGTTCTTCCTCTTTGTACATATCATAAATCAGCTCTGCCAATGCCAGAGCGTCTGTCATTCTTGATTTATTTATTTTGTTAGTCGTGACTAGTCCGTCCACTTGAAAAACCGTTCCCCAAGATAAATTAGATTGCTAATCTATCGATTTCGGAACGGTATAACCTGGACTTACGTCTCTCGGTCGGCTCGTGGTTCGATGTACCACCTTTGCGTGTTCATTATTAGAGACTGAGTATAGCATGTGACTACCCCTGTTAATCAAGCTTGTCAAGCGGGGGTGTCAAGCAACTGCTATAATCAGACCAAGTCGTTTATTCGACCCTTGTCCTAGAGCCACGCATTAGCGAAGGTATGGTCATCAAATCAACAACAAGAAACAGCTCGTCATGAGTACTTCTTGTTGTTGTCATTACTGGAAACGGTGATGGGTAGCCGCAAGGTTGCCGCTCGTGGCGAGCTTTTTGATGTCGCCACGCCCAATAAACTAACGGAGACACTTCATGAATAAAACAGCCAGGAAAGTAATTATTTGGGGGCTAATAGTGGTTATCGCCCTGCCCAATGTTGTTATAGGTGCACCAGCTCTCAAGCTATTCGGCGTTGTTCTTGCCGGTGGTCTTATTTGGTGGGACAACGTAGCGAGTAAAAAAGAGAAGTAAGTGATGACTCGAAAACCGAGTAAACCCAAGACTGCCCTAAATGATACATATGCCGATTATGAAAAGCACATGAACAATGTTCTCGGTACTGTGCCTAAGCGGAGTCAGCCCGTAGTAAGCAAAACTAAAGGCATGATTAGCCGATTATCTGGTGTCGGCGGTTGGTTGGTGCTTGCGGCAATTACGATTGCTCCAATACTATTATTAGTTATTCTTGCACAGGTAATTAACCACAGCCCTGCAGAAAAATGCCAGAGTCGCCTTAGCTATTTGCAGGATAGTGATAAGTACTGCGGTAGTAATAACGAGGTTCAGAGTAAGGCAGCAGATGCAAAGCTAGTAGCACAAAATGCCGAGGAAGCTCGCCGTGCAACTCTTACAGCTAAACAGAGATGCGAAGAAGACCTTAAGATTAGTCAAAACTCAAAATATCGAGAGTTCGTTGATTATGGTGCTACTATCTGTTTGGATGATGGCACAACTAAGTTTATTAGCGATAGCGAGATTAATGCTGACGCACAGGCTTTGAGAAGCGAAGCCTGCAATATAAAGGGTAACGTGTCATACAGCACTGGCGAGAAAATATATCATGTCCCTGGTGACCCAGACTACAATGCTACTACGATAAACACCAGCTACGGTGAGCGATGGTTTTGTAGTGAAGCTGAGGCAAAGGCTGCAGGCTGGCGACATGCAACAGTTTATTAGGTAGGGCTGACTAACGACGAGGCACAGTGTCGTTTATCCCTAGTAAAGGGGTGTATGGGACCCGTAAAATGTGGGGGTGGGGGTTAGTACTAGCTCAAAGAATATGTCTCAAACTTATTATTGTCTGTATAGTCTCTCTTATTCTATGAGAACTAATAGGGTGGCAAGCAATGCATTACGGCGGGAATCCGTTTTACCCACATAAGCATTTGAGGATGCATTACAATCCGCTTAGGCTAGTAGATTATCGTTTGGCAGCGTTAGGGATATATAATGCAAGAGTCAATAAAGTTATGAGAAAGCACCCATGCCCCGACTAGACCCCTCAACCACGACAGTAACCAAGCTTGTACTTGCTGCAGCTGCCAAGTGTGGATTCCCAGATTGTAAACAGCAACTAATAGTAGACGACCAATTAATAGCAGATATCTGCCATATTCAAGCCGCGTCGCCAGGTGGAGAACGATATAATCCCAGCCAAACTGACCAAGAGCGAAGAGCTTATGATAATTTGATAATTTTGTGTAGGAATCATCATAGAGTGACAGATAATACCGATATTTATACTGTTGAAAAACTCAAGGGAATGAAGCTAGCACATGAAGCTCTTATGGAAGCAGAACCGACCTTAGATTTGCAGGAGTTAGACAGAGTTGTGAATAATATGACCTCTGGTGGATTTAGTTACACGTTCACCAACCATCTTCAACCTTACAAAGAATACGAGTATCAGTCTGATGTGAGCAGTGCAGAAAACAAATTAAGGAACGAGCTGAGTAATGTTCAGCGTGTTGCCGGTCACTCTTCTGCAGCTGATTATGCTCAGCAAATCTTTGGTCAACAGCTGGAACTAGCAAAGCGACCTTTTACTGCTAGAAAAGCCAACTCAGAAAAAATGTTCCAGCTAGAACTTCAGAAAATTGATGACTATTATAACGAACTAAAAGAGGCTGAACTGAGTAAAATCCGTGGACGAGGTATGGGAGAGTCTGGTCAAGTAATAGTGTTAAATAACAAAGTAAAAAAATATAAGGACATGGCTATTCGTGAGCTTAACGTCCTGTTTGGTAAAGACTAATCAAACCCTATAAGCTGCAGGCTGTTTAAGGGGATATGTGATCGTTTAGTGGTACACCAAAGCCAGGAGTGGGGTGCAGGTGTGACTCCCCGAACTCACCGGCTAAGCAAATACTCCTTATAGGGCACTGCTAAGATATCACGCCAGCGGCTTATCTCCGCCCCTATTTCGTGTAACTTTTCGCCCAAGTATCGCACCAAATAATGAACTCCCATCAGGGAGTTTTTTATTTGGTCTGATGAGTTTCTAACCCTTGGCCTCGTCAAATCAAATAACAGGCCAATGTGATTTTCGACCTGTATATGGTCGATTGTTAGAGCCCCTATCCCCGCACCAATGCAAGAGTCGATCCAAAGCGATCGGCTTTTTTATTGGTCAGTGCACAAATAGTCAAAATTTTTTAAGACACCCAATTCATTACATATCTGCTAGCTGGTACTTTAATTCTGATAACATATTACGCATTTCTTCGTAATCTTCAACAAAAGCAGTGTATTCTTCTCTAGAACTAAAGAGGTCCAATATATCTTTATTGTTAAGCCATTCAGGCTCGTTTCCATTTTTGTAGTAACCTAAACTTGAATTGTAGTAATTCTCCCATCTTCTCGGATTAAGATGTATATATCTTGTGATGTGTTCCAGATATGATTGCTGGTCAATCCGTACGGCTTTATAACGACTCTCAAACATGGGGCCAGATTTTTTGTATTTCTGATTGAAATAGCGACTATAACTAGTCATGATACTCCTCATGAATTGCTGAAGATCTTCAGAATCTTTTTGGTGAATTAGCAAATGAAAATGATTTGTCATTAAACAATACGCGATTAGCTTAATATTTTTGCTGAAATGAGGGTAGGGCATACCAGTATTGGATACTTTTTGTTCATCTGATAAATATCTTTCGAAAAGCTTGCGGAAATACGAAAAGTCACTAGCTTCTAAGAAAATCTTTTGTTTGCTTGAGCCTCGTGCGTACACGTGGTAGTAAGAATCAGGAGCGTACTCTTTGATTACATTCCTAGAAGGCATATCATAAATATATCATATGCCACTAAACAACACTTATAGAGGACGGACCTCTATACTACCTCTATACTACTATAGTAACTATTGTGGTGGAAGTACATACGTAGCACCCACCCCAACAGTTATCGTCTGGCATGAGTGGTGCTTTTAGGTACAGAGGGGTATCTGCCTAACAACGCCACCCCATCCGGGATGTGCACCATAGAACTAGTCACTATTTATTGTATAACACTTATAGAGGACGGACCTCTATACATATGCCACTAAACAACACTTATAGAGGACGGACCTCTATACTACTCTATACTACATTTGATGACCATGCCAGCAAGCTGGTTTAGGTCGAGTGGCAGTACCACTTGAGAATAGTATAACTGCTTAACCCCTGTTATGATAGGCATATTGTGAAGTTGCAAAGATTGACTATAAATGGGAAAAAATACGACTTACGAAATATAGTCGTAATTGTTGGTCCTAATAATACAGGTAAGACCAAGCTGTTAGAAGACCTTTATTACGAGCTTACTAATAGTTATGACAGAACAGTTGACTCTGTCATGGACTACGTCTATTCAAGTACTCAAGCTACTTTATGGCCACAGATGACCGATAAAGATGACTTTCAATACGGTGTTGATGAAGTGACTGATTGGTTGGATGCACACGAGCCATGGAAGAAAGCCCAAGACAATAATTCGGGTCGTCTTGACCACATGATGTTGCGCTCTAAAAAGAACTTACTCCAGTGGGAACAAGGTCAAAATACGGCCATGTACCAAGATGAGTTGGACGACATTAGAAATAATCCATTGCTCAAGCGCGAGTGGCTTGTAAAGTTTAAAAAATCACACATTCATATCGCAAGAATAGACAGTAGATTCACTGATGCAACGCAAATCGAAAGCGTAGACACCAATAACCCTGATGTTCCTACGACTTTCTATTTGCGCAAGAGGACTCTAGACATATTGAATACACATATGGGAAAGCTGTTTAATAAAAAGTTTGTAGCAGTACAATACTCTGCAGTCCAGTACCGAATCATGCTTTTAGATAAGTCTGTCACCGACTACCCTCGTGCCGCAAAGTCCAGTAGCTATGAAGCGGTTCAAGAGGCTATAAAAAAACATTCAGAATATGCTGACAAAAATGATGGCGCACGCATTAGCTTGCAGAGTCATGGCACAAGAGCTGCTGCTGGAATACTTACAATTCTTGCAGATAAGCATAGAAAGATATTGTTTATTGACGAGCCTGAATCACACATCTATCCTGCTGCCCGCAGATACATCGGGACGCTAATCGCAAACGAATCTACCACTCGCCAATTCTTCATAGTTACCCACGATGTTGAGTTGCTGGAAAGGTTAGCGAACAGTAGAAAAGATTTCACCGTAATTAAAGTTAGTACAAATCACGATATAAAGGTTGTGGACTACGATATATCGCAGCGCAGAATAGCGTCGTCGGAATTAAAGAATACTAAAGCAATTCGTGCGGGATTCAACGATGCCACGATATTCGTGGAAGGAGTAACAGATAAATATCTTTATGAAGCGGTCCTGCGTCGTAAGAAACTTGTTGATGACTCCACTGAATATGGGCTTATAGATTGTGATGGAAACGACAGAATAGCTGACTCGGTTAAGTTTAGCCTAAAGATTGGAACGAAGGTTGCTATCATTACAGACTTTGACACAGTTTTTAATGTTAAGAAGAATGGTAGTGGTACGCTTGAACGAATCATAGATTCCTTGGGTGCGCCCAATGCGCTAAAGGCACAAGTCCAGCAGGCTAGAGACCAGCTCAAAGGCGTTGATTCAAAAATCAAAGGCTTAAATGCGATTGGACTTACTGAACCACAAAAGAAAATAATCACTGACCTGTTAACTAAGCTTAAAGAGGTTGGGGTATTCATCGTTCCTTGCGGTGAACTATTTGACTGGTTTAGCTTTCCTCAAAAAAGTGTGTCTGTTGAGGAACTGAGAAATAGGTATTTCAATAATTCAAAGAAATATCAGCCCCTGACTGACTTTCTAGTAGAAGTATCAACTTATATAACTAGTTAGCAGGTTAAGATGGATACGACACAAGAAGGCGTTCTCAATATATATACAGACGGTTCATCATACAGCAATCCTCGTAAAGGTGGTGTTGGTTATAGCTTTGTTTACATAGATGAGGATGGTCATGAACAGTCTATCCCCTCATCAGTTCAGGGTTATTCAGGAGCTAGTAATAATCAGATGGAATTGCAGGCTTGCGTAATGGCGCTTGAAGATTGCTTGAGCAAAAGACCTTCCATAGATATTTCGGCATTCAGGAGTATTGAGATTTATACCGACTCTATGTACGTTCGGAATGGGTATAGACAGGCCCTCTATATTTGGTCAAAGAACGGCTGGTATCTTACAACTGGTGCGCCGGTTCAAAATGCGGAATTATGGAAGAAACTCGTTAAGCTCACGCAAAAGATGTACAGGGAAAAGCACTTAAGGGTTTCAACTAACTGGGTTAAAGGTCATAAATCAAGTCAATACAACAAGGCAGTAGATAAGCTGGCTAAGCAATCTGCAAAAAACGCCCAGAAACAGCAGCTTGCAATTTCTGATGTACGACGCAGGCTTTCTCAAAAGAGAACGGACATCGGCAGTGTTGTTCCGCTAGGCCAGAGGCTCACAATTAGAATCATTGAAGATAAGTTAATGAAGGTTCAGAGGTGCTACTGGTATCGCTATGAAGTGATGTCCAAGACAAGTGATTTTTACGGTAATGTTGATACAGTAACTTCAGATACATGCCTACGTGCTGGACATACATATTCAGTCCGACTTAACAGTAATGCGAAGAACCCGAGGATAGAGAAGTTATTTAAAGAAATGAGCTAGTGTAAGTCCCAGCCCTTACATAGTTACTAGATATTCTTGATAAGGGACTTCCAAAATCTGTCTCCATCTGTTAAGCTCATCTCTGATGCAGTGTAAGTTTTTACGCATATGCTGCACCAATAAGATCTAAACGATTTTGAAGCGGTATAGTCTCTAGCTAATAAGACCAATAAGGTCTCAAGTTTTAAAGCATCGTTGACAGAATACCCCCTAGGGGTATAGTATGGATATATGATTATAGACTTAAAAAAACGAGCATTGCACCGAGCCAAGATACTTGAGGGGCAAATGCGTGGTGTGCAAAAGATGATTGAAAACGAAGACTACTGTACGGACATATTAACGCAGAGCCTTGCTATTCAAAAGTCGATTGGCTCACTCAACAAACTGATACTTGAAAACCACGTCCGTACACATATCAAAGAAAACCTTAGTTCCAGCTCAGAAATAGCCCAAGAACAAGCAGTTGAGGAACTGCTGGGCTTGTATGAGCTATCAAACGTAAGAAGTAAATAAAGGAGTAAAGTGATGAACAAGAATAAAATTTTAAGCCTAGCTATTGGTCTCTCTATCGTAATAGGTGGTACGCTCGGTGTTATGGCATTGACTAACAATAACAAGCAAGTGCCAACAACTGGCCATAGTTCAATGACTATGACAGAGATGAACAAGCAGCTTGAAAAACTATCAGGCGACGAATTTGATAAAGCGTTCATTGAAATGATGATTGTTCATCACGAAGGTGCGGTTGATATGGCTAACCTAGCATCGACACGTGCCAAGCACGATGAAATAAAAACTTTGAGTAAAGGTATAATCTCTGCTCAGACCGATGAAATATCTAAAATGCAACAATGGCAAACGGACTGGGGTTATATGAGTAACGATAGTTCAATACCTAGTATGAACCACTAGAATGGAACACTCGCACCACGCACACGACCACTCTGAGCACCAAGATCACGACAAGCACGCTGGTCATTCGGTAGCAATGTTCAAAGATAAGTTTTGGCTATCCTTGCTACTAACAATTCCTGTGCTTGTGTATTCCGAGATGATACAGCATTGGTTGAACTTTACACCGCCTACTTTTGCTGGTTCTGTGTATGTGCCACTGGTGTTAAGTACCGTCATTTTTTTCTATGGTGGTTTGGTGTTCATAAAGGGCGCTATAGACGAACTAAAAGCTAAGTTGCCTGGCATGATGACACTTATTAGTCTGGCGATTATTACGGCTTACACCTACAGCGTTGCTACGCAATTCTTCATTGATGGCGAAGGTTTCTTCTGGGAACTAGCAACACTTGTAACAATTATGTTACTCGGACATTGGCTAGAAATGGCATCAGTAGCAAAGGCGGAAAGTGCGCTTGATGCTATATCTAAGTTGCTCCCTGATAAAGCTGAGAAGCTAGTCAATGGTAAGCCAATACAAGTGTCGGTAAGTGAGCTAAGGATTGGAGACTTAGTGCTGATACGTCCAGGAGCAAGCATACCTGTTGATGGTGTAATCGTGGACGGCAGTTCATCGGTTGATGAAGCGGCTATTACTGGCGAAAGTAAGCCTGTTAGCAAATCTGTTAACGATGAAGTTGTCGCTGGAACAGGCAATCAAGACGGCTCACTGACTGTAAAGGTTACAAAGCTCGGTCAAGATACGGCACTCGCTGGAATTATGCGACTTGTAGCCGAGGCTCAAAGCTCAAAGTCTAGCGTGCAGGTGCTTGCGGACAAAGCGGCTTTTTACCTGACCATCATCGCAATCGCTATCGCAATCATTACATTTATATTCTGGTTTATAACAAAGGATGCGAACTTTGCTTTAGAGCGGTCAGTTACAGTCCTTATTATTGCTTGCCCACACGCTCTTGGTTTGGCTATTCCATTGGTTGTTTCAATATCAACTGCGCTCTCGGCTCGTAATGGCTTGCTTGTTCGTAAGCGAATTGCTCTTGAAGCAGCTCGTAAGTTAGATTGGGTACTTTTTGATAAGACAGGTACTCTGACGAAAGGCGAGCACGGCGTGACTGATGTGTGGGCGACAAAAGGTTATACCGATGAAGACATAGTACGTCTTGCTGCCAGTCTCGAACAAAACAGTGAGCACATTGTAGGCAAGGGTATTGTACGAAAAGCCGAGGAGCGACACGTTCATCTTGATAAAGTTGCTAATTTTAAAGCCTTGCCTGGACTGGGCGTACAAGGTACATTGCACGATAGCAAAGTGTATATTGCTGCTAGCTATCGCTACTTGCAAGAAAACAAGCTAACCGTTCCTAACGAAATTATTAAGGCAGTAAGACAAGCTGCTAAAGATGGTAAAACCGAGGTATACCTTATTACCAATAAAAAAGTTATCGGTGCGATAGGTTTAGCAGACATTGTTCGTAGTCAGTCAAAGAAAACAATCAAAACCCTCAAAGAAATGGGGATAAAGACGGCGATGATAACTGGCGACAGTGGCGAAGTTGCGGCTTACGTCTCAAAACAACTTGGCTTAGACCAGTATTTTGCCGAAGTTAGACCTGAAGACAAGGTTGCCAAAGTCAAAGAATTACAAAAGAATGGGCAGAAAGTTGCAATGGTCGGCGATGGTATCAACGACGCTCCCGCCCTTACTCAAGCAGATATTGGTATAGCAATTGGAGCTGGTACAGATGTAGCCATAAAATCAGCAGATATTATCTTAGTAAAAAGCGATCCTCAAGATGTGGTAAAGATAATCAATCTGTCAAAAGCTACCTACCGAAAGATGCAACAAAATCTAGTTTGGGCAACTGGGTACAACGCGTTCGCCATACCATTAGCCGCTGGCGTATTATACGGCTCAGGCATCGTACTTGCCCCTGCTCTCGGGGCTGTTCTTATGTCTGTTTCAACAGTCGTCGTTGCCTTCAATGCTCAGTTACTAAAAAGAGTAAACCTTAGTCGTTAGATTTTCTGCTTTATTCTAAGGCGTGTAAGGCTAAGACGCGCGCCCAGACAGGCGAACTTGGTCTCATCGGTACTATGTACCTAAACTACGTCAAGTAACTCAAAAGATAATTCAGGTTCTTCAACTAAAAATATTAAACTATAATCATTACCGCATTAATACCCAATGTTTGAAATGCGCTAACTATGAGGTCGAAGGCTCAATCCAACCCTAAGCAAATCGAAAACTTAATAATTTAATAGATTCTACGAAAAGATTTCGAATGTAGAGAATTTTTTAGCAGCCGGCGTATAATATCTAGTAATATGAGCGTTGACGAATTCACAAAATTATTTAAGTACCTGACAGAGCGATTTGATGAGGTTGGCAAGCAATTCTATAAAGTCGCTAATCGTTTTGATAGTCTGGAGGCATCTTTAGATAAAGTCTTAAAGAACCAAGAGATTAATGACGAGGAACGCTTGGTCATGGGTCATCAACTTCAACGATTAGATCATTGGACTCATCAGCTTGCCAAGAATATAGGCTATAAACTATCGGCCTAGATTAACTGGGTAGTTTGACCAATTAAGACCTATAGACGACGGACATCTAACCTATATAGGAACATAAACCTTAAGGTTATTTTATATAGTCTCTTGTACAGGTATAATTATAAATATGAAAAGACGACTAAGACATATTCATTACGTAGGAATTGCATTCGCAACAATTTTGTTTTGGCGAGCTGTTTGGCACTCGATAGATCGTATCCCTGGCATTAATGATTCAGTTGTCTTTGATCTGCTGACGGGACTTTTTGGGCTATTGTTGCTATGGTTTTTGACTCGTAGCTTCAAGAGCCTAGATTAATAAAGCGCACTATTGCAGATAGTTTTTCGAGTCCTCGACAGTCTATATTATTGAGGACGTAACCAGCTTTAAGTTCTTACAAATCTGCTGAGCCCTTAAACATCTGAATAATAAATTTGTAATTACTTGAAGAAAACAATTACTGATTAACAGGGGTAGAATAATTTAGCAAATGGTTCTGGCGTGCTATACTTAATGCTTATGAGTACAAAATCAAATCAGAAGATTAGGATTGCAATTATCGGTGTAGGAAACTGTTTTTCCGCCCTGTATCAAGGTTTTGAATATTACAAAGTTAATAAGAATATCGATGTACCTGGACTAATGTTTCCAGATATAGGTGGCTATGCTCCGACTGATATTGAAGTTGTTGCAGCCTTTGATGTTGATAAGCGCAAAGTAGATCAACCAGTAGGCAAGGCGATTTTCGCTAAACCTAACTGTGCACGTGTGTTTATGGCAGATGTTCCAGCCGGTCCAATTGTCCAAATGGGCAATGTTTTGGACGGGGTATCTGAATACATGCTCGAAGTTCCTGAAGACGAAGGATTCCGAGTTGCTAATGACAAGCCGGTAGATATTGTGCAGGTTCTGAAAGATTCGAAAGCTGACATTTTGGTGAATTATCTACCTGTTGGATCTCAGAAAGCTACCGAATTTTACGCTGATGCTGCTATTAAAGCCGGAGTCGCATTCCTTAATTGCATTCCTGTATTCATTGCTAGCAATCCTGTTTGGGAAAAGAGATTCCGTGATGCAAAATTGCCTATCGTAGGTGATGATATGAGAAGTGCTTTTGGTGCGAGTATTCTATCCCAAGTACTACAAGAATTAGCCTTTGACCGAGGCCATGTTGTTGACTACCATCAGCAGATTAACATTGGTGGAAATACTGACTTTAACAATATGATGGTACAAACAAGGTTGGCATCAAAGAAAGAATCCAAAGAGAATGTGATTCGTGCTCAGAACGATTTGCGTGGTATTGAAGTTGCCAAGAATAGCTTGTTTGCTGGCCCTAGCACGTATATCCCGTATCTTGGTGATAACAAGGTTGCATATTTTAATATGAGACTACGTGGGTTTGGTGATGCGCCAGTTGATGTAGACATAAAACTATCAGTCAGAGATTCAGAAAACAGCGCAGGTGTAGTTATCGACGCTATTCGCTATCTTAAAGTTGCACATGAGATGGGTATCGTCGGAGCACTTCGTGGTCCTAGTGCCTGGACTCAGAAGACACCTCCGCAGCAGATGACTTATTCAGACGCCAAAGCCGCCTGCGAAGCCTTCGCCAAGCGCGAACCTATCAAGGCAGTCTAGGAGATTGTAATTAACGATATTTGAGATGGCTCTTCAAAGCAAATTTAGATTTGAAGCACATCGATTTCGATTAGAACATTAGCAGCCACTACTTTGGGAAGAATGTGACTGCGCCCAAGTTTACTCCAAGTATTTATCAAGACAGCACCAGCTTACTCAGTAAGTCTGTTGCTCGTAGTTCAACAAAATCCCAGATTGAAGTATAATGCTTGGGTGTTGGCGCCTTGGCGGAGTAGTTACGCAGCGGTCTGCAAAACCGTGTACAGGGGTGCAAATCCCCTAGGTGCCTCCAAATTATGGTTGACGCTTCGCTAGGTGTCGACAGTAACAGCCCACAGGGCTGTTCTGGGTGCAAATCCCCTAGGTGCCTCCAAATTTTTCCAGCAAATGGAAAAATTTAAAGTATAATAACTATATAAATACTTTATTTAACCAGCAGGGGGGCGAGTGGCGGAATGGTATACGCGACAGACTTAAAATCTGTTGGTTTTAACAACCTTGAGGGTTCAAGTCCCTCCTTGCCCACCAAAGTTTATGAACAAAAATAGACTTATCGACAACCTCAAACAGCTCTATGGCCTAAAGTATGGCAAGCTGGTTCTGGATAAACTTATACTTATGGACTTTCAAACATGGCCATTTGTCAGATGGTTTTGGTTCTCTAATGACCTTGAAGACAATCTTTCCAAGAAACAATCACCGAATCTCTATAATCTACTCTTAGCATTTATATATATTGCGATAATTTTTGAAATTTGTTTAGGACTGAATCTTGTCTATCAAGGACTTGCTTTCGAACTGAATGGTGGTATAGCTCTAGGACTAGCCGTCATACTCGCATACCCACTAATAGTTGCACACTCTATGCTACTAGTTAAACTAATTTGGGTAACATTGACTAAGTATTTAAACCCTAAAAAGCTTTCAAAAGATTTACTATGCCGCGTTCTAGAATCACAAGTACAGAGACTTCGCGCTTCACATGACTTTACTGTTGTAGCGGTGGCCGGTAGTGTTGGTAAGACGTCCACCAAAATAGCCATCGCCAAAGTATTGGAGAGTTCTGGAAGGGTCATGTATCAAAAGGGAAATTATAATGATCGTCTAACAGTTCCCCTGGTAGTCTTCGGACAAGAATTACCTAATTTGATAAACATCTTCGCTTGGATACGGATAATTATTTCCAATAATAAGAAAATTAATGGTAAGTACGAATATAAATATGTAGTTGTCGAGCTCGGAACAGATGGCCCAGGACAAATTGCTAAGTTTGCCTATCTTAAGCCTGAGATTAGCGTGGTTACTGCTGTGGCTATGGAGCATATGGAATATTTCACGGGTCTTGATAGTGTTGCGGCTGAGGAATTATCGGTCTTCGATTACTCCAAGCTAGTTCTTGTGAACATCGACGATATTGACGAAAAGTATATTGAAGGCAGAACCTATATAGACTACGGACTTGGCACAGAATCAGACTATAGAGTTGTGTCTAATCCAAACTACAGCCTAACTAACTCAACGTTAGATTTCAGATTAGGGAACAACGGCAAGATGTTTGAAGCTAGTGTCTTAGCTGTTGGTAAGCAAGGTGGGCTGGCCGTACTCGCTGGCGCTGCAGTGGCGTCAATACTTGGTTATAGCGAAGCAGATATCAAACGAGGACTTAGTAGTATCAAACCATTTGCTGGACGCATGCAGTTGCTTGATGGGTTTGAAGGTTCGATAATTATTGACGACACTTATAATTCCTCACCAAAAGCTGTGCAGGCAGCTCTGGAAGTCTTGTATGCCAACAAGGCGTCTCAGCGGATTGCAATACTTGGAGACATGAATGAACTAGGCAACTTTAGTAATCAAGCACACAAAACGATAGGTGAATCTTGCGATCCGAAGAAGCTTGATATGGTAGTAACTATTGGGCAGCAGTCCAAGAAATATTTGGCCAAAGCAGCGCTAGCCAATGGATGTAAGGTCATATCTTTCAATAGTCCTTATGCCGCCGGCAAATTTGTAAAAGAAAATCTAAAACCCAAGGCGCTTATACTAGTAAAAGGCTCACAGAATGGTGTCTTCGCTGAAGAAGCAGTTAAGACACTACTAGCAAGTCCAAAAGACTACTATAAGTTAGTTCGCCAGAGTAGAGCTTGGATGTCTACCAAACGCAGCCAATTCTCAGACGTTTTCGATATCTAGGCTAAGACTACCCATCAAAGGGGATAATTTGTTACAATAACACTTATCATGCAGCGCTATAATCCTAATGACATTGAGCAAAAGTGGCAGAATCAATGGTCTGATTCAAAGATCTACGAAGTCAATCTGAACAGCTCCAAGCCGAAGTACATTGCAATGAGCATGTTCAATTATCCTAGTGGTGCCGGTATTCACATTGGTCACGCTATGAACTACACGATTAGCGATGTTAAAGCTAGATTCAAGCGTCAACAAGGATTCGAGAGTTATCATCCCATAGGTTGGGACGCTTTTGGACTTCCAGCCGAGAATTACGCTATTAAAGCCGGTGTGTCACCTCAGGCCAGTATGGCTGAGATTATCCCAAGTTATCACAAACAGTACAAGGCCATGGGTTGGAGTAATGATTGGTCCAAAGAAATCTCAACTCACGAACCTGAATATTACCGCTGGACGCAGTGGATATTTGCCCAAATGTACAAACACGGCTTGGCTTACCGAGATTCTAGGATGCAGTGGTGGTGTGATGTGTGCCAGACAGTATTAGCCAACGAACAAGTTATAGATGGTAAGTGTTGGCGACACGATGCTATGGACGATGCAGAAGTCGGTAAAAAAGAAGTCAAACAGTGGTTCTTCAAAATCACCGAATACGCTGACGAACTTCTGGAAGCTACCGAAGACTTGAACTGGACTGAAAGCGTCAAATTGGCTCAGAAGAATTGGATTGGCCGAAGTGCTGGCGCAGAAGTTAATTTCAAGTCTGGCGACAAAGACATCTCTGTATTTACGACTCGTCCAGATACTTTATATGGTGCAACTTTCTTGGTGTTAGCTCCTGAACATCCACTAGTTAGCCAGTTAACAATTGAAAGTGAAAAGTCTAAAGTTGTAAGCTATGTCAAAGCATGTGAAGCCAAAAGTGATCTAGAGCGCCAAGAGAATAAGCAAAAGTCTGGTGTCTTTACAGGCGCCTATGCAACCAATCCAATAAGTCAAAAGGAAGTACCTATATGGATAGCAGACTACGTGTTACCTGGCTATGGAACAGGTGCAATTATGGCTGTTCCGGCTCATGACGAGCGCGATTACGAGTTCGCTAGGCAATATAATCTGCCTATAGTGCCAGTTGTTGTTGAGCAGTTCGTTGAAGAAGGACATGATGTTATCAAATCTGAGTCTATTGATCGACCTGTAGCTTTAGCTATTACACATAATCCAGAAAATGATACGTACTGTGTTATTCGTTGGGACAATGACAACCACAGAGCCGGCATTGAATGGCCAGGAGGTGGTATTGACGACGGCGAATCTATCGTTGAAGCGGCTATCAGAGAATTTTCTGAAGAAACTGGCTACCATGATGTTGAGCTTGACTCTGTTATTCCTAAAGCCATTGCCCACTACTATGTACACCCTGAGACAAAGTTACATCGACGAGCTGTTAAGTATGCAGTTAGCTTAAGACTCAAGAGTGATACACATAGCGGCATTATCGGAACAGAAGATTATGAGAAGAATGCCTATCACGTGGAATGGCTTAAAAAGGCAGACCTTATAAAGCGTTTTGATGAAATGCACCCAAGTTTTGAGGCAATTTCAAAGGCACTATTTGAATCTCCAGTTCACACAGAAGAAGGTGTATTGATTGATTCGGGAGAGTACAGTAATCTGCCAACTGATGAAGCGCGCGAGAAGATTGTAGCTGACTTAGAAAAGCAGGGACTTGCGAAATCGGTTACAAGCTACAAAATGCGTGATTGGAGTGTCAGTCGCCAGAGATACTGGGGTGCACCAATCCCGATTATTAACTGCCCTAATTGTGGTCCAGTGTTGGTACCAGACGAAGAATTGCCAGTTTTGCTCCCAGTTCTAGCTGACTTTCAGCCCAGTGGCGATGGCCGAGGTGCACTAGCTCGGGCTACCGAATGGCTACAAGCCGATTGTCCTAAATGTGGGGAAAAAGCCGAACGCGAGACCGATACCCTCGACACCTATATATGCAGCAGCTGGTATATGTTCCGCTACTTTGATCCGCATAACAATCAAGCGATTTTCAATTCCGATGTCGTCAATATGTGGGCTCCGATTGATTTCTACAACGGAGGTGATCACGCCACGGCGCATTTACTATACGCCAGATTTGTCGCCCGTTTCTTCAGTAAGATTGGTCTCATCAATAATCCAGAGCCTTTCAATCAAATGTTATTTAACGGCAAAGTCATGGCTAGTGACGGTAGCGCTTTCTCAAAGTCTAAAGGCAACGGAGTCGATCCATTAGAAATTATAAATAGCGGCTACGGCGCAGATGCTTTGCGTACATATCTTATGTTTGCTGCTCCTTTAGAATTTAGTGCCCGCTGGGATCCTCAAGGCGTACCTGGAACACACAGATTCTTATCCAGAATATGGAACTTGGTTCAAGAATATAACCTGGCTGAGACGGGTGTAATATCTGATCAGACTAAGAAGATGCTGCTAGCCTGTACTCATACAGCCATCAAGAAAATTACTTTAGACATCGAGATTAGCCACTACAATACTGCGATTGCTGCTGCTATGGCCTGCGTAAACGAACTTTATAAACTCAAAATTGAGAATCTAGTCAAAAACGAAACTTGGCAATTTGCGCTCGAATCAATAGTAATGTTGATTGCACCGTTTGGACCGCATATTGCCGAAGAGTTATGGCATCAATTAGGACGCGAAGATAGCGTTAACATTGACCATTGGCCAAAGTTTAACGAAAGTTTAATCGTTAAAGACGAAATGACAATAGCGATTCAAGTAAATGGAAAGCTTCGAGGTGAAATTACTGTTTTATCTGGAGATTCAGAAGCCAATATTATTGAACTTGCAAAAGTTCATGATAAAGCCAAGACATATCTTGATGGCAAAGACATCCATAAAACGATTTACGTATCTAATAAACTAGTCAACTTCGTAGTCTAAAATCTTGTGCTTAAGGTGTTTTTGAGTTATAATCCAGCATAAGTTACATCAAATAAGTTCAGTTAAGGAAAAAAGCCCATGGGAAAACCCAAAAAGCGAACGAGCCCCCGCAAGACCGGCACACGCCGTTCTCATCTAGTGCTTGAATTAGCCCGTAGAGTCAACGCTACTTCACCTGTCAAAGTTCGCACAACTAGTCGCGAAAACTCCAAAAAAGTCGCTTAGCGACTCGTCCAAGCTTTCCAGAAACGGCAGCATCAGAAAGGAATTAACAATATGGCATCTAACCGTCACCTAGGACGCATTATCGCTCTTCAGACATTATATGAAGAGGAATTTCGACGTGAATCCGGAGATACTTCATTCAATGAGAATGAGATTCTCGATCGTAATATAAACCGTTATCGTAAGATGGTAGATGATATTGAATTCATTGAGAAGTTAGTCGCTGGTGTTAACAAGCAGGCATCAGAACTTGACGCTGAGCTTCAACCAGTAGCTCCAGAGTGGCCAATCGATCAAATCGCTCGCATGGACCGTTTGGTGCTTCGTATCGGGCTGTATGAGCTTAAAAACGAAGCAGATGTACCTCCAAAGGTTGTTATCAATGAAGCGGTTGAACTCGCCAAAGCATTTGGTGGTGAGAATTCATCTAAATTCATCAATGGAGTGTTAGGTACTTTACTAAGAAACCGTGAAGCTCTAGATAAGCCCAAAATAGTCAAAACTAAAACAAAGAAAATCACCAAACCTAAACCTAGTAAGAAGAAATAATGAAACGACCTCAACCACTCCAAGGCTTCAAGCGATTAGTCCACAGACGTCGTCCTGTCATAGAAGAAGTAGTGCGCGAAACCACCTCTGGGGGCATCGTATTTCGCCGTTCTAAGACCGGAGAAGTGCAGATTCTACTTATCCAAGACGCCAAGAATCGTTGGACGATTCCAAAGGGTCACGTAGAGCCTGGCGAAGAACCTAAGGCCACTGCTGAACGTGAAATTCGCGAAGAAACTGGGCTCCAAGAAATGAAAGTTTTCGGCTGGCTAGGCAAAGTTAATTTTCGTTATCGCCGCGAGCACACCCTAGTACTTATGACTATGCATATCTATCTGGTTGAAGGCCTGGGCAAGACCGACGAACTAAAGCCAGAAGATTGGCTCAACGATATTAAATGGCTTTCAGCTGTTGAAGCCGTCGATAAGATTGCATATGACGATATCGGCAAATTAATTCTACTTAGTATGAAGAAAATCCGTGAAGGGAAACTAAACTAATAAATAGTATGGACATCTTAACTTACAAACAGTTTGCCACCGACAATCTTCATGTAGAATTCAACGATATCGATTTGTTGATCACGGCTTTTACCCATCGATCTTATCTTAATGAGCACAAGAAAACCGTCAAAGAGCACAATGAGCGACTCGAATTCTTGGGGGACGCCGTACTGGAATTAATTGTTACCGAATATCTATATAGTAATCATGAGGACCCAGAAGGTATTCTCACTAATTGGCGCAGTAGTTTGGTCCGCACCGAGAGTATTGGTGCAGCAGCATCTAACTTTGGCTTTGAACCATTATTACGACTTAGCAGAGGCGAGAAACGTGGCACAGAACGCGCTAGAGCTCAGATCTTAGCTAATAGCTTTGAGGCTGTCGTGGGTGCCATATATCTCGATCAAGGCTATGAAGCAGCAAAGCAGTTTATTACAGCTAGTGTGCTAAGCACTTTTGCTAACATCTTAGAAACGGGCTCATGGATGGATCCTAAGTCGCATTTGCAAGAATTAGCACAAAGCCAAGAAGCCTCCACTCCAGTATATAAAGTTATGAGCGAAGATGGTCCAGATCACGACAAGGTTTTCAAAGTCGGAGTCTATGTTAGCGGAAAACTACTTGGTCAGGGTGAAGGTCCAAGTAAGCAAGCCGGTCAGCAAAAGGCCGCTGAAGCTGCCCTAAACATTTACAAGCATCTAGAAGTATAATTAAGGATCTTGGTACTGCTAATAAGCGCTCGGGCATTGGTAAAAAAATAATTCTAACTACCCGAACGCTATCGCCGAAGCCCATTCGTCGTGTTCCCGTTGACAACAGGGGCACTTATCTGTAAAATAACATAGATTGTTAATAGTAATTCTAAAGAATTCAGGGAAGTGAGTAAGACCTAAGAATGTTAGCTATTCGTATGCAACGTACCGGACGCAGTGGACACGCTATGTTTCGCGTGATTGTTCAAGATTCACGATTTACACCTACTAGTGGTAAAGTTGTAGCCTTTCTTGGCCACTTCGATCCACACGCTAAGTCGGTCACTATCGACAAGGAAAAGGCCCAGTTCTATCTAGATCATGGTGCTCAACCTTCTGATCGTATGGCACGTCTACTCAAGAGCGAAGGTGTTAAATTACCTAACTGGGTAAACATCAGTGACAACAAAGAGCGCACAGTTCGAAATCCAGCTAAGCGCCGCAGCACATCACCAGCAGTTCCAGTAGCTGAAGTCGTAGAAGCACCAGCAGCACCAGTTGTAGAATCCGTAGCTGAAGAAACCCCAGCAGAAGTTGTATCCGAAGTAGAAGTAGAAGCACCAGCAGCAACTAAGACTGAAGCCTAGTTTCACCCAATCTGATCAGTATTTGTTATAATTAATCTATACCATTAACCGGAGGATCACCATGAGTGAAATCGACCAACAATTTTTAGAATACGTAGTAAAGTCACTTGTCGGAAATCCTGAAGCAGTGCATATTGATCGCCGTGTTGACGACAAAGGCGTATTGCTAGAATTGACAGTTGATCCTAACGACTTAGGCCGTGTTATCGGCAAGCGCGGAGTCACCGCTCAAAGCCTGCGAACACTTCTACGTGCTCTTGGCATGAAGAACGATGCTCGCTACAACCTCAAGATTATCGATAATGGTACTGGCGATCACGCACCTCGTGACGAATCTAATAACGATAGTCATCAACCCGCTGCTCAAGAAGAGTTACATAAGCCAGAATCGGCTGCCGAGGAAGCTATGGACAAAGTATTTGTTGAAAAGTCAGAACCTGAAGTTATGGCTGAAACTCCAAAAGAGTCAAGAGTCGATGCTGAACCTAAGAAGCCTGCAGTTGTAGAAGAAGCATCTGACCGAATGGCTCAAACTCGACGTGAACTCGCCGAATTTGACGACCTAGACCTATAATAAACCAACAAATTAATTTCTAACTAAGCAACTTTATCGTCAACTGAAAGATCACTTCCAGATTTAAATTTGAAATAATACGCCTCTAAAGCTACTCTACCAATGGTACCTAATGTTCCAAACCTAGGGTACATAGCAACGTGATATTCAATCCGTGCAAGGGTAGGTATTAGACTGTCAGGTAATCGCTCGATATTCATTTATAATCCTTTGCTATATTTGTAAACACTAGCATTATTATATAATATATAACACAGCCTCATCTTTGTCAAGAATAAGCTCGTAAATAATGCTATAATGAGCATGATGAAAATTCAGATAATCACCCTATTCCCAGAGATGTTTTCTGGTGTGCTTGAAAACAGCATGCTCTGGAAAGCTAAGGACAAAGGAATAGTCAGCTATGAATACATCAATTTGCGTGACTTCGGACTAGGTCCACGCAAACAAGTTGACGATACGCCTTATGGCGGCGGCGATGGCATGTTACTGATGCCAGAGCCATTAATCTTAGCCATCGAACAGGCTAAGATTAATGACCCGGAGGCTAGAGTAATCCTACCTACTCCAAGGGGCAAGATCTATAAACAATCAGATTCAAAGCGTCTAGCGGCAGATTATAGGGGTTTAATCTTGATTTGCCCAAGGTACGAGGGTTACGACGAACGCATCACAAAGTGGGTCGATGAGTGCTTCTGTATTGGTAATTACGTCCTTACGGGTGGAGAATTACCAGCAATGATTGTCATCGACTCAGTCGTACGCTTGTTGCCAGGTGTATTAGGTGGAGAAAATTCTGTCGACGAAGAGTCTTTCCAAGACGACGACGAGAACATCGAATTTCCTCAATTTACACGACCCGAAGATTTCAAAGGTATGAAAGTTCCTGAAGTTTTGCTTAGTGGTAATCATGCCGAAATCGCCAAATGGCGCAAAGCTAACAGCCAACCTTCAGCTGAATAAGATATAATGGAACTAGGAACTAGTTAAAGGAGGGTACATGAGTCTATTGTCTTTTATCAAGCCAGTTTATGCACATTGTGACTTGCCGTGTGGTGTTTATGATCCTGCTCAAGCACGGATTGAAGCTCAAAGCGTCAAAGCTATTATGGACAAATACGAAGGTCTAGACGAACACAATAAGCTCCGGGCTGTAATACTTAAAGAAGAACGGGCTGAACTCGTCAAACATCACCTATTTGTTCTATGGGTCGACTATTTCAAACCTGAACACTTGGAGAAATATCCTGATCTTCATGATAAGTTCTGGAAAGCTATCAAGCAAACAAGTGAATGCAAGCACAAGCTTGACTCTAACGAAGGCCAGAAACTGCTTGATCAAATTGATGATATCGCAGAAATATTCTGGGCTACTAAGAAATAATTGATGCGACTATATAAGCCAGTATTTATCAGGCGAGTGGTCGGGCAGAGCATGAGTCCGAAGCTTCCTGCCGGAAGTCTGCTTCTGGCTACCCAGCTTTTCCGTGTTCTTCATCCCGGAGAGGTGGTGATAATTGAGCACGACGGCAAACAGAAAGTTAAGCGTATTGAACGCATTGAAGACAATAAGCTTTTTGTAGTAGGCGATAACCTCGAGTTCAGTAACGATAGTCGCCAATTCGGTTGGTTAGAGATTGATCAAATTATCGCCAAAGTCATCTGGCCAAACCTCAAGAAATAGCTAAGCCTGTGCTGAGTTTAATAAAGAATTTGGTACCTACTCCTGGTTTACTTACGACCGCAACGCTACCATGGAAATCTGACTCAACAGCTCTTCTGACCATCGATAGTCCTATGCCGCTGCCTCTTTGACACGATTTGGTAGTATAGAAAGGATCAAATATTCGACTAATAATTGATGGCTGGATACCGACTCCATTATCAGATACCTCAACTATTATCCAACTGTTTAGCTTCCTAAGCGTTACCACAATTCTTTTATCGAAGTTAGAGCTTTTATCGTAGGCATCGATGGAGTTTGTAATAAGGTTGGCTATAATCTGACAAAATTTGACGGAGTCACCATAGATTTTCATATTGTTTTCGACATTTATTGATATGGCAATATTCTGTTTCTTAGCAAGCGGAATCATTACCAGTGACACAAGTTTTAATTCCTTATTAACATTAAATAACTCGACACCTCCTTGAGTCTTTAGTTGTTTCCTGGCAGCGTCTATATATCTTTCTAGTTGTTTGAGATTGCTACTTACGTCTCTGAGCGCATGTGTATTGTTACGGATATTGCCTAAGTTCAAAGTAGCGGCTGTTAATGGATTGGCAATTTCGTGCAGTAGCACGGCACTAATCCTGCCAAACTCAGCGTAGTGTTCTAACTCTCGCTTTTTGAATCTGTGCCCTTCCACAATTTTTACTGGAATGTAGAAGAAGCGGCCAATATCTTTTAGATAATGCGAAATATCTAAGGACTTAATTATGTAAGGTATTGATCTTTCGACTGAGCCAATATTGGGTGTCGAAATTCTTGGGAAAAATTGAGAGAGGGAGTCGCCAAATCCTGAATGATTTTGGCGATTATGCATTGGAGTTAGCGCTTCCTTGGAAGCGCGGGATTCGGCGCTAATCTATATCCATACCCATGTACTGTCCGAATTAGATCAAATCCAAATGGTTTATCTACCTTATCTCTTAAATATTTAATGTGCACGTCTATAGTATTTTTCCAAGGCGAATCGGCCTCAGTCCAGGCATGGCGAATGAGCTTTTTTCTAGAAACGGCGTCACCGGCATTTTGTATGAGGCATTCTAGGAGTGCGAACTCCTTGCGCCTTAGAGAAATTATCTGTCCAGCTCTGATTACTGAACGTTTGCTGCTGTCTAACTCTAAATCTTCGAATACTATATTGTTTGGCTTAGCAATTACAGCAGTTGAATTACGAATAAGGGCTCGTATCCTGACCTTTAGCTCGCCTAGCGAGAAAGGTTTTGTAAGGTAGTCATTGGCTCCGGCGTCTAGCAGGGAAATCTTGCTAAGGATTTTCGTCTCAGCTGATAGAATAATTATCGGAGCAGAGATATTTTGCTGTCTTAAGCTCTCGCATACTTCGTAACCAGTCATATCAGGAAGATTTAGATCGAGAATAATAATTGAGTAGTTGTCAGTAAGAGCTTTGCAGATGCCTTCAGAACCAGTGTAGGCGATATCAACGGAGAAGTCGGTATAAAGGGCTCTTTCCAGAGCTTTGCAGATGTCCTTGGAATCGTCGATGAGCAGTAGTTTCATCTCCCCCTCTTACGTACACAATAGCAGAACAATACTATCGTTATATAAAACATTTCGGAATAATGCAAGTATATTGTTTAACAAGTATAACCAGTAGCGTTTTCTACTGATATAAAGAGATTAGTTAAGTTTCGATTACACCCATAATATTTAAGAAATATTTAAGATTTCAAACTATTTTAAATCTTACAGAAGCGCACCGTACCAGACAATCATCTAAGCTTTTACTAGTTTGTCCTCAAGTCTATCCAAGTAGAAGATGTGAATATCATTTTTACGAATTTCTAGTAGTTTTTCGTCTTTAAGTTTACGGATTTCACGGTTGATGGTTTCTCGGGTTAATCCGGTACGCGCCGCAAGATCCTTTTCATTTAATGTTATAGAGTAGCTCTTGTCTTTGTGTTGTTTACCGAAGCGCAAAGTTTCCAGCACCAACTCATAGATCAGTCGGATATTGGCGTTACTAGACATCAGGTGTGCCATGCGACCAAGTATGCCATCTACTCCTACATATATTCTTGTCAAAAGATCAAACATTACATCTGGATTTTGCTTGATAAATTCGACCGTTGCTGCAGACGGAGCACAGCGAACTTCGATGTCCGATTCAGCTTCATAAAAATATGGATTTGTTCCTTGGCTGATAGCTAGTGACATTGGGAAGAAAGCGTCAGCTTTGAAAACATTCAAGATGACTTCCTCGCCACGGTAAGAGATATCGTATTGTTTGACCTTTCCGCTAAGCAAATAAATAACTGAATTGTTGGCTTCGTTAGAATAAATCAGAACCTGCCCTTTAGAATATTTCCGCAGCGGAAATTGTTGAAAAAAGTCTGATATTTTCTTATCAACATCTGTACTCATAAGATTACTCTAGTAAGACTATAGCGTTTACTCAGAGTAAAATCAATCAATTAATAAGATAAGAATCATTAATTATGTGTGATCTTCGTCATATTTAGATTGAGTAAGTAATAGCATACTTAAAGTATAAACATAAGGAGAATAACAAATGGCATTTAACAAAAAGAACAATCAAAGACTAATGATCGACAGACTACTCGTAAGTTTCGGCGTAGTGGCATCTATCGGCCTATTAGTACTGGGTGGACTAACTTGGTGGGGCTCTAATTTTGTAACCCAAAACGTCAAAAACGAATTAACTAGTCAGAAAATATTCTTTCCACCTAAAGGCTCAGCTGGCTTAGATCCTAAAGAGTTCCCAGGACTACAGCAATATGCTGGACTACAGGTTGATGATGGCATCAAAGCCAAAGCTTACGCTAACGAATTCATCGGTGCTCATCTTGAAAAGATTGCAGCTGGAAAGACCTATGCTCAAGTTAGTGCGGCAGCTAAAGCTGACCCATCTAATCCAGCATTAAAGGGACAGGCACAAGCTTTGTTCCAAGGTGAGACACTACGCGGTCTACTACTAGGTGACGGTTACGCCTTCTGGACAATCGGCATCATCGCTAACTACATTGCTATGACTCTACTAGGTCTAGGCGCTAGCATGGTAGTACTAACCTGGCTAGGAGTAGTACATATAATGATGCTTAAATCAGGTAAGTAAACAGTTGAATAGAATCATTTTCTTCGAGTTAAATAGGTGAATCATTGGGAATATGCCCAATGATTCATTGGTTGTACATTCAATATGATTACTCGAACTTGAGAAAAGTATTTGACAGCTACACGACAAAACTTATAGGTAAATATAGGTAGTTTGTTTAGTTTTTTTGGCATAAGCATTATAATAATAACTAGTTAAATATGAGTAAAACCAACAAAAAAGCGGTGGGGGCAATTGCTCATAGTGATGGGGTAGATTTCCGTGTTTGGGCACCGTTCGCAGACACAGTATCGGTGGCTGGTTCTTTCAATAACTGGAATCCCACTGCTCTACTTAGCGAAGACGATGGATATTGGTTCGCATTTGTAGCTAAGGCTGTCGCTGGACAAGAATACAAGTTCGTTATTCATAATGGTGAACGTGAAATACACAAGAATGATCCTAGAGCACTGCAAGTTCAGACTAATCATGGCAATAGTGTGCTCGTAGATACAAGTTTTGAGTGGAGCGACAAAGGCTTCGTAGCCCCTAAATTCAACGAACAGGTTATATACGAACTACATGTAGGGACATTTAATAGAGTAGATGCTTCAACCATTGGCACATTTCAGCAAGTAATCGATAAGCTTGATTACCTTATGGACCTAGGCATTAACACCATTGAGCTAATGCCGATTAGTAGCATGGCTGAGGATCGTGGTTGGGGTTACGCCACGGATTATATATATGCGGTTGAAACCCTGTATGGTGGTCGGCGCCAGTTTCTGGAGTTTGTCGATGCTGCCCACGCACGTGGTATCGGAGTGACGCTAGATGTTGTCTATAATCACTTTGGTCCAGATGATCAGCTTGATATATGGCAGTATGATGGGTGGAGCGAAAACGACAAAGGCGGGATCTATTTCTATAACGATTGGCGGTCGAATACACCTTGGGGTGAGACACGTCCAGATTTTGGGCGTCCTGAAGTACGACAGTATATTTTAGATAACGTTAAGATGTGGTTGAGCGATTGCCATCTAGACGGACTGAGGCTTGATTCAACAATATACTTACGCACTGTTAAAGGGATAAACGATGACCCTTCCAATGACCTCGCCGACGGCTGGTCGCTAATGCAATCAATTAATAGCTTGGCACACAAGATTAATCCTGGAGCACTAATGATTGCCGAAGATGCGTCTGGCAATGACTATATTACTAAGTCAAAAACTGATGGTGGTGCTGGGTTCTCTACGCAGTGGGAAGTTAACTTTCCGAGTGTGCTTCATAATGTGCTAGATGCGGTTAATGACCAAGACCGCAATCTATCCTCAGTCGTAAGCGCTATTAGCCGTTATTATAATGGCGATGCTTTCCAGAGGGTGATTTACAGCGACTCCCACGATACTGCCGGTAATGCCGGTGGTGCGAGGCTTGATGAAGAAATCTCACCTGGTAATACTTCCACGGTCTATGCCCGAAAACGGTCACTGATTGCTTCAGCTATCGTCCTCACATCACCAGGTATACCAATGTTATTTCAGGGTCAAGAATTTATGGAAGATGGCAATTTCACAGATTGGAAAGTGCTGGACTGGGATAAGGCCAAGCACTTTAAGGGTATAGTTGAAGCACACAAACACATGATTGCTCTTCGGCGAAACCTGCACGGCAATACCAAAGGTCTAACAGGTCACGGTTTCAAAGTGATACACCAGAACGATGAGGACAAAGTCTTAGCTTATCATAGGTTTGACGGTGGTGGGGCTGGCGATGATGTGATTGTGATCTGCAGTTTTGCTAATAAAAGCCACGATAACTATCTGATTGATTTTCCAAATCCTGGAAACTGGAAAGTTAGATTCAATAGTGATTGGAAAGGTTATAGTCAAGACTTCAAGGATATAGGAAAATCTGAAGTTCCAGTTGATCAAAACACAGGTTCTATAGACCTAGGACCTTACGCAGTATTGATACTGTCTCGCGATAACGAACTTTAGTAAGGGCTGTCTTTGGTGATTGAGCGAGATTGTACGACTGCAGAATCTTGGACTAGTGCGTGATTTGACCAGTAGCTGACGCTCTTGGAAGTAGCGTGTTCGTCGCCAGGGAAGGGTGGACTCATCGGACCAATCCAAGTGTTGACTACTTCATAATTGCCATCTGCATCTTTCTCGATAATGATGGCTAAGTTGTTGCTAGGAGATGGGTAACGATTCTTGGCGTATCTGCCGTAGACAGATTTTTTGACTGGCATGGCGTAGAACACTGAGTCTTTGTCAGTAGTTTCGACAATGTCAGTGTTACCTATGGGGCGGCCCATATCGTGATCAATGACCATTCGTTTACCCTTGATTGGTACAGATACGATAGCTTCTTTGATCAGATTAATTACATAGGGCTGGCGGCTTAAGTAATGACCGGCATCAGAGCCGATAAGATTTACATAAACTTCATAGCCTTCAGGAGACTGAGTGATAATGTGCTTGTTCATAAGTCGTTCTTATCTGTAATTATACTCTGTTACCGCTCAAATAGCGATAGCTGAGCAGCTTTAGTAGATTTGAACTAAGATATCTACTTTTTAGAACGTAATTTACGTATACGGTTTACGCGCTTAATGTGTTTCATTGATTTAACTAGAACATGATACTCGGCTCTCTCGCCCAACCAATAGCTTGCAGCAAGTAATATCGTGGCAGCGTAGATAGGCCAAGATACGATAAGTATATTTTTAACTTTGGACATAAATGTGCTGCCAGAACCACCGTTTAGAGAACCAATCGCAGCAGCATCGTTATTCTTTTTGATGTTCGCTGATAGCTGTATGAGAGCTGAAGTCCCCTGACTATCCACAACTTTAATGTATATGTTAAATACTTTGCTACTGCTATCGTTCAGAAAGTAGGTGTGACTTATCTTAAACGATTCGTCATTGCTTCGAACCAAGACGTCATCTGTGCCGTCACTCCATTTCACCGTTATGGCATATGGGGCCAAACCGCCTTGAGGCTTAATTTCCCATATCGTAGGTGAGCCTGATGCGTAGACTTGATTAACTAGACTGCTAGTGATTATTATAAGTTTAGATATCGTGCTGACCTTAGGTTTTGTGTACGTTACAGAGATGCGATTTGATTCAGGACCTTCTTGATTAGTTATATTATATGAACGGATATATAACTCATTAGTACCAACACTCAGGTCTGTAAGGATGCTGAACTTTGAATTAGAGCCGCAAGAAGTCGTTCCACTAAAGATGCCATTTCTCGTCAGATCCAAACGACTGTTAACTGGGCACGTGCCTGTAACGTCGATAGGAGAAGTTACAAATTTGGCGTTATTAAGTGGGGTAAAAATGGTAGCAGGAGAAGTTACTGGCGGAGCGCTAACGGTTGCTGTGATTGTTAGATTGGCAGCAAGAGTTCTATAAGTTATAAGCGATAAAAACATTCCGATAACAATTAGAAGAAATCCAGTAGATGGGTGAAGCAGAACTCGTTTGTGTATAGGTCTGGCTATACGGATACGTGCTTTTATTTGCTTTGAAGTTTTAGAGCGGTGATTTACCGAAGTTAACTTGGATTTTTTGGTTTTCATTTTTGTATTTAATTTACAACCAGATTTTACCATAAACACGATGTAGATACCAGCAACTGCCCAGATGACATGCCGTAGTTCATCCTATGTGTCATGCAGAATCCGCTGAATTGCGGATGAAGCATCTGTTTGTGATTCAAGCAAACAACAGATCCTTCGCTACGCTCTGGATGACGGGGGATTGCTTTGGATGACCCGTTCGGCGTCTTGATAGTTCCTGCTTTCTACTTTATAACTTTCAACCTTCTACTCCCTATTTCCTAATTCCTAATTTCTACTTTATAACTTTCAACCTTCTACTCCCTATTTCCTAATTTCTATTTCCTAATTTATAACTGGTACTTAATTTGATAAATAATTACTTAACAGATCCTTCGCTACGCTCTGGATGACGGGGGATTGCTTTGGATGACCCGTTCGGCGTCTTGATAGTTCCTGCTTTCTACTTTATAACTTTCAACAGTATTTACTTTATTATCACAAGCGAACTGAAAAACTTTCGCCACTGGTCATCTGATAGATTCTTTTCTGGGCGATAAAACATTAAAGTTCCGCCGCTGTTTAGGACTGCCGTTTGTCCACCGTTAAGTTCTTCAGGTTTCGTCAATCCCACAGTACCGACTGGTGTCTGAATCTCTGAATATATACGGAGTTTACTGAGTAGTATAGTGTAATAGTTTGGGATATCAGTGAACACATCTGGAGTTAGTTGTTCGATAACTGTTATTTTATTTGCGTCACCAATAAAGTTCAGAGTTAATATGCCTTGAGTCTTGTCATATGTAATTGTTGAAGTTTCTAGTTCCCAATCTTTGAGCGACGGATCATATGTGAATACCTTGAAGGCTACTTTTTTGAGTACATCTTTAGAGATACCGGATTCAAATTTACTATTTTGGTACAACAGGAATCCACCAGCAGACAATAGAGCTATCAACACAACCACTGCTATCTGACTAAGCTTTATTCTCATGATTATCGCTTGTCAATAGAAGTTAATATTGATCCAGCACAGACATCTGAGTTAATGGCACAAGCTGTACCACCCGACCAAGCAGTTCTAGCCGCCCCAATAAGGTTATAGATTGTAGAAGTTGCTTCAGCCGGTTTAGTAGCTACCGTACTAGCATAACCAGCCGTAGCCGTACCGAATATGTAAGCATTTACAAGATTCGTTCCGGTGATAGCCTTAACAGCTGCTGGGCCACTAACAGCTATGATAGCGTTGATCGTAGTAGTTGAAGTAGCTCCAGTTGTAGCTACAATCACGCCAGCCAAGTTGTTACCGTTAAGGGTTGCCGTAGGGATTACTGTACCTCTGGTGGCTGTATACTGTACCAGATGCCCAAGTGCTGGCGCAGTCGTGCCGACCGATATAGTCTCTTTGTCAGTTGTCGTATAGGTACGGGTATCATAAATCTGCGTAATTGCACTACCGCTAGTTTTTATGTCTGCTAAGCATAATATTGGATTAGTAACTGAAGGCATTGAAACTGTAACAAGATTGGCTACTTCGGTTCCCGAAGTCGAAAGAGCTGGTTGATTGCCGGTTCCTGTTAGACATAAGTGCTGGAAGTTACCGTTAGTAGCGGTTGCCGCTGCTGTACTTGCAGTTACTAATACTTTTCTACCGCCAGAATATGCCGTACAAGCAGTCCACGAGACAGTAGTTGTTGATGCGCCGACTGAAACTTTGCAAGGTCCATTACGGAATGCTGTACCATCGGTTACGCCAGCCAAGTCTCCTGGGTTAGCGCCGGTGTCAGGAACAACACCGAATAGCTGCAGCCCTAGGCCAGCCGTAGAAACCAAATCTTCCCAAGCGCCATTTAGGCACCCGCGCATCACGTTGCCAGCCGTGTTGTAATAGATTGCCCCCTGATTAACTGTAGTCGAGCAGGTCGCGGTATCGGCAAAAGTACTGAAACTATCGGGCTGAAGTAATACTTGAACTGCGTCAGCAGTACCTGAGCCTATCTGAACGACTTTGTTAAGTGTATCGACGTTCAGAATGCTCGTATTACCAGCAGCATTAAAGACCTGCAATGCTGTCGTTGAATCTGAACTAGACATTATTGCTACTGGATTTTGGATTATGCCTCTTAGTTGGATGCCTCCAATTTCATAAGGAGTCGGAGCTGTTATAGCGCCACCATTAAATGTTGTACTTTGGAGTTGAACCGAATCAATATATATAGTTCTAGCGGTCGCATCGTTCTGAGTTATTTGTAGAGCAGTCATCGCACCAGTAGTAGCAGTAAACTGACAGAATAATCTCTGGAAGCCACTTGAGTTAATTGTTATACCAGCCGCTGGACTACAGGTACGAGTTGCTCCATCTGTACTTTGGACAGTGAAAAGCGTACTAGCCATTGTCCCTGTACTTACTTTGGCGTAGAAAGAAACAATGTAGGTTGTGGCAGTGGGCGGTGCGCTAACGAAGCTACTTGTGCTAAGACCGTCACCGGCCGCAGCAGTCGTATTAACTTGGACTGAGGTTATTCCGTTGTAGGCATGAATCTTGGTAGTGTTCTGGGCAATCGAAGCACCAACCGCTCCAACTTTGATCCAGCCAGCACTAGCATTAGCGAAGCTTCCTGTTTCAAATCCAGAGTAACTTAGATAATTGCTCACAGTTCCATCAGCAGCTGTTGAGGTGGTGTCGACGTTAAATATAGGTGCGCCTACGGCGTTCTGAATTTCAAAGGCAGTAGTACTGGCTGTAGAGTTCTTGACTATCACACTAGCAGTAGCACTGTTAGTACTTAGATTAAGGTTACCTGTACCAGCATTGATAGTAGT
>JAYVRB010000013.1:0-2423 GCA_043776675.1 bacterium
ACCCGTGAGTCCACGTGGGCAAAACACTCTTGAAATAGAAGACGCAGTTATCCGCATTAAAAACGTGCATGACACTCTGCCTATCGGAACTGGTCGTGGAGTTGTACCTGGGATTGGTGCTGTAGAAGCCTGCCAACTTTTGTCTGGACTGTCTGTACCAGAACTAGTCATTGGCATAGGTCCTCAATTTGCCAATTACACAGAAGATAATGGTATATTTCATGGAGCTTACGGTCCACGAACTGTCAATCAGTATAGTCACATTGTTGAACGTCTGAGAAAAGATCCAAGTACTAGGCAAGCAGTTGTCACTATTTGGAACCCAGAATTCGACTTGCAAGAGAGCAAGCGTGACTATCCATGCACGATTCTTCATCAATTTAGAATCCGTGACAACAAGTTAAATATGAGTGTGTATATGCGGTCTAACGATGTGTGGCTTGGAGCAGCTTATGACTTTTTCCAATTTACTCGAGTGCAGATAGCTATAGCATCTATTCTAGGCGTAGAACCTGGCGTGTACACTCATCACGTGGGCTCTTTACATATCTACGAGCAGCACTATGAACTAAGCAAATCTCTGCATTATGCTGACAACAGTGTATACGGCACAGTTCCAGCATTTACAATTCCAGAAGAAGAAGAAGAAGAAGAAGGAATCTATGTGGATTGGGATTATATTAAACTAATTGCAGGTATAGCTATTGCTGCTGTGACTAGTGAACAAGATATGCTATTTCTAAATAGAACAGACTCGGCAGCGCATTGGTACGCTGCTGCTATGAAAACTGCGTATACTAAAAATTCTACAGCAAAGAAAGAAAGCGAGACAAAATCAAAATAGTTCAAGAGCGTTCACTGGACTTACACGCTCTAAAGATTACACGGTATTTGCGGTGGTTTGCGCACCTCTACTCACCAAACCTACTTCACGCCATAAGTCTTTCATACAAGGGAGAATGAGATGAGCCTAACTACATACCGCAAGAAGCCAGTTTTTGTTGAGGCTATACAAGTGACGAAAGAAAACGCAAACCTAATATGCGAAATGTTTCATCGGTTATACACCACCATAGTGCCTTGGTTCGGGTGTTGGATTGTCAAAGAGCCTGACGGCTCTTGGTCAGTAGTCAGCCTAGAAGTATTCGAGAAAGAATATGAGGTAGTTTAATGAGTATTAGAGATTTCTTAGAGTGCGATATTCCCGTGGAAGATTTTGAAGAAGGTGAACTAACTCTCTTCGTCCACACGAGAGATAACGGTATTTTAGATTTCAAAGGGTTAGTACATAACCCAGTTTTCTCGAATGGTTGGCTGCATGTAACGCATAATTTTTCCCATGTTCGTATGAATTCTGAAGTAAGAGAATCTGAAATAACGCATTTATCCTACTTTTCTAGTAAGGTACGAACATGACTAGAATGACATTAGATGAAATTTGGATGGAAGTTGCAGTAACAATTTCTAAACGTTCTAGATGCTCTAGAGCTAGAATAGGCGCAGTTATTATTGATAACAATAAAAGAATAATGGCAACTGGGTATAATGGTCCAGCTGCTACTTATGACGCAGCAAAGAACGGATACTGCATAGACTGGTGTGAGAGAGCTAAAGGATTGACAAATCTGTCTGGAGCGTACGATGGTTGCCCAAGCATTCATGCTGAAGCAAACGCTCTACTGTTTTCTGATAGAGCAGCGATACGGGGTGCAACAATATACATAACAAGCGCACCATGCATGCAGTGTGCTAAACTTATTTCTAACTCTGGGATATTAAAAGTTGTAACTATTATTAGAGCACAAGATACCCACAGGAGCCCAGAAACAGCGATAGAATACTTAAGAAATTGCAACATTGAAGTTACTGTAACAGAGGATGTTAATGACAAGTAACAATGGTATGAGTGGTGTTAATCTGCACTTGGTAGATAGCGTAGAAATAGCTGCTGAGTTTTTATCGTGGATGAGCGAGTCTCGTCTTCTCAACACTATTGCTATTGATACTGAAACAGGTGAACTGCCTGGCAACCCTCGCGGAGACGCGCTTTCTCCGTGGCATGGTAGACTACGACTTGTCCAAGTCGGTGACTCTATGACGGCGTGGGCAATTCCTTGGGACCAGTGGAAAGGCGTGTTCTACGAAGCAATGCGTAGATACACTGGTGAAATAGTTTGTCATAACATCGCGTTCGAAGCACGATGGTTCGCTGTTCAGTCAGAGTGGTCTCTTCCTTGGGAGCGAATGCACGACACTATGATTATGGCGCATATTATCGACCCACTCGGTCCTGGCGCGCTAAAAGTTTTAGCTCAGAAAAAAGTAAGTGCGCACGCAGCAGAACTACAGTCTAGACTCGATTCCGCGTTGAAAGATAACGGGTGGACATGGAGCACAGTACCAGTCAATTTTGAACCATACTG
>JAYVRB010000014.1:0-2405 GCA_043776675.1 bacterium
GGTAGAGTCAGCGAACGAGTTGTTGCAGTAGCCGCCCCTGCTAGCGGGAAGTTAGCACCAACGGGTCGCATGACGAAAGTGTCACTGGAGCTAAGTCTGCTTGGAGCAACATCGTATGAAAAGAGTCCAAGACCTCTAGCCATACCCTGCGCACCAGCCTCAATACTGACTGCTGCTTTAGTGTTTGTGTCTTTTTTGACAAAGAAGACTTGCCCAGTTGAGTCATGAATAGCAATATACGTGTCGTTGATTCCCAGGTTGCTAGGTGATTTGATAGTAAATCCTGGCACTGTTCCATCGGCAATTTCGAACCATTCAACATCTCTAAGAGCTTCACCAGGTCCTAGGTCGTTCACAGCAAATGATGGATTATCAGCGGCGTGTTCTCCATCAAGTGCATGAAGAATTTTTATTGCATCATCTATTGGGACTTTGGAGTCTGTGCCTTTTAGTATCTCACCAGTAGTGAACTCATGCAAAGCCATTTTTGCTTTTGGAGAAAGAGCTGCTAAAGAGCGATTGTTGACAAGAACGTCTTTAATAGCAGCAAAGTGCATTTTCGCTTCTTGGTATTCTTTGAACGTTGTTTGATTATCTAATGACTGAGCGAAATGCATGCTGACATTCGGAGTGTTCTGGTTTGCTTCAGCACGTTGCATTGCAGATTCCATTTTGCGCTTGTTGATACGTTCTTTATACGCATTTGGTAAGCTCTTATACTCTAGTGATTTAACGCCTAACCAGTCTGAGCCAGACATAACCCTCTTACCGAACCAGTTGTTGTTGTCTTTAGAAGTGCCACTCCAATCAGCAAGTGCAAAGTCAATTGGTTTCGGGTACAGCGACACGTCTCCAGTTGCTCTAGCTTTAGCAACTTGGTTAATAAAATTATCTGCAATTTTTCTTTCTTTATCCGTTCTTGCTTCACGCTTCATATCCCGTGCGATATTGTATGCAAATTCTGGCCTCTGAAACTCAAATCCGCTAATCGCCCATGTGAATGCACCATTGTATTTGCCGGCACCAGCTGCGTGCACATTAATTTTACTTACATTATTAGCATAGTACCAGTTTTCTATATAGCGTCCATAGACACTAGCAAATCCAGATACTTTTGGTCTATCTTGTAGGCCAAGTGCTTGTTGTAAGCTTGTAGAGTCTACTACTAGATAAACGTTTTCAGCAGTACTAGTATGACCAGTTCGAGTTCCGTTAGCATCTCTGTTAATTTTCACTCGTAACTCTCGTGACACATCACCAACTTTGTCTCCACTTGGTGTTTTTACTTCTCCCTCAAAGGAAAACGTGATAAACTTAGTAGAGCTATCTGAATTATAGTCAATAGTTGATATCCCTTTACCATCTACACTTAAATTGAATTTTCCAAACGTCAACCCATGTCTAACACCAAATGCATCAGCTATACCGTTTTGCAGTAGCGTCTTAAGTTCACTAACTCGTTGACGATCTCTGTTGCGTTCTTCAGCATGTATCTGCTCAGTAAGTGAAATAAGATTGTCAATAGATACTCTATCTTTTCCAGCGTACTCGATTTCAACAGCTCGGTCAAGACCAAGAGCAGTATAGTTAATAGCTGCAATATCTGGGTTCGCATACGGAGCTAGCACTGATGGGACAGTTCCCATATTGTTTACGCCTGCAATCTCGTTGCCCGGCTTAGTCGCCATTGAAGCAAAATTCACTGGAGCATCTAAATACTCTCTAACGTTTGGTTCTAGAATAGAATCAGGACTATTCGCGTTAACATGTGGCGCAGGATTTGCATTGTTGCCATTCATTGGAATAGCTAAAGCTTTATTCTCAGACCAAATAACTACTTTATTTGTGCTATCTAGACGCACTTTCATATACGCAGATATGCCTGGCTTGTTTTCTACTGAAATGATAGTACCTTTTAGACCAGAACTAGTGTGTTGAACTCTAGAACCAACACCAACTGTTATTCCATTTGTAGATGTCGCGTAATTAATAGCACTCCATTGAGCCAATTGTGCTCCTGGGCCAGTCAATGGCAAGTACTCTGGAGTGTCTGGAGTAATGATGTCATCTACAGGAGCTGGAGCTGGAACTGGCGCAGTGTTATTAGATACTGCATCTGGTTGTTGCGCATGAGTCTCTAGATGAGCAATATCACTTTCATCTACGTCTGACTCTCCAAGATACAGTTCGGCGAGTTTATCAGCATCTCTCGTTGGAACGAGCACGTGAGCATAATAATTTCCACCACTGCGCCTTACATTGACAAGTTCTGCATTTGGTATTGCTGGGAGAACAGCGTCTTGGAACCAATTCTCAACATCATTTCTGTTGACTGCTGCATTGATTGGTAAAGCGTATATAGATTCTTCTTCTTCTGGGATTATGTCATGTCGGTCTTCAGTACC
>JAYVRB010000015.1:0-2370 GCA_043776675.1 bacterium
GCTACATAAATACCGTTTGCTGAGGCAGCGGTTTGGTTTTTAACTAAAACTCGGTCAGCGGCTACAACTGTAACTCCGTCGATAGTTAAAAGACCAGACAAAGTAGCGATGTTAGCGGTAGAGGCAACACGAACAGAATCTTTAATATCAAGACCTTGTTTAATAGCATCAACGTATGCCTTGTTTGCTGCATCTGTGTCAGCTGTTGGAGTAGAAACGTTAGTGATACGTGAACTGTTTACGTTTACCGCACCTGTACCGCCTGGATCAAGGCTTAAATCTGTATTTCCACCAGTATATAGTGATAAGCCAGATCCAGACCAACCCATTTTAAGAACGCCACCGCTAGATAATTCTTTATTTGAAAAATCAGCAGAGAGGTTGTTGGCGGAATCATACATCTCACCAGTGCTGAGATTGATTCTAGGGCCAGTTGGGCCAGATCTTAAATTAGTAGTATAAATGTTTAAAAATCTAAGCGTCGAAGAACCAATAGCGCGGGTAATATCAGCAGACGGTAAAAGATCTGCGTTTATTGAGGTCACGCCTAGATTGTTTAAAGTAGTGGTTGCAAATCCAGTATCGACGTAGTTCTTGGTAGCCGCGTCTTGAGCGACAGTTGGGTTAGCTAGGTTTGTGGCTTTGAATCCACCAAAAGATTGAGCAGCTGTAAAGGCTCTAGAGCCATCTTTTAAGATAGCGTTATTAACATCTGTTAGATTAACATCGGCGTCTGGAACCGTGATAGTACGAGTTGTGGCAGTTGAAATTCCAGAAACTTCAAAGGCTAATTGCTTTGTAGCATCGCCGTTATCTTGAACTCTAAAAAGAGAATCTGAAAATGAAGAAGTGGTAGGCGTGGACCAGGTGAGTGTGCCAGTGCCATTTGTAGTAAGAACTTGATTCGCCGATCCGTCAGCGGAAGGCAGTGTCCAGATTACATTAGAGATCACCGTTGCAGGGGCCGTAAATGCTACGTAATTAGATTCATCTGCGTCTAAAAACCGTAATGCAGCGCCAGCATTTACAGCTACGTTACCCGAAGCCCACGTTAAGACGTTGCTTCCGGCAGAAGACACTAGTACGCGAGAAGTGACCTGTACGGAGTTTACTGCTGTAGCTCCTCTAAGTGCATTAAAATAACCTTCATTCCAACGTAAGCTTGTACTTCCTAAATTAGCACTTGCGTCGCCGCTAGGTAATAAAGCTGCATTGATACTTGTGGTGCCCAAGTTGCTCAGGGTTCTGTTTGAAAAAGAACTTGAAACGCCAGTAGATAAGTTAATGTTTTCATCGCCTACTGTAATCGTACGAGTTGTGGCGGCCGCAATACCAGAAACTTCAAAGGCTAATTGCTTTGTAGCATTACCGTTGTCTTGAATTCTAAATAATGAATCAGAGAAAGCTGATCCACCAGCTACGGCTAAAGCGGTATCGATTGCAGCTAAATGGCTAGCAACGATAGCAGGGGATGCAGGTGTGTAGTTTGTAGGAGAGGCAGCTAAAGACCCAATAGCATCGTCGAGGTTATTTAAAGCAGATTGAACATCTGGGCTTGTAGCGTCAGCTGCAATGTTTTTACGAGATCCATCGGCGCGTGTGTAATCGATTTGATCAGCGGTGTGCTTTAAACCAACTCCGTCTAAATGTGCGACGATTTGAGCTAATGAGGCAGGTCTAAATGCGCCGGATTCATAAAATTGAAATTTATTTGTACCGGTATCGTAGTAAATTGTACCGTTTACTGGATTCACAGGAGCGGCCGTAAGCGACCCAACTCTAATTGCATTATCAAACTTCAAAACATCGCTCATTTTTTATTCCTTTTTTAATTCCATCTACGTGTTGTATATTTAATCTGGCCAGAAGCACCAGTGCTTGTTGTTGTGTATCTTACTTCTATATTTGATCCCGAAATAGCTACGCTAAAGGTTATTCCAAAAGTGGATGTTTCAACAAAATCATCACTGATAACCGCTGCTGTACCATTGTGTGCAATAATTAGGCGGCCTGTTCTAAAGATTGTGCCTCTTACTGCCGAATACTCTATAAATAATGCTCTAGCTGCCGTCTGGTCGTAAGATATTACAGAAATAGGTGACGCCTGGTTATCATTCAGCGTAATAGCAGGGCTAAGTACGTGATATTTAAGGCCATTTAAGTCCATGGCGCCGTTTGTAGCATCCCAGTCAAATCTATTGTCTCCAGCTAAAACACCAGAAGAATTATATTGAATATTAGTGTTAGCGCCGCCAGCGGCGACGCTTCCGCCACCGCCACCAGAATATGTAGGGATTCCAGTTGGTCCACCGACTGCATCTGACCATCTTTTTACAAAATACTTAATAGTTCCTGTTGCTCCAGAATTAT
>JAYVRB010000016.1:0-9037 GCA_043776675.1 bacterium
AGATTGCATTAGTAGATATGGAGCGTGGGCTAATCGGTATTACAGGCTCAGTCCCAGGTCCTAACAAAAGTTTGATTGTCATCAAGGGAAGTAAGTAATGGCTACTCCTACTTATACTAAAGCTGGTGCAAAGGCTAAAACCCCTGCAAAATTAGACAAAGCTATATTTGGCGAAGTTATCACTTCTCATGAACTTCTAAAGAACGCTTACGTAGCTTACCTGTCTAATAGTCGTGAAAATAACGCCGTAACTAAGACTCGTGGTCTAGTCAGTGGTGGTGGTAAGAAACCATGGAAGCAAAAGGGTACTGGGCGAGCACGTTTCGGTTCTAGTCGTGTTCCTATCTGGCGTGGTGGTGGCATCACTTTCGGCCCAACAGGTGAAGAGAATTATACCAAGCAAATGAATACCAGAACAAAGCGCCAAGCTATCCGTCAAGCTCTTAGCCTCGCTTCTGATGCAGGCAAGATTGCAGTTATCGAGTCTATTGATATCAAATCTGGCAAAACTGCTGATTTGGTTAAACTATTAAATAAACTTGATGCAAATCGTAATGTACTACTTGTTGTAGATCACAAAACAACCGAACTTACCAAAGCTAGCCAAAACCTATCAGAAGTTAAAGTTGTTGCAGCTCAGTATGTAAATGTATTTGATGTACTAAACGCTGATCGAATTATGATTGTTGAGAAAGCGCTTGCTCCTATTAGTCTTTGGCTAACTAAGGAAACGAAATAATGAGTAAAACTATTACATTGCGCCCTCGTCTAAACGAAAAGACTTACGCCCTTAGTAATTCAAGAGTATATGTATTTGAAGTTGAGAAGGGTGTCAACAAGCACTCTATTGCACGTGCAGTAGAATCTCAGTTTGAAGTCAAAGTAGCAACCGTAAATACTACTAATATATCTGGAAAAGCTAAGCGCATCATCAGTCTTAATGGACGTCGCATGGTAAACGCTAACGGCAATCGTAACGATATTCGTAAAGCATACGTAACTCTAGAGAAGGGCCATTCACTACCATTCTTCAATGCTGTTGAAGAAGAGCAAGCTAAACAAGATGCCACTCAAGCCAAAGTCGACAAAGCCGCTTCCAAGCAAGTTGAGAAAACAGAAAAGCGTGGGCTCAAGCTTGTCAAGAAGTCTAAGGAGTCCAAGTAATGGCTATTAAATCTTTCAATCCTACAACTCCTGGCCAACGCGGTATGACCTCTCAAGATTTTGATGACATTACTACCAAGAAGCCAGTACGTTCACTGGTTGTTAGCAAACGCCGTGGCAATGGTCGCAACAACCAAGGTCGTATTACAACTCGTCACCAAGGTGGTGGAGCCCGCAAATTTTATCGATTAGTCAATTTCAACCTCGCTGATGGTATCACGGGTGTTATCGAACACATTGAATATGACCCAAATCGTAGTGCTCGTATTGCTCGTCTCAAAGAGTCAAATGGTACATATCACTACATACTACTAGCTCAAGGCATGCAAGTTGGCCAGACTATTACTAGCGGCAAAGAAGTTTCAATTGATGCTGGTAATCGCTTACCGCTCAAGAACATTCCTATCGGTAGCACGATCCACGCAATTGAACTCAAAGTTGGTTTTGGAGCACAATTAGTACGTAGTGCTGGTAATAGCGCTCAGCTCATGGGACGTGATAATGGTTATGCTCAAGTACGTTTACCTAGCAATGAAGTTCGTCTAATTAACGAAAACTGCACAGCCAGCATTGGCGTAATAAGCAACGAACAACACCAGAACGTTAAGATTGGCAAAGCTGGTCGTAACCGACACAAAGGAATTCGTCCAGGTGTTCGCGGTGTAGTTATGAACGCCGTTGATCACCCTCACGGTGGTGGAGATGGTGGCCGACACGGTGTCGGTGGTGGTAAGGATCACGGTGCAGCTCCTAAGACTCCTTGGGGTCAGAAGACACTTGGATTCAAGACTCGCCGTCGTAAGAGTACTACTAAATTTATCGTAAGAAGTCGTCACTTGGCGAAGAGGAAATAACCTATATGTCACGCTCACTCAAAAAAGGCCCATTTGTAGATTTCAAACTCGCTAAGAAAGTTAATGCTCTTGGCACTGATGATCGTACAATCATTAAGACATGGGCTCGTGCAAGTACAATTACACCAGAGTTTGTTGGTCGCACTATTGCAGTTCACAACGGCAAAGTTCATGTTCCAGTATTTATCACAGAAAACATGGTAGGTCATAAACTAGGTGAATTTAGTCCAACTCGCAAGTTCCGTACTCACGGAAGCAAGATGGCGAAAGCGGCACAGGCTTAATCATGGGAGTACAAGCAATCGCTAAAGGCGTAAGAATGAGCCCTCGTAAAGTTGGTGAAGTCGCAGCTCTAGTTCGTGGCCGTACTGTTTCAGATGCTCTTATCATTCTAGAGCATACACCACGCCGAACAGCTTCAGTCGTTAGCAAAGTTATTGCTAGTGCTAAAGCTAACGCAGAGCATAACCACAACTACAAACCTGCAACTCTCCGAATTACTGAGATTTCTGTATCTCCTGGACCACGTTTAAAGCGTTTTCGTCCAGCTGCACAAGGTCGTGCATTACCATTCCAGAGGCGAAGCAGTCACATTCGTGTAGTTGTTGATGGTGAACTTCGAGAGATCAAGAAGACTGCTAAAGCAGAAGTTAAGAAGGAGACCAAGTAATGGGCCAAAAAGTAAATCCTATTAGCATGCGTCTCCAGGTCAATAAGAACTGGCGCAGTAAGTGGTTTGTAAACAAGCGTGATTACGCTAGGTATCTAGGTGAAGATCTAGCCGTGCGTAAGCATATTGATACTAAGCTAGGTAGCCGTGCCGCTATCAACCGTGTAGATATTGCCCGTACTCCTAACCTAGTCACAGTCACTATAGCTACTGCGAAAGCCGGTGTTGTTATCGGTCGAGGCGGTACAGGAGCAACAGAGCTTAAAGATGCTATCGAAAATATCTACAAGACTACTACACGTGTCAATATTGAAGAAGTCAAAAAACCTGATATGTACGCTAAGTTGGTTGCAGAGAATATTGCTCACCAATTGGAACGACGCATGAGTTTCCGACGAGCTATCAAGTCTACGGCTGCTGCAACTATGCGTGCTGGAGCCAAGGGTATTCGTATTCAAGTATCTGGACGTTTGAATGGTGCTGAAATGTCGAGAATTGAGAAAGAAGTTCAAGGTAGTGTGCCTCTTCATACTATCCGTGCTGATATCGATTATGCCCACACTAATGCACAGACTCCAGCTGGAATCATTGGTGTTAAGGTTTGGATTTACAAGGGAGAGACACTCTAATGTTAATGCCAAAGCGAACTAAGTTCCGTAAAATCCGAAAAGGCAAGATTCGTGGCGTTGCTACTAGTGGCAACTACATAGCTTTTGGTGACTACGCATTGCAGTCACAAGGCAATGAACGTATTACGGCTCGTCAGATCGAGGCATCTCGTCAAGCAATGACGCGTCACATCAATCGCGGCGGTAAAATCTGGATTCGAATCTTTCCACACATTGCAGTTACTCGTAAGCCATTAGACGTTAAAATGGGTAGCGGCAAAGGAAGTCCTGAATTTTTTGTTGCAAAAGTACGAACTGGTACAATCCTATTTGAAATGCAAGGTGTCAGTGAAGAAATTGCTCGAGAAGCAATGCGCCTTGCCTCCAATAAGCTTCCTGTTAAGACTAAGTTTCTTATGCGGGAGGACAAATAATGAAAGTTGCTGATATCCGTAAATTTTCTACTACTCAGTTAACTACCGAGAGTACAAAGCTCCGCGAAGAAATCACTGAGCTAAAGCGCCGATTACACATGGGCGAATTACAAAACAACCGTATTATTCGTAATAAGCGCAAAGATCTTGCTCGCTTACTTACAGTTCTCGGTGAAGCCCTAACCAAGGAGACAAAATAATGTCTAAATCAATTATCGGTATCGTTACATCTAGTAAGGCAGACAAGACTATTGTTGTAACCGTCCAAACCCGTAAGACTCATCCTTTGTACCGCAAACAGTATACTGTTGCATCTAAGTTTATGGCTCACGATGAAAAGAATGAAGCTCAGAACGGTGACAAAGTTGAAATCGTCGAATCTCGTCCTATCAGCGCACGTAAGCATTTTATACTTAGTCGTATTATCGAAAAACCATCTTTAAGAGATGACGCTACTGAAGTATTTAAATCTGACGATACTAGTCACGTAGCTTCCAAATCCAAGACAGTTAAAGAAGCGGAGAAGCAGTAATGATTCAGCAAGAAACACGTTTAGGCGTTTGCGATAACAGTGGTGCTAAGGAAATCTTATGTATCCGAGTGTTAGGTGGCACACGTCGTCGTTATGCTGGTGTTGGTGACATTATTGTTGCTACCGTGAAGCAAGCTAGCACTACAGGCACTGTCAAAAAGAAGTCTGTAGTTCGCGCTGTAGTTGTTCGTACCCGCAATCAGATTCGTCGCAAAGACGGTTCTACAATTAAGTTTGACGATAATGCAGCAGTAATTATCGACGAAGCTAAGCTTCCACGAGGAACTCGTATATTTGGCCCTGTACCTCGCGAACTTCGTGATATGGGCTACGCCAAGATAATTTCACTCGCTCCGGAGGTACTATAATGAACATTTCTGATGCTCCAAAGATTTTCAAGATTCGTCTTAAGAAGGGCGATCTAGTTATCGTGAGATCTGGAAAATACAAGGGAAAGACTGGCAAAATCACTGCCGTTCATCCACGTGAGAACAAAGTGACTGTTGCTGGAATTAACATAGTTAAAAAGCACGTCAAGCCAACCAAAGCTCATCCTCAAGGTGCGATTGTTGAGATCACTAAGCCAATGTGGGTTAGTAAAGTAGCTATTGTTGAGCCAACATCAAAGAAAGCTAGTCGAATTGGATTTAAGATTGATGCTAAAGGTGCTAAATCAAGGTTTTTCAAATCTTCAGATAAGGAGATTAAGTAATGGCTACTGCAACTAAACTCGTAAAAATTTCTACCGCTCCGAGACTAAGATCATCTTATTTTAAGACTATTTCAAAAGAATTAATGAAAGAGTTAGATCTTAAGAATATTCATCAAGTTCCACGCATTGAGAAAATCATAGTTAACTCAGGTCTTGGTCGTGCTAAAGACGACAAGAAAGTATTCGAAGTTGCTACTAACACAATTCGTAAGATTACAGGACAGCAACCAGTAGGCACCATAGCTAAGGTATCTATTGCTAGCTTCAAGCTTCGTGAAGGAAACAAAATTGGGCTTAAAGTTACGCTCCGAGGCAATCGAATGTACGAATTTACTGATCGTTTGATCAATATAGTATTGCCTAGACTACGAGATTTTCACGGAGTCCACGCCAAAGCATTTGATAAACAAGGAAATTTCTCAATTGGCTTTACTGATCAATCTGTCTTTCCTGAGCTTAGTTTCGACGAAACCACTACACCCCACGGACTTCAAGCAGTATTTGTAATTAAATGTGAACAACAAGCGCATGCTAGAGCTTTGCTCGAGAAGTTTGGTATGCCATTTGAAAAGGAAGGTAAATAGTTATGGCCAAAACATCTATTAAAGTACGTGACGCTAAGCGAATCCGAATGATCGCTCAGTATGCTGAAAAGCGTGCTGAACTAAAGAAACTCGGTGACCTTGAAGGTTTGGCTAAATTGCCCCGCAATTCTAGCCCAACACGTCGCACTAATCGTTGCGTTGAAACCGGTCGTTCACGTGGATTCATGCGCCAATTTGGTCTAAGCCGCTTGAGTTTTCGAGAACATGCAGTCAAGGGTGAAATACCTGGCGTAACAAAGTCGAGCTGGTAAACCATATGAGCAGAACATCTACAGACCCAATCGCAGACATGTTTACCCGAATTCGTAATGCCATCGCAGTTAACAAGACTGAAGTTAGCTTGCCCCATTCCAAAATTAAGGAATCTGTTGCTAAGATCTTGCAAGCTAGTAATTTCATAGATTTAGTGACCACTAGTGATGCTGAAATTGGTAAAATCCTAAATATTCGCATTAACAGTGAAGATGCTAATCCGCGAATAAGCGAAATAGTTCGTATTAGTACTCCTGGACGCCGTTACTACGTAAATAGCAAAGAAATTCCTGTTGTTAAGCGTGGTAGGGGTATGGTTATCGTTTCTACCAGTAAGGGTATTATGAGTGGCGATCAAGCCAAAGCTGCGCATATTGGCGGCGAATTAATTTGTAAAGTTTATTAAGGAAGTAAGGAAATAATATGAGTCGAGTAGGAAAACTACCAATCGCAATCCCGATCGGTGTGACAATCACTGTCGACGATGCTGAGATTACAGTCTCAGGCAGTAAAGGTACTTTAACCCAATTTACTATGCCTGAAATTACCGTAACTCAAGAAAACGGCATTGTAACGGTATCACGAGCTAATGATATGCCTAAAGTTCGAGCTAAACACGGTCTTATGAGAGCTTTAATAAACAATATGGTGATTGGTGTTAGCACCGGATTCACTAGGAAGTTAGAACTTAATGGAGTTGGTTACCGTGTAGCAGTTCAGGGTTCTAACCTCAAACTTAGTTTAGGATTTTCACACGAAGTAATCTTTTCAATTCCTGCAGGCGTAAATGTAGCTGTAGACCAAAATATTATGACTGTCAGCGGATCAAGCAAGCAGCAAGTAGGTCAAGTAGCTGCTGAAATCAGAGCACTTAAGAAACCTGAACCTTACAAGGGTAAAGGAATTAAATATGACGACGAGCGTATTATCCGTAAGTCTGGTAAGAGTGGAAAGGATAAATAATCATGAGTAACCTATCACATAAATTACATAACCGGCAGATAAGAGCACATCGTGTTCGTTCTCAGGTCACCGGTACAACCGATCGACCAAGATTAAGTATTCGAATTACGAACCTTCATATCATCGCTCAGTTGATTGATGATTCAACATCTAAGACACTTGCATACGTTTCTACAGTCGGCAAAAAAGAAGTTACAGGAAACCGTAGTGCAAAGGCAGCTTGGGTAGGAACAGAAATAGCTAAACTAGCTAAGACTAAGAAAATCAAGACAGTCGTATTTGACCGAGGAAGCAAGCTATATCACGGACGTGTTGCCGCTTTAGCAGATGCTGCTCGTAATGCAGGATTGGAGTTTTAATATGGCTGATGCACCAAAGCAAGATCGTCAAGATCGCCGTCGCCGCACTGATATGCCAGTAGAAGAAAAGCAATTTGATGAGCGAACATTGCACATTGACAGAGTTGCTCGTGTAGTAAAGGGTGGTCGACGCTTCCGCTTCCGAGCTTTAGTAGTGGTTGGTGATCGAAAGAATCGAGTAGGAGTAGGCACTGCTAAAGGTATGGACGTTACTGCGGCTGTTGGTAAAGCTACTGAAGTAGCAAAGAAGCAGTTCATAACAGTCTCTCTATACAAAGGTACACTTCCTCATGATTCTCAAGCAAAAGTTGGCGGAGCTAACATTTTACTTATGCCTGCAAGTGCTGGTACGGGTTTGATTGCTGGTGGTGTAGTGCGCACTATCCTTGAAGTTTCAGGCGTCAAGAACGTTCTATCTAAGTCACTTGGTTCAAGTAACAAAACAAACGCAGCATACGCAACTATTGAAGCTCTAAGATTGCTTACTCCATCCAAAAATTGGATTACGACAAAGTCTAAAGCAAAAGCAGTTAAGGGTTAATATGAAATACAATGATTTAAAGATATCTCCATACAAAAAAACTAATCGTGTCGGTCGAGGTATTTCTGCAGGTCAAGGTAAGACTGCAGGACGCGGTACTAAGGGTCAAGGTTCACGTACAGGTTCTTCTGCAAAGCCAGGGTTTGCTGGTGGTGCAAATCCATTGATGCAGCAATTACCTAAGCTTCCAGGTTTCCGTTCATTGAAGCGTAAAGCTGAAGTAGTGTATACGGGCCAACTTGACCAATTTGCAGGTAAAACTGTTAATGCTGAAACTCTGTCACACGCTAATCTTATAAGTAACGCTTTCGTTGAAGTTAAGTTGATATCAAAAGGTGAAGTTACCAAGAAAGTTACTGTAAAGTTAGCTGGTGCAAGTGAAAGTGCTATTGAAGCAATTCAGAAAGCCGGCGGAAGCTTCGAAAAAGTGCGTATTTTGTCTCGTCCTAAAACTAGCACCAAAACAACCAAATAATCTGTTATTCTTGCATAAAGAATTATAAGTTCTAAGCATAATGTGATTAAATGTATCTAATTTGTTAAGAGGGTAAGAATGAATTGGAAAATAATTGTACGTTCAATAGGTCATAAAGACATGCGTAATCGCATCATGGCTGTACTGGGCGTACTATTAATATTCCGCATACTTTCTCACATACCAGTTCCACTTGCTAGCCCTGAAGTTTTACGTCAAGTTTTAAATAACCTGTTTGCTTCTAACGATACTCCCCAGTTACTTAGTTTCATCAACGTGCTTTCTGGAGGAGCATTAGCCAATTTTTCAATTATGATCGCAGGTCTTGGTCCGTACATCAACGCATCGATTATCATGCAGCTTCTTACTAAAGCTCTGCCACGGTTAGAAGCTTTACGTAAGGAAGGTGAGTTTGGTCAGAAGAAGATCAACCAAATTACTCGACTCCTAACATTCCCCCTAGCTATTATTCAATCCATTGGATCAATATATCTAATTAAACAAGCAGCAAGTAGTATTGCTGGAGTTGGTGATATCACCGCAAACTCTTCTCTGTCGCAGTGGATTCTTATGGTTGCAGCTCTAACTGGAGGTTCAATGCTTTTGATGTGGTTAGGTGAGCTTATTACTGAACAGAGTGTTGGTAACGGTATCTCACTGATAATTACTGTTGGAATCGTAAGTAGCCTACCTGGAAGCATTTCAACTCTTTTCAATTCAGTAGTTACAAAATCTAGTGAATGGCAGATATTTAACTGGTCACTTCCAGTAAATCGTGGAGCGCTAACTCTTAGTCTAGTAATCTGTTTAGCCGTATTGATTGTTACTTGGATTGTAGTCATGCTCAATGAAGCAGCAAGAAACCTCA
>JAYVRB010000017.1:0-2314 GCA_043776675.1 bacterium
AAGCCCTTGCCCTACAAATTGGCCAGGAGGTTTCTTACCACGAGTTAGCAAATACACTAGGCGTCAAACTCGAGACAATAGAGCGTTACATAACGGTGCTGGAAGCGGCATTTATTGTCTACCGGGTTAATGCCCTAACTGCTAATAAGCGTAACCAGATCACTAATCGTAAGCGTAAGGTGTATTTTTACGACCTCGGTGTTCGGAATGCTCTTATAGACAACACCAATCCTATCGAAATAAGGAACGACGTTGGGGGTCTATGGGAAAACTTCTGTATGAATGAGCGCCGTAAGCAACTAACCGAGCTCAAGCAAACCCGAACACAGCAGTATTGGCGTGGATTATATGGTGAGGTTGATTTGGTTGAAGCGCACGGTTCAATTATTCAGGCATTTGAATTCAAATGGACGGACAGTACCGCTCGCACGCCTGTAGTATTTAAACAAACCTACCCCGAAGCTAGCTTTACTGTGATTAACAAAACCAACTTGGCTAACTGGTTAATTTTCGATCAAGCCTGAAACCCCTATCGCCCAAGGAGCTTATCCTCCGTCTAAATATCTTGTAGTACTTTATACGTCGCCATCACTGAATGCCTATCTAGGGATTTATTCCTGTTATAGCTCCTGGATCAGCATCAGTTGGTCTGTTGCTTTGTTGTGCAGCTAACGCACTACCGAATTCTTTGCGTGCTTGTCTATATACGTCATTTCCAGAAACTGCTTCGCCTGCTTGTTGGACAGTTATGAATTGTTTTGATGTAGTTCCGGTTACATCTCCGTTTACATCTCTAGTAAATTCTTGAATTGCAGTTGCAAGTAAAGTCTGTAGTTCAGGTGTGAGCGAGCTGACGTCTATTTGCTGACTTAGTACTTTGTCCGCAAGTACTCCAGCATTCTCTGGACTTATTTGATTCATAACATCATGCCTTCCTTCAATAGCGCCGATTTCTCTTAAGAATTTTACACTATCACCAGAATCAATTGTGCTTTTGAGATCTTGATACATCATTGGAGCTATCCTACTCTCTAAAGTAGCTTTCTTCATTGTTGCAATTGTTCCACCACTTTGTGATTGCAAAGTATCATTGTCAACTATTCTTGTAGTCTCCGTAGCAGCCGAAGAAATGCTTCCTTCCGTAGCATTAGGATCTAGCATTGCATTTCGCATACCCTTGAAAGCATTTAGTCTTGCGCCGTAGCCTCCACCGGCAAGATCAGGCCTACGCGCCTGAGACGCTAAGCCACGACCTTCGGCAATCAATCGGCTTGCTAACAAAGTATCTGTACCGGTGGCTTCTACGATCGCTTTATCCATCTCTCCCGCACCGCCAGAGTAACCAGTACCAGTACTAATAATACCAAGTGACGAAGCAACATTGTAAGAATCTTGTGACATACCTCGTTTAGCGTTTCTTATTGCGGCAACAGCATTATTGATGTCTTCAGTGTTATAATTATCTCCTCTAGCTTCTAAATAAGCACGCGTGGCTTTATCCGACCCATCTCCTTCTACTTGCTTACCACGATTGTTAAGAAATACCGTTCCATCAGATTTTCTGACTACATCATTTGCAACACGTCCAGCTTCTAAGAAATCATCGTTACCCTTTATCGCAGCCAAATCTTGATTTTTTTCTAGTGCTTCTTTTGCTTCTAGATATTTATTATTTGATAGAGCTGTTTGCATTTGAGACTTCATACGAAAAGGATTCATACCAGCTCTATTTGCGTTTAAGCCTACTTCAAAAGCTTTATTTACTCCTGAACGAAAAGACCCTTCTTTATTTCCGCCACGCATATAATTTCCACTTTTTGCACGTTCAAATTTATGGGCCCTACTTTTCTTGGCGCGGTCAAACAACCCTTTATTCTTATCATTAACTATGCCCGCAAGGTTACCGAATAACCCACCGGCGAATTTAAATGTGAACGGGATGAATGCATATGGCAGCATATATGCGCCAAGTTTCATAATAGGGTTTAGAATTGCTCCATCCAGCGTGCCGCCACTAGTAACATTAAGTAGTAACGCGAATATTCTCCCAACGCCAATAATGAGCATTATGAGTGGGAACATAATGAGCAGTTTTGAAAAAGTCCCCCACCAACCCTTCCATAATGCGTCGTTACCAGGGAAAATCCACGCTAAGATTGCCAATGGAGCAACAAGTAATAAGGCTATAATAAACATCTGGCGCGCAAGCAGCACCAAGAACGCTGCCCCGATTGCTAATAGCAAAGTGGTTCCAAAAAATATTAAAAATATAATCAGACCAACGATACTTGCGAGCGCAGTAGGTATGAAAAGG
>JAYVRB010000018.1:0-31765 GCA_043776675.1 bacterium
TAGTTCGGAAGTAGAACTGTGGCTTGTAACCTTTGAAGAATGGAGTATGTCGGCCGCCCTCATCCTTGTTTAGGATGTAAACTTCGCTGTCGAATTCAGTGTGCGGAGTAATACTAGCTGGCTTAGACAAAACTTGACCACGCTCAATATCTTCACGCTCAATTCCTCGAAGCAAGATACCAACGTTATCGCCGGCTTGACCCTGGTCAAGATTTTTCTTGAACATTTCAACACCTGTTACGACGACTTTACGAGTATCACGTATACCAACAATTTCAACTTCTTCGTTGACCTTGACGATACCAGTTTCAATACGGCCTGTAGCAACTGTGCCACGACCTTTGATTGAGAATACATCTTCGATTGGCATTAGAAATGGCTTGTCTAATTCGCGCTTTGGTTCTGGAATAAAATCATCCATAGCCTTAACGAGTTCCATGATTGCGTCTTCAGAAGCTGCATCGCCAGCTAGAGCCTTAGTTGCAGAACCCTTTATGATTGGAGCGTTACGGTCAAAACCGTTCTTCTCAAGTAAGTCACGAATTTCTTCTTCAACTAATTCTACTAGTTCAGGATCAGCAAGGTCCATTTTGTTCAGGAATACTAGGATAGTAGGTACTCCAACCTGACGAGCAAGAAGAACGTGCTCACGAGTTTGCGGTAACGGACCATCGTTAGCACCAACAACAAGAATAGCGCCGTCGATTTGAGCAGCACCAGTAATCATGTTCTTGACATAATCAGCGTGTCCTGGCATATCAACGTGTGCGTAGTGACGATTTTCGCTTTCGTATTCCTGATGAGATGTTGCGATAGTAATGCCGCGAGCTCGCTCTTCAGGTGCGTTGTCGATTTGATCATAAGCTACAGGCTTGTTAATTGCAGTAGGAAGTCGTTTAGAAAGAACTGTAGTAATTGCTGCAGTAAGTGTAGTCTTACCGTGGTCAACGTGACCCATTGTACCAACGTTAACGTGTGGTTTATTTCGGACGAAATTGTCTGCCATAATGAGATGCTCCTTAATTATATTAGCTATTTAGTTGTCGATTGCATTAGGGTAATAGACCCCATACAAGTTACCGAAGACAGTATAGAGAAATCCTTAGGCTTTGTAAAGAGTTCCGCTCTGCTTAGTCAGTTCTACTTAGCGCGCTTAGCAATAATTGCTTCAGCGACATTATTTGGCACATCAGCGTAGTGATCAAGCTCCATGCTTGAACTTGCACGACCTTGCGTAGAACTACGAAGATTAGTTGTGTAACCGAACATCTCGCCAAGTGGAACGAATGCTGTGATTTCCTTAATACCGGAACTCAAATCTTCCATGCTTTCGATGCGACCACGTTTGCTGTTAAGATCTCCAATGACTTCACCCATGAACTGTTCAGGAGTAACTACGACGACTTTCATGACTGGTTCTAGTAGAACTGGTCCTGCTCGGCGAACTCCTTCTTGAATAGCCATAGATCCGGCAATTTTGAATGCCATTTCTGAAGAGTCAACTTCGTGGAAACTACCATCATAAAGTTCAACTTTAATATCGACTACTGGGTAACCAGCAATAACACCATTGGCCAAAGCCTCTTTGATGCCTTCGTCAACTGGTTTGATGTACTCACTAGGAACAACTCCACCTTTGATAGAATTAATAAACTCATAGCCTGCGCCTTGTTCGTTTTGGCTGACTCGTAGCCATACGTCACCATACTGACCGCGTCCGCCACTCTGACGGATAAACTTCCCTTGAACTTCAACACCAACTTTTCTAATTGATTCTCGGTAAGCAACTTGTGGTTGACCAATATTGGCTTCCACACCGAACTCTCGTTTCATACGGTCAACAATAATTTCTAGATGAAGCTCACCCATTCCGCTGATGATAGTTTGGCCAGTCTCTTCATCTACACGAATACGGAAAGTAGGGTCTTCTTCTGCCAAGCGCTGCATAGCAATACTCATTTTTTCTTGATCAGCCTTGGTCTTTGGCTCAATTGCAATCGACACTGGGGGCTCTGGAAATACAATGTTTTCTAAGACAATTGGATGCGCTGGATCGCAAAGTGTGTGTCCGGTTGTGGTACCTTTAAGTCCAACGATAGCAGCAATATCTCCAGCTGTTACTTCTGTAACGTCCTCACGCTTATCAGCTTGCATACGTACGATACGTCCTACGCGTTCACGTTCTCCAGTAGAACTGTTGAGTACATACGAACCAGCAGCTAATTTTCCTGAGTAGACTCGGAAATAAGCTAGCTTACCAACAAATGGATCTGTAGTAATCTTGAATGCTAATCCAGCTAGTGGCTGTTTGACATCAGGCTTGCGCTCTTCTTGGTCACCTGTTTTAGGATGAATTCCCCATGTACTGGTACGATCAAGCGGACTTGGAAGATATTCATTAACTGTGTCTAAAACTTTTTCGACAATAACACCTCGGCCATCACCACCTGTTACGGCAAAGAACTTACCTGTAAGTGTTGCGGTACGAATAGCTTTTTTGATCTCATCTATACTAAGACCTTCTTCGCCGACTTCAAAATATTTTTCTAAGATAGCTTCGTCTTCAGCAACAGCGTTCTCTACAAGTAGAGAGCGGTAACGCTTAGCTTTATCTAGTATGTCTGCTGGAACTTCAGCTTCAACAAGTTCATTATCTGTAAAATCTTTGTAGGTGTAGGCTTTCATTGTTACTAGGTCAATTACCCCGTTAATACTTTGTTCAAAGCCGATTGGCAGATGAATTGGGAAAGCACGCTTAGTCAAACGGGCGTGAATCGAATCAAGAGATTTGTAGAAATCGCCACCTGTTTGATTGATTTTATTTATAAAACAGATACGAGGAACACCGTATTTGTCGGCTTGTCGCCAAACAGTTTCAGATTGACTCTCAACACCCATTTTGCCGTCAAAGACTACGCAAGCGCCATCAAGTACACGTAGTGAACGTTCAACTTCTGCAGTAAAGTCGATATGCCCAGGTGTATCGATAATATTGATCTGATGTTCTTTCCAGTAACAGGTAACAGCCGCTGACACGATTGTAATACCTCGTTCACGCTCTTGAGCCATCCAGTCAGTAGTCGTTTCGCCGTCATGAACCGCACCAATTTTGTGCTTTAGTCCAGTACGGAAAAGAATTCCTTCAGTAGTTGTGGTCTTACCAGCGTCAATGTGGGCAATAATGCCGATGTTTCGAATGTTGTCGATGGATGTTACTTTGTCTGCCATGGGTTTCCTTATTTAGTTATTCTGTAGTTTTTGCCTGCAGCTTGGATTGAAGCAGTCTTGGAGGACTAGTTTGCGGTTCTTGCAAAGTGTGCAAATGCTCGGTTAGCATCAGCCATCTTATGTACGTCTTCACGCTTCTTGACAGCTGAACCTTGGTTGTTGTAAGCGTCCATAAGTTCAGTAGCAATGCTATCTTCCATGCTGATTCCCTTGCGAGCTCGACAAGCTGCAACAAACCACATAGTTGTAAGGTGGTTTTGGCGTTGGCCACGAACTTCGAAAGGTATTTGGTAGTTAGCTCCACCAACACGACGAGAGCGAGTCTCCATGTGTGGTTGGACATTCTTCATAGCTTGGTCAAAAACATCTAATGGATTGTCAACTTTAAGCTTTGCTGCTGCTTTCTGCATACCCGTGTAAACTAGGCGTTCAGCAATCTGCTTCTTACCATTAAGCATGATGCGATTGATGAAGCGTTGTACTGGAACACTTCCGTAAAGGCGGTCAGCTGGGATATCACGAACTAGTGAGGCTGTCTTTTTGCGCGGCATATTATTTACCGTCTTTCTTAGCGCCGTACTTGGAACGGCTCTTCTTGCGGCCTTGTACACCCTGTAGATCTAATGAACCTCGAACGATATGGTAACGCACACCTGGTAAGTCTTTGACGCGGCCTCCACGCACTAGAACAACAGCGTGTTCCTGTAGGTTGTGACCTTCACCACCAATATAAGCCCAAACTTCGTAACCATTACTAAGTCGCACGCGTGCAACTTTGCGAAGAGCTGAGTTAGGCTTCTTAGGTGTTTTAGTAGTAACTTTAACGCAGACACCTCTTTTAAATGGTGCTGGTTTCTCATAATTACGAGTTTTGAGGTTGTTTGTCACACGCTGCATAGCAGGCGACTTGGTTTTGACAGTCGTCTTTACTCGCGGCTTGCGCACTAACTGATTGATAGTTGGCATTGAATCTCCTTCTACGGTTGCAATCTGCTGCGTCGGGAACCATGCCTAGTTCCTGGCTCGGATTGCTTAAATATCATTTGTTATTCTAACAGAACCACTTAAATTTGACAACATGTTCAGAATGTATTGGAATCTAGCCAATTATTTCGTTGGCTTCAATCTCAAGAACATCCATTTCAATTTCCATCTCTAGTGACTTGACTCCAGTACCGACTGGGATCTTTCGTCCCAAGATTACGTTTTCTTTCAGACCATACAGACGGTCAATCTTGCCACTTGTTGCAGCGGCGATTAGAACACGAGTTGTATCTTGGAATGATGCAGCACTTAGGAATGAGTCAGTGCTGAGCGATGCTTTGGTAATACCAAGTAGCAACTGTGCGAACTTGACTGGTTGTTTACTATTGGCAACTAAAGCTTCGTTTGCTTCAGCAACTGCAAGCTTACTCACTACGTCACCGGTAACAAAGTCGCTATCTCCAGCATCTTCAACTTGGACGCGACTGAACATCTGTCGAACGATGATTTCAAGGTGCTTATCAGAAATGTTTTGTCCTTGTGCTGCAAAGATACGTAGTATTTCGTTCATGATGTAACGCTGAGTTGGCTCAACACCTTGCAGACGAATTAAATCATGCAAGTTGATAGAACCGTTAGTCAAACGCTGTCCGGCAACAATCTTATCACCATCTTTTATGGTTAATTGCTTAAATCCAGGTACTTCGTAACGAACTACGCTTGAAGCTGTAGGCGTTATGATCACGGCACTATCTGTAACTTGGGCCTTGCCTGACATTGGCGCAACCAATGGTTCAGAAGCGTCTTCGAGAGCCGCAACAACATCACCAGCAGTTACGTCTGTACCGCTCTTTATGTGCGCTCGACGTTCTCCAAGTTTAAGAGTCACTTTCTCCTTAGCGTCAGCCGTTACTTGAATGACATAATGATCGCCTTCTTCCCAAGTATTAACTGTGCCAGAAATTTCAGTGAGGTAAGCTTGACCCTTAGGTGTTCGTACTTCAAACAACTCTTCAATACGGCTAAGACCTTGAGCAGTATCATCTGCTAGAACCGCACCACCACGGTGTTTGGAGTCTAGAGATAGCTGAGTGCCTGGTTCACCAATACTTTGAGCGGCTATAACACCGATTGGGTGGTGACCAGCAACCATTTGACCAGTAGCTGGATCAACGCCATAAGACTTACGAGATACACCGCGTACGCTAGTACAACTAAGCGCACTCATAATCTTAATACCGTCAAGACTTACCTCTTCTTGAATCTTGTTTGCAATATCAGGAGTGAATAACTCACCCTTCTTAATGAATCCTTTTACAGACTCAGCCGCGTAGCGACCTGTTAATCGTGAAGCGTAACTTACGCCAATCTCGTCCGCATCAGCTCTAAGCATTGCGAAACCGGGATCTAGAGTGTCGTCATCAAGTGTAAATACATCTTGAGAAACGTCAACTAGACGACGAGTTAAGTAACCGGCATCGGCTGTTTTAAGCGCAATGTCGATAAGCGCCTTACGAGTACCACGTGTACCTGTAAAGTATTCAAGTGGATTCAGTCCCTTAACGTATCCGGACTTAATAGGAAGCTCGATAGGTAAACCAGAAGCGTCAGATTGAACACCTAGCATTCCAACCGCGTTTTTCATCTGCGAGATATTACCACGAGCACCAGATGTAATAGCGATAGCCATTGAGCTATCACGATCTGTCATCTGAGCAGCAAGTAATTCCTGTACGCTAGAGTCAATCTTTGTCCAGTTTTCGACTGTTAATCGGTAACGCTCTTCGTCGGTGATGAAGCCTTCATCATATTGGGTAGAGATTGCAGCTGAACGGACTTCTCCGGCTTCAACTAGATCATCCATTCCCTTGATCTCTTCGAAGTCACCCATGCCCATGCTTAGACCAGATTGAGTAGCGTATTCAAAACCGATATCTTTTAGATCATCGGCAATAAGTGCAGTCTGTTCCTGACCGTACTGTGCATACACTTGTCCCATTACTTTCTGAAGTCGTTTCTTGGTCATTGGTTCATCTTGGAATTCAAAATCTTCTGGGAATGTCTCATTAAACAATACTCGACCTATAGTTGTATCGCGAACTTGTCCACGGAATGGAAGTTTAACGTAGCTCTGAAGAGTAATTTTGCCTGCGTCTAGTGACATTAGTGCTTCATCTAAACTTGAGAATGAACGTATCTTATTCTTATCAGTGTTTGGACGGTTGTAAGTAAGGTAGTAGCAACCAAGGACGATGTCTTGTTCAATGTGCAAGATTGGTGATCCATCGGCTGGCTTTAGTAGGTTGCGGTTTGCTGCCATGATAGTACGAGCTTCTTCTTGAGCTTCATCACTAAGTGGTAGGTGAACCGCCATTTGGTCTCCGTCGAAATCAGCGTTGAAGCCTTTACAGACTAGAGGGTGTAGCTGAATAGCTCGACCTTCAATGAGAACTGGCATGAATGCTTGAATCGACAAGCGGTGTAATGATGGAGCACGGTTAAGTAGTACATACTTGCCTTTGATGACTTCGTCAAGTGCATCCCAAACTACAGTTTCACCTAACTCAATCAAACGTGAAGCACTTCGGATATTGTGAGCGTGCTCGCGAGCTATAAGCTCACCTATAACGAAAGGCTTGAAAAGTTCAAGAGCCATCATTTTCGGAAGTCCACACTGGCTTATCTTAAGTTCAGGTCCTGCAACAATTACAGAACGACCTGAGTAGTCTACGCGCTTACCTAGTAAGTTCTGACGGAAACGGCCTTGCTTGCCTTTAAGCATATCGCTTAAAGACTTCAATCGGCGACGTTGACCGGTAGCGGCTACAGCTCGACCACTACGTGCAGAGTTATTATCAATCAATGCATCGACAGCTTCTTGAAGCATGCGTTGCTCATTTCGGCGAATTACTTCAGGTGCATTAAGATCAATCAACTTTTTAAGTCGGTTATTCCGGTTGATGACACGGCGGTAAAGATCATTAAGATCTGATGTCGCGAAACGTCCACCAGTAAGCTGAACCATTGGACGAAGATCTGGAGGAATGACTGGTAGCGCACTCAAACACATGCTACTTGGTTTAATGCCAGCACGGTCCATGCTCTCGAGTAAGCGTAGTCGCTTCATTAGCTTTTTCTTACGTTGTCCTTTTGCTTCTTCAGATTCTGCACTTAAGTTAACAATTAAGTCTTTAAGGTTAATATCTGTCAGAAGGTCCTTAAGCGCCGCTGCTCCCATACCAACAGAAACTACGGAACGAAGATCGTCGGGTAGGTTACGGTAATCGGTTTCACTAATTAAGTTAAGCTTAACTAGACTAGTGAGTTGTTCGTTGTAATCTTCAAAATCTTTTGTGATTTCTTCAATTTCTTTGGTCTGCATCTCAGCCAAAGCTTTAACATTAGCCTTCTCATCATCAGCTTCTTTTTCGAATCGAAGTTTAATGGCTTCCTTGGCTGCTGCAAATTCAGCTTCTTTGTCTGTTAGAAGTAGGGCTCGCTTGTCTACGTTTACAGACTTAATAATATAGCCAGCAAAATACGCGACTCGCTCAAGATTCTTAACAGTCATACCTAGTAATAGACCGATAGCCGAAGGGGTTCCACGAAGAAACCAAATGTGTGCTACAGGTACTGCTAAGTTTATGTGGCCCATCCGTTCTCGTCTGACGATGCTGCGAGTGACTAATTCACCCTTCTTGTCTACAGCAGCTTCGCGGCTACGAACACCCTTGTACTTGGCGTCATGTGGGTTGATGTCTTTAACTGGACCGAAAATACGTTCACAGAATAGTCCATCGCGCTCAGGTTTCTGAGTACGGTAATTGATTGTTTCTGGTTTGGTTACTTCACCGTAACTCCAATCAACTATATCTTCTGGGCTAGCTACAGCTAAACGAATTGCGTCAAAATCTGCGATATCGTTATTTGTGCTAGGAAAGCGTTGTGGAAACATTACGCGTCCTCCTTTTCAGTTTCAATTGTTTCAAGTACTTCTTCTGCAGGAATGGTCGTTTCGTTGATCTCGTCATCTAAACTTACGATTGAGAATTCATCAGCAACGGCCTCTTCAGTTACGTCAATGTCAGAGATATCTGGTTGTGGTACTTCAATTTCAGAAGGATGTGATGCTTCTTCTTGAATATTGCTAGCTAAAACTTCTTCTGCGTCTACAACGCCTTCAGAGTGAACTAGATCGACTTTCAATCCTAGTCCTTGAAGTTCTTTGACTAAGACATTGAAGCTTTCAGGAACTTTTGGACCAACAATTTCAGTTCGTTTGATGATAGACTCGTAAGCTTTACTTCGACCGTATACATCATCAGACTTGATAGTTAGCATTTCTTGAAGAGTAGTTGCAGCACCGTAAGCTTCTAGTGCCCAAACTTCCATTTCTCCGAAACGCTGTCCACCGTTCTGAGCTTTTCCGCCTAATGGTTGTTGAGTCACCATAGTGTATGGGCCAGTAGATCGAGCGTGAATCTTATCGGCAACCATGTGGTTTAGCTTAATCATATACATACTACCGACAGTAGTAGTTTCTTTAAATGCTGCTCCGTTACGACCATCAAATAGCTGTTGCTTTCCATCTTGTGGTAGTCCAGCTTCTTTGAGTAACTCATGGATTTTGTCGACTGGTACACCATTAAATGATGGGCTAGCAACTTTCATGCCGAGCATACGAGCTGCCATACCAAGGTGAGTTTCAAATAACTGTCCAATGTTCATACGAGATGGGACACCTAGTGGGTTAAGAACGATATCTACTGGAGTACCATCAGCCATGAATGGCATATCTTCGATAGGTAGAATTCGAGCAATTACGCCCTTGTTACCGTGACGACCACCGAGTTTGTCGCCGACTGCAATCTTGCGCATCTGAGCCACGAAGACTTGGATCTGCATGATAACACCTGCTTTTAGCTCATGGCCTTTTTCACGGCTAAATACTTTGACACCCACGACTTTACCGTGCTTGCCGTTGCTCATACGCTGTGATGTATCACGAACCTCTTTGGCTTTTTCACCAAAGATTGCACGAAGTAAACGTTCTTCTGAGCTAAGTTCCTGTTCACCCTTTGGAGTAATTTTGCCGACTAGAATGTCGCCAGGATGGACTTCTGCACCGATACGGACGATTCCGTCATCATCAAGATGTCGAAGAGTCTCTTCTGACACATTTGGAATGTCACTGGTAACTATTTCAGGACCTAACTTGGTTTCACGAACTTCAATCATGAAATCGACGATATGAATACTAGTAAGAGTGTCGTCTTCAACTAGCTTGCGGCTGATGATGATTGCATCTTCAAAGTTATAGCCAGACCATGGCATGAATGCCACGATAAGGTCTTTACCTAGAGCCAGTTCACCGTTAGCAATAGACATACCTTCAATAAGTACATCACCTGCCTTAACTTTGTCGCCAGTATTGACCACAACTTTTTGGTTTACTGATGTACCTTCGTTTGAACGAATAAAGCGCTGAGGTTCATAGGTGACATTACCGTCCTTATACTTAACAACGACTTCTTGAGCGTTAGCCTTAGTAACTTCTCCAACTCCTTCAGCCAAGATTACTTGACCAGTGTTGTGAGCAGCAACTTTTTCGAGACCAGTACCAACAATCGGGCTAGCTGGTTGAATAAGCGGTACAGCTTGGCGTTGTTGGTTACTACCCATCAAAGAGCGGTAGACATAGTTCTTTTCAATGAAAGGAATTAGACCTGCGCTCGAACCAATAATTTGGTTGCGTGAGGCGTCCATGTGCGTGACAACATTTGCATCAAACTCACCAGACTTAAGTCGAAGACGTGCACTTACGCGCTCATCAACAAAGTAGCCATCACTACTAACTTCACTACCACCACCAGCTATGATTGCACCCTCTTCTTCATAAGCGTCAAGGTAGACAACTTCACTAGTGACTTTGGCACGAACTGGCCATGAGACTTTCTTAGTAACTTTAGCAAGCTTGGCTGCATCAACTGCAGTGATCTTTGCCCCGGTCTTTACGATAACTTTACCCTTTTCGTCTTCTAGATCTTCAGAAGCAAAGTGGCCGACTGCATTTTTTGCAGTGACGGCATTCAAAACTTTGCGGTAAGGAGTCTCGATAAAGCCATAATCATTGACTCTAGCGAAGTTTGCGAGGTTAAGTACAAGACCGATGTTGGCGCCTTCTGGAGTTTCTACAGCACAAATACGTCCATAGTGAGTAGCGTGAGCATCGCGGACTTCAAATCCAGCGCGTTCACGGCTAAGTCCACCAGGACCCATAGAGCTTAGACGACGCTTGTGAGCTAGTTCAGACAACGGGTTAATTTGGTCCATGAACTGTGAGAGCTGAGAACTTGCGAAGAATTCGCGAACCGCGGCAACAATAGGACGAGCATTTATCAGTTGGCCTGGAGAGACTGTTTCGATTTCGCTCATGCTCATACGATCTTTAGTGTTGCGCTCCATTCGAAGTAATCCGATACGGAATTGGCGTTGTACTAGTTCACCTACCAATTTAACTCGGCGGTTGGCTAGCGAATCGATATCATCTGATGGTTCTTGCGTATTATTGAGGCGAATTATTTCGGCGATAATTGCTTCAATATCTTCGAGTCGCATAACGCGGTTTTCGATTGTGTTAGCTACATCAAGATTAAGACGCTTATTTATTTTGTATCGGCCTACGCGACTAAAATCAAAACGCTTGTAGTTGTAGAACATGTTTTCGATTAGGCTCTTAGCGTTGTCTACTGTCGCTAGATCTCCTGGGCGCAATCGGCGATAAACTTCAATTAGGGCATCATTCTGACTATTTGAAGGATCCTTTTCAAGAGTTGCTTCTAGGTAGCTAACTTTGCCTGTATCGACATGCTTTAGATTCTCCTTCATGCGGGCTTCAGAAACGCCAAGCGCTTTTAGAAGAGTAGTCACAGCGATCTTGCGCTTACGATCAATCTTTACAAAGATTGCACCATTTGCGGCGGTCTCAAACTCTAACCATGCGCCGCGTCCAGGAATAACCTTAGCTCCATACAAGCTTGATGTGCCGTGAAGTTCAGAAGTGAAGAATACACCAGCAGATCGTATCAATTGACTAACAACAACGCGTTCAGCTCCGTTAATAACGAAAGTTCCGCGTTTGGTCATCCAAGGATAGTCGCCTAAGTAAATTTCTTGTTCTTTGATTTCACCGGTTACTTTGTTTGTCAGCTGTACATTGGCCATTAGAGGCGCCTCGTAGCTGACGTTATTTTCTCGTGCAACAGCTTCAGTGAGCTTTGGAGCTCCAAAGTGGTAGTCTTTGAAACTTATTAATAATTTTGCGCCCGTATAGTCGTCAATTGGACTGATTTCGGCAAGTAATTCGCCCAAACCTTCCTCAACGAACCATTGGAATGACTTATTTTGGTGATCAACCAAACTTGGTAGTTCGAGTACGTCATCTGGACGAGTAAAATATACTCGATTTCCGTCTGACTTAGTGGATGTTTTTGCCATAGACACTAGCAATGCCCCCTAAATTAGTTTGATATCGTTGGACTAGTTAGGACTGTCCCGCTTTGCTAACACAAATAACAATGCAGTAGCCCTAATATTTTACTTTTCCGTTTGTGTATTTGATTTTTGAGTTCGGCCGAAGATCCTAACAACAGAGGTATTTTGGCTTAAATGATAAAAGCGCCTCGTTATTACACTACTTCTTATCACGCATTTTGTAGTAATTTTTAAATAAAGTCAACAGTTTGTTTAATCTATGCTTTTGGGCGAGATGTAATTACGGCGTCAATAATGCCATACTTTTTAGCTTCATCTGCAGTCAGCCACTTGTCTCTTTCCATGTCTAGATGAATCTTTTCAGCTTTTTGATTAGTGTTTTTGGCCATTATAGTCTCTAGTAATTTCTTTATACGCAGGCTCTCCCTAAGATCAATCTCTTGGTCGGTGACTTTGCCTCGTGTACCACTTGAAGGTTGGTGGATCATGACAGTTGCGTTAGGCAGAGCGAAACGCTTGCCTTTGGTTCCGCTACTTAGTAAAAAGGCAGCAGCAGAAGCTTGAACTCCTATACCAAATGTCTGAACATCGTTAGTAATGTATTGCATGGTGTCGTAAATGGCTAAAGCATCATACACACTTCCGCCTGGACTATTAATGTAAAGATATATATCTTTTTTTGCATCCTGTGCTTGTAGGAACAGCAGTTGTGCAACAACTAGATTTGCTGACTGCTCGTTGACGTCGCTGCCTAGGAATATAATGCGGTCTTTTAGCAAACGGCTGTAGATATCATATGCCCGTTCATATCGACCTTCGTTTTCGATAACTGTTGGGATTAAAACTGATTCAGAGGCTCTATTCATATGAATATATTATGAAATCAGCACTCACATGTCAAGAGTGCTAATGCATGCTGTTAGCTGAGCTAGTTGTCAGGCTAATGAGCTATTTATCAGCGAAGCCCTGAGCAAGCAGTAGCTGTAGCTACTGCGAAACTGGACTGGAGCAGAAAATAGGTCAGTAGCCGATACGACAATTAGTTCAGATGACGGTATGCACTTAGAATTCTTGACATGGGTCAAGAGTGCTAAGTTATCTATTTCTTGTCTGAATAAGAACGGAGGCGATCGAGGGTTTTCTCGCTGATCATACGATTCATGATGTCACGGCGATATTCTGGCATATCAAGCTGAGTCTGCATCTTTGCGTCGTTGTATTGACCCTTAAGTAACTGGATACGAATTTCAAGTTCTTCGGATGTTACCATGATGCCTTCCTTGTCAGCTATTTCGGCCAATACTAGCCCAGCTTTGACACGCAATTCTGCACCTATGCGCTGCTTTTCTCGGTGTGCTTCGGCAGTGAGTTGTTCTACATCTAAATGTTCTTGCCAAGTCTGGCCTCGATATGCGATGTTGTTCTTTTCTTCATCTTCCATTCGGTTGATTTCATCTTCGATGAGAGATACAGGTACTGCCACATCACTCTTGTTCGAAATTTTCTCAAGTAATTCATTGTCATGTACACGCTTGAATTCGTTCTTGGCTTCAGATTGAAGCTGCTTTTTGATATCAATCTTTAGCTCGGCGACAGTTTTAAATGGTCCAACACTTTTAGCGAATACATCATCTAGCTTTGGCTTGGTCAGTTCAGAGACTTCTTTGACATTTACTTTGAAGGTCACTTTGCGACTCTGCAGTGCTTTGACACCATAGTCTTTAGGGAAAGTTACAGTAAAGTCTACGATCTGATCTTTACTTGCGCCGACTAATTTTTCTTCAAAGCCTGGTATAAAAGCTTTGCTACCTAATGTTAAAGGATAATCCTTACCATCTGCGCCGCTAATAGGGTCTTTAGTCTTGGCATCAATACCTACGAAATCGATCAGAACTACATCACCGTCTTTGGCTTTACGTTCAACAGGCTGCTTGGTAGCGCCGCGAATCAGAATATTATCAATTACCTGATCGACATCTTTTGCAGTAACAACTTTGGGTTCGACATCAACCTTAATTTTCTTGTAGTCAGGTAATGATATCTTACCTACAGATTCGACTTCGGCAGTGAATTCAAGAGTTGTGAAAGGCACGAATTTCGTAATGGAGATTTCAGGCTGAGCAACAGGTCTGAGTTTCTCATGTTTGGCAGCTTCAACGTAAAAATGATTAACCGCTTGTTCTAAAAATTCAGACTGGAACAAAGATTGATCGATAGACTTTTCTATTAAATGAGCTGGAGCCTTGCCTGGACGAAAACCTGGTACTTTTACATTACTACTTAGTCCAGCTAGAGTTGCTGTTCTAATTTGATCTATGATTTTTTGGTCGCCAACAACAGTAAGCTTGATCTTAGTGAGCGATAATTGTTCTGATTTAACTTGCATAGACGCCCAGTGTAACAGATACGATTTGGATTGCCAAGACTATTTGAAGTAGATTAAGCCGTTAAGGACATATGCTACTACGAAGAACCAAACTATCTCAACGTATCCACCAATTGGTCGTTGGAACCATTGAATGTGATGATGGAACTTGACTATTCCTTTGTGTTCTTTGATGGGTTCATCTTTTTTGGCGCGTTTGTATTTAGGAATCCACATAAAATCAGGAGAAACAGCGAGAAACGCACATATCGAAGCTAATACCCAGTTTGTTGACTGACTGATAGCAAGAAGTATCACCAAGATTGCGCAAGCTAGTGTGTCGGCTATTGCTACCTTTAGGAATATTGGTCGATGCATGCTATTTGTGCCGAAATCATGATGAGGGATAATATCCAAAGCAAAATGTGAAGTAACTGCAGCTGGTACCGCTATCCACGGATTGCCAGTCGTAATTCCAATTATTGCGCCCGTTATAGCATGATTTATAGCTCGCATTTAGACTTTCTTGAATTTATCTATAATTTGCTCGATGCTTAAAGATTCTTCAACCCCTGTGTCTAGGTTCTTGATATTAAATCTACTTGCCTTAATTTCGTCTTCGCCAATAACGATTATGTGATCGATTAATTTTTTGGACGCTGTTTTGATTTGATCACCGATTTTGCGGCCACTGAAATCAGTAGCAACTCTGAGTCCAGCATTCCGAAGTTCTTGGATGACATTATGAGATCCTTCCACAATTTGACCGACGACAACAGCATATAGATCGGTTTCAGGATTAAGTTCTGGCATGAGATTGTGCAAATCTAAGAAGTTTGCCAGAGTTACATCGCCCCAGCCAAAACCAACTGTTGCTACTGGCTCGACGCCAAACATTCCAACAAGTCCGTCATAGCGGCCACCACCTAACATTGAACGGTTATTGTCTGGGTGAGTGTCGAAAACCTCAAAGACAATATCTGTGTAGTAATCAAATCCACGCATCAGTCCACTATCAAATCTAGCGTTTTTGACGCCGTTCTTTTGCAGTGCATCAAGAATTGTATTTAATTCAGCAGCAGCTTCGTGCTCAGCCAATTCCTTGGGCAAATCCTTAACAGATTTGGAATCTAAGACAGCTAAAAGTTTCTCGACTGTGCTGGACGCACGGTGCACGTCACTTACTGCAGCATCAGCTTTGGTGATAAACTCGGTGCGCTCCATCTTGTTCATACGATCAATAAGCTTACTCATGGCGTGTGCTTCGATATCGTCCAACCCAAGATAATCTTTCAGCATAAAGTTGACTAGTTTACGGCTATTGAGACGAATCTCGTACATGTCTTCTTTGGCACCAAATGATTTAAAAATATGGTCTATCAGTAAAAGCATTTCGAGTTCAGCATCAGAAGTTGCTACACCAAAGATGTCGACATTCAACTGCCAATGCTCGCGCAACCTTCCACGCTGTGGTCGCTCGTATCGCCACAAGTTTGGAATACTATACCACCTGATCGGGTAAGCTAATTCTTGTCTTTTACCCGCCACCATTCGGCTAACCGTAGGTGTCATTTCCGGTCGAATCACAACCTTGCGGCCACCTCTATCCTCAAAAACGTAAGTCTGCTCGTTTACAATTTCTTCACCTGTTTTAGCCAGATATATCTCAAGAGGCTCAAGTATTGGAGCGTCGTACTCTTCATAACCATACTTCTCAACTACTTCGCGCAGTTTAGCAAACATGTATTTCTGCTTGCGCTTGTCTTCGGGGTAAAAGTCCCGTGCGCCCTTGTATGGTTGAGTCGATAATGCCATTAGCCTAATTGTAACAAACCCCTGTCGGCATAGGAAATTCAAGTCAGTCAGTGATTACAAAAAACGACTATTTTGGATCGTTTACTTGATTGGTACGGATGAGAGGAGCTAGCGGACTTCGTTTTTCTCCGCTCCGGCGTGCTCGGAATGAATTCCTGCGCGCGTCCTCATTCCACGACCTCCCGTTCACTTCGCTCACTCGTGAGTTCTGCGCCTTCTACACGTCGTAATAATAAAAATACCCCAACAAGTGTTGAGGTATTTTCTATGGTACGGATGAGAGGACTTGAACCTCCAAGCCTTACGGCACTAGTTCCTAAAACTAGCGTGTCTACCATTCCACCACATCCGCGCAATCTTTTTTCTTAAGTCCAAGTCCTAGTTTATAGGACTTGACTTGTTATGCACACTCGAACTTACGGCACTGGTCACGATCTTACTGTCGACGTTGTCGCCAATCAGTCTCGACCCCGCCTCGACTCTGTCGCTTACGCGAGCAGGGTTTCCGGCCTTGCAAACCACCACTGGTGGTTTTCACCTAAAACTAGCGTGTCTACCATTCCACCACATCCGCACGTCTAAGCGTACGTGCCTGTCTTGTTTTGCCGATCAACGGCAAAAGCTTCGATCTGGCTCTACGCTTCTCCTTTCAAAACATCATACAGTCGCTTGCGCTCCTTGGTTTGATGTTTTGGAATAACTCTTATTTTACGAAATTCGTCGCCAAAAAGCTAGAGTCGCATCACCATAGCTTTTGTTTTGCAGTAATATGAAGTTTTCAGGCAGAGTGAATACTATGGTTGGAGGAAGCGACAAAACTACCACACCATTTATTTGGACCCTATCTGCTAGGTTTTCGACTAGATCAATGTTTAATGAATCGTAAGGTGGATCGAGTAACACTAAGTCAAATAGCATGTCGGAAGTATCAAGCCACGAAGTGGCAGATGCTCTGATGAGCTTAACTTCTTTTGAGAGACCCAAGGATACAATATTTTCAGAAATAGCTTGTTGCGCGTTACGGTCATTATCAATTGCAATTACAGAAATAGCGCCTCTGCTTATAGCCTCAAAACTCAACGCACCTGTACCCGAGAAAGCATCTAGAACGCTTAGACCTTCGATATCGCCTAGAACATTAAATAATGCTCCTCGCATTTTATCGCTCATTGGATGAGTTTTGTGTCCTCTCGGACTTGCGAAGTTTTGTCCGCCAAGATTGCCTGCAATAATTCTCATATATTACTTAGCTAAGCCCGCTTCATTTACTGCTTTATACCAAACTAGTGTGACGGCTTTGACGAGGTTTGGCGCTAGTTTTCTACGGATACGAATTGCAAGCGGAATAGTCCATCCAGTCTTGTAGAATGAGTCGTAAATCCCAAGTTTTGCAATATCCTGAGCTATAGTTCGGTACCAGATATCGATTGGCATAGCATCAAATCTTTCTAGCTCATCTATCGATGGGAGCTTTCCCACTAAGCGCATAGGAGCCATGATAGTGGCAACACCCCATTCAAACGCTGTGTGAGTCAAAAATAATCCCTTCGGACCCCACATCTTCCAGTTATTAGCAATCTGATGTTTACGATTTTTGCCTGGCATAAGCACTTTTGCCTTTACAGTTGTGCGCGTCTCTTTACTAAGACCGCTCATAAGCTCAACTAGCTTTTCTTCATAAGGATAATGATGAGCAGGAGTAAGCCCGTCTACGATTGCATGTGATAGCCAAGCGGCTTCAAACGAAGCGCGTACGTCTTCTTTATCTTTTAGAGCTTTAACTAATGAACTATAGTGATCCCTAATCTGATCTATGATTTGTGTATCGTCATTATCAAAAGGTAGAAAAAAGTGCCAAGGTTCATTCTTGGCTGGACTCTTACGTTTAATTGCATCCGGTCCATTTCCTCCCTCGAAGTGGAGAATACTTCTAATCAAAGGAAATTTATTCTTAGGAATAAGATGCTGCAATTGGCGCCTAGAAACGCGGTCAATTTTCTGGTGCACGCCCATAATACGCCCAGATAAAATTGTAAGTGTAGAACCAGAATACATTGAAATCTCCAGGGTAACTTAATGTCTATTTTTACGATTGATAGTTACTAATTGAGGTTTGTAACTGACTGAAGCCTAGTAACTTGCGCCATCAATTGCTTATATTGTAGCAAATCAACCTGTTCATCAAGAAGTTTTTGCGCAGACCCCCTAGCAGCTGAGATTAGTTTCACGTCTGAAAGTTTTGCAATCCTAAGATCCAGGTCACCATGTTGTGAGGTACCGTAGATAGCACCAGGTCCACGTATTTCAAGATCAAGTTCTGCTAATTTGAATCCATCGTTTGAGCTTTCTAACGCTTTGAGTCTTCGACTAGGTGCTTTTGAATCACTTAACATTATGTAGCAGTAGCCCTGCTCACTACTTCGTCCAACTCGGCCGCGTAACTGATGTATCTGTGCAAGTCCGAACCGTTCCGGCCCTTCAATCAACATTACGCTAGCAATAGGCACATCAACGCCAACTTCGATTACAGTAGTTGAAACCAAAATGTCTAATTTATGATCTACGAATAAGGTCATAATTTGGTTTTTGTCTGCAGGCTTCATCTTGCCGTGAAGTAATCCTATTCTCCATTTCTTAAACGAACCTTTGCGTAATTCTTCATATACTTTCTCAGCCGACTTAGCGTTTACGAGTTCTGAATCTTTGATAAGCGGACATACTACAAACATTTGTCGCCCAGATTCCAATTCTTTAATGATTTTTTCATAAATCGGCTTAGTTGAATTCGGAGAAACTAACTTTGTGATAATCGGCAAGCGTCCCGAAGGCTTAACGTCAATAATTGAAATGTCTAGCTCTCCATACAGTGTTAACGCCAAACTTCTAGGTATTGGCGTTGCCGTAAGACTCAGCACGTGCGGCATATGTCCTGCCTTGGACATCAGTGTTTTACGTTGCTCCACACCGAACCGGTGCTGTTCGTCTACGATAATTAAAGCTAATTTATGCATATCAACCTTTTCCTGTATGAGCGCCTGAGTTCCTATGATGAACTGGACCTTACCTTCAGAAACAGCAGAGTGGGCTTTTGATTTTTGAGCCGGGCTTAAGCTCCCAACTAAAAGTCCTACAACTGATTCCATCCCAAGTGGCTTAAGTAATTTATATATAGTGTCGGCATGTTGCCTAGCTAATAACTCAGTAGGAGCCATAAGTGCCACTTGCCACCCCTGTTTGATAGCCATAAGAGCTGCCATTGTAGCTACGACAGTCTTGCCAGATCCTACATCTCCTTCAATCAATCTGTTCATTGGTTGGGATTTCTGAAGATCAAGATAGATTTGCCAAGTTGATCGTTTCTGAGCATCCGTTAACATGAACGGTAATTCTGCAACAAACGCTTTTGCGATTTTCTCATCAAATTTTATTGGTGGTGCTACTAACTTTTGATTCTCTTTTTTATTCAGCAAGCTTGCTAACGAAAGTCTAAATACTTCTTCAAACCCTAGCCTGTGTCGGGCAATCTCGAGTTTTTCAGCTGTTTTGGGAAAATGTATACCCTGTATGGCTGTACTGAAATCGACTAGATTATGATTTTTAGCTATCTCTCTTGGCAGAGCATCAGGCAGCGACTCAATTAACGGCATTACTTGTTGGATAGCTGATCGAATCTGTCTTGAAGTTAAGCCCTTTGTTTCTTTATAAATAGGTACAATTCGGGCAGTATTAATTGGAAAATCGCTGGCTAATTCAACTGCTGGATTCATGATACTAAACCTCTGTTGTTTGAGCTCATAGTTACCGGATATAAAGTACCTAGCTCCAGCTTTCAGGGAATTTGAACGATATGGCTGGTTGAACCAAACTAATCTGACGGAACCAGATGAGTCTGACGCAATGGCTTCTGTAATATGCATACCCCTGCGAACATAACGTCCAGTAGCGGAAGAGATTTTGGCTTCGATAGTCACGATTCCTGGGTGTAGCATGCTTATACTAGTTAATTCCGAGTAATCGTTGTAGCGTCTGGGATAGTAGTCTATAAGTTCGGCCACATTATTGATGCCAAGCTGAGTAAACTTTGCAGCCAAGACAGGACCAACCCCATTTAAATCACCAACTAAACTATCAAGCGTCATGTACTTAGTCTAGATTAGTAACTAGAAAATAGTAACTAGAAAATAGTTGCCCCATAGCAAACACTAGTTCCTAGTATCTAGCTCCGTTAGATTTCGATTAACGCTGAATCTTTGTATGCTTTGCCACGTCGAAGTAGAGCACGCCCGTTCTGAAAATCTGAAGCTACGAAGTTATCACGGTCAATCTTATTGCCACTAAGCGTAATTGCACCATCTGAAAGTAGACGACGAGCTTCTGTCATAGAACTTGCCAAACCAGTAGTTTGAAGTACCTGAGAGATAGCATCATTTTCAAGATTAACTTTATAATGCGGTATTTCAGATCGAAGCGTACTAAGGTCAACGTCATTCAGCTCAGAGACTGGTAGCTCGCCACGTACGGCTCTAGCGATGTTTTCTTGTGCTTTGGCTTGATTTTCTCCGTGGACAATATTTGTAACCTGAAAAGCCAATGTCTTTTGAGCTGCACGCTGACCACGATTAGCTTCGAATTCATTCATTACGTTAGTGATTTCTTCTGGAGACATTAAAGTATATATCTTCAAATAGTCTTCTACGTTCTCATCTTCAACGTTAAGCCAGAACTGATAGAAAGAGTAAGGGCTAGTCTTGGCGCTATCAAGCCATATTGCGCCAGATTCACTTTTACCAAATTTGATTCCAGTTGATTTATTGATGATTAGTGGAGCACACCATACATTTGAAACATCGCCAGTAACTCTACGGATTAAATCCACTCCTGCAATACTATTACCCCACTGATCAGCGCCACAAACTTGTAGACTTACATTGTGCTCACGGTGAAGGTGTAAGAAGTCATATCCCTGGATTAGTGCATAGCTAAATTCAGCATAACTAATACCAGACCCGTCTTCTCCAATTCGGCTCTGAACGAAATCGCGTCCTAACATTGAGCTGAGTGGAACGTTCTTGCCAATTTCGCGCAAAAAGTCTAAGTATCCATACCCTTTAAACCAGTCATAATTATCAACAACTTCAAACTTTTGACCAGCAAAGACCGCATTATATTGGACTGCAATTTTGTGCTTGTTGTGAGCTATCTCTTCAAGTGACTTAAGATCTCGTTCGTTACTTTTGCCGTCTGGATCACCTATAAGACCGGTAGCACCCCCAACTAAGAGATATGCATTGTGTCCATGAGCGATAAAATGTCGAACCATCATAGCAATAGCTAGATTTCCTGCTTGCATAGAGTCTGAACTTGGGTCAACACCCCAGTAAAAATTTATTGGGTCGCCATCAATCGCCTTAATATCGTTATAAGTAGTCTGGTTAACGAAGCCTCTCCAGGTTAGTTCTTCAGATAAAGTCACGATATTCCTTATATTTTTATAAACATTAGTATAGCTTAATCGTTTATCTTAGACCACTTCTTATTAATTATCGATTGGCCTGGTATTTGATATAATAAGCATGAATATTTTGATTAAGCTAGGAACTTTAGATATATGAAGCATTCACGTCGTTTAGATAGGAAGCCCAAATCAAGACATGCTGTAACGACTAGGAGTGGGAGCATACTAAATTCTAACAACACTTTTAAGAGTAAATTGAAGAGCAATAAATTGGATCGCAAAGCCAAAAAGGCTGCATATTTAAGCAGCCTTCCAAAAGATCGCTGGAAGCGCTTGGTTTACAGAATGCACCCAAAGAGAGTCGTGAGCTTTGTCTTTAGTCGTGAAGGTGGAATCCTAACGCTTAAACTTGCTGGAATTGGAGTTGTAGTGGGCTTCATCATAGCAATAGGAGCTTTTGCATATTTCCGTAAAGACCTTCCGAAAATCAATGATCTTTCAGGAAATGGAGGAAGCATTAGATATTACGATCGAACTGGAACAGTTCAGTTATGGCAAGATTACGATGCTGTCAAACGAACTCCAGTAGCGTCTGATGCTATATCTCCGTTTATGAAGCAAGCTACAATAGCTATTGAAGACAAGAATTTCTACAACGAGGGTGCATTTGATTTGCGTGGCATCATGCGAGCGGCCATACATAATGTTGTCGGTGGAGGTGAAACTATTCAGGGTGGTTCGACTATTACCCAGCAGTTAGTAAAGCTTAGTCAAGATTGGTCGGCCGACCGTACGGTAGCTCGAAAAATTAAAGAACTGATTCTGTCTGTACAACTAGAAAAGGAGTACAGCAAAACTGATATTTTGACAGGGTATCTAAATATGGCTCCGTACGGGGGACTACTTTATGGGGTTGAGTCTGCAGCACGTGATTATTTTGGGGTAAGCGCTAAGGATCTAACATTAGCTCAGTCGGCGATGCTTTCAGCCATACCCCAATCTCCAAACTACTACTCGCCATACGGGAGTACCGCGTTTAACCCATTAGCCGGTAATACTTTCAACAAAGGCGCATTGATAGGACGTCAGCATTACATAATAGATCAAATGGTTAAACAGGGCTACATCAAGAAAAATCAGGCTAGTGCAGCAAAACAAGTAGACATCCTTGCACAAGTAAAGCCACTTAATAGCAAATATAGTGGCATCAAAGCGCCCTACTTTGTCCTTGCCGCTAAGAATCAGCTACTTCAGAAGTATTCGGCTCAGATAGTTGCAAAGGGTGGATGGAAAATTATTACAACTTTGGACATGAGCTTACAAGAGAAAGCTGAGCAGTTGGTGGCTAACAACTTACCAAATGTCAAACGTTATGGAGGAGATCAAGAAGCAACAATCGTTCAACACGTTCAAACAGGCCAAATTCAGGCTCTTGTAGGCGGAGTAGACTTTAGCCAACCAGATTATGGCCAACTTAACTTTGCAGCACAGGTTCTTATCCCGCCAGGCTCTAGCTTTAAGCCGTACGACTATACAGCGCTTATTAATAATCAAAGCATGAATGCAGGCGCTGGATCTGTACTTTACGATACTCAGGGACCTATCATTGATCCAGCTAGTGGAGCAGGCTACAAATGTACTAACACAAATAGTCCAAAAGTCGACAAGACTGCTAATTGTCTTTGGAATTACGATTTTAGATACCCTGGGCCAGTAACTCTTAGATATGCAATTGGGGGATCACGTAATATTCCAGCCGTTAAAGCCATGATTCAAGCTGGTGTCAATAATACTATCAATCTAGCTTCAGCAATGATGAATAACACCTACCTTGAGAGTCAAAAGCAAAGCGCCTACAACTGTTATGCTACTGGAACAGATTTAGGTAGTGCCACTCCTGCAGATACAGTTCCCTGTTACCCATCATCAGCTATAGGAGACGGAGCATTCTTGCATCTTGACGACCACGTCAATGGACTAGCTACTTTAGCTAGAATGGGTGTTGCAATTCCTAAATCGTACATTCTTCAGATTAATGATGCTGCTGGAAATCTTATTTACAAATGGACACAACCAAAAGGAAAGCAGGTTGTGAGTGCAGATACAGCTTACATCATGAATAATATGCTTAGCGACCCTAACGCAAGCTACATGAATTCAAGGCAAAAGTTCCATAATACTAACGGCTGGAACTTTGCGATTAAGACTGGTACTACAAATGATAACTTTGATGGATTAATGACAAGCTGGTCTACTCAGTTTGCAGTAGTGAGCTGGGTTGGACATCATACTCGTAACAAGGCCATGAGCGGCGGTGCTATGGAGAATATGACAGCACCTTTGACTCGAGGACTTATGGAGTTTGCTCATGCAAAACTTAAGCCTGTGAATTGGATTCAGCCTTCTACTATCAAAACCCTACCAGCGTACGTAATCATAAATCATGTTGGACTAGGTTCTGTAGAACCATCAACTGCTACGGATATATATCCTGGCTGGTACCAGCCAAAGTCAGGCGCTAAAAGCCAAGCTACAGATAAAGTTTCTGGATTACTAGCTACTAGCTGTACGCCAGAATTAGCTAGATCTGCTGCTGGAGATACAAATATTAATGCCTTTTCTATCGACAAATTCATCGATGGTTCGTTAAACAAATCTACTACTATAGGATCTACAGCTTCGACTGATAACGTACACATTTGTGGAGATTCGCTTCCACAGATTAGCACTCCAATCTTGAATTCAACTTGTACTGTCGGAATTGTATGTAACTTCACCGTAACTGCTACAGCCGGTAGCCATCCATTTAATGATGTTCTGTATAGTAATTTTCCTGGAACAATTAATTTATTGAGCGGTAGAACAATCTTAGCAACCAAGGCCATTAGCGATAACAATTGCTCTCCAGACGCTTCTACGGCTGGATCGACCTGCACTGTTACTATCAGTTATGCTCCAACAGGATCAGGAACAGTATCTATAATTGCTCAGGTAATTGATAGCGTTCTTTATAGTGCGACCTCTGAATCAACCGATATTATAGTCAATCCTGCTGCTTCAGCGATTTCTATCACCAGTCCTCAGAGTGGATCGACGGTATCTTCGACGATTGATGTGGTATGGACTGGTGGCTCAGGATTATATTCTGTGACCCTAAATTCTATAGCAGTGCCGTCATGTCAGAATATTTCGTTAAATCGTTGTGACAGCATTTCAGTACCCGGTATTTCTGGTAGTTCACATACTGTTGGAGTTACCGATAGCAATAACAACCCAGCAGGATCTGTAACTTTCTCACGCTAATCTTTTTCTAGAAATAGATTAAGCGCACTGCGAACATCCGTTACACCATGTAGTCCGATATGCTTTTTGCCACTTCTTTGCATAGGTCCTATCCCACCGTCAAAACCTAATTTTTTTGCTTCTGACAACCTCTTTTCGACATGAGCAACATGACGCACCTCACCGCTTAGACCTACTTCACCAAATACAACAGCGTTTTTCTTGAGCTGCAAACCTTTAGCTGCCGAACCGATAGCTAGACAGACAGCAAGATCTGCTCCTGGATCTTTAATCAGCATACCACCAACAATATTGATATAGATATCATGTTCTGCTAATTTGATTTTTGTTCGGCGCTCGAGCATAGCTATAAGTAGATTAAGACGATTGAGATCAAACCCGCTAGCGGCGCGTTTTGGATATCCGTAGCTTGTCGGATTCACAAGGGCTTGGACTTCGACCAGTAACGGCCTTGTTCCTTCTAGTGTAGCTAATACTATTGATCCGTCGCTAACCTGCCTTTCAACTAGTAATGCAGCAGAGGGATTATCAACTGTTTTTAAGCCTTGTTCTGCCATTTCAAAAATTGCTGCCTCATCAGTAGAGCCAAATCGATTTTTAACAGCTCTTAGCACCTTAAATCCGCCGTAGCGGTCACCTTCTAGCTGTAGCACTACGTCAACAACGTGCTCTAGAACTTTTGGTCCTGCTATTGAGCCTTCCTTAGTCACATGTCCGACAAGAATTACGGCAGTGTTGCTTTGCTTGGCTGCTAGAGTTATCAATTGGGTGCTATTAGTAATTTGCGATACTGTGCCAGCAGATGATGCAATGGCACTGCAAGTTACTGTTTGAATAGAATCAACAACTACAACTTTGTATTCGCCGCTGGCAATAGTAGCCGCAATATCGTCAGCTAGGTTGCTAGAAACGAGTTGAAGTTCTGATCTGACCGCCCCAAGACGCTGAGCTCTGAGCCCAATTTGATGTAATGATTCTTCGCCACTAATGTAGAGTACTGGAACAGATTTAGCCATTGCGTAAGCTAATTGAAGGAGTAGTGTGCTTTTGCCGATTCCAGGCTGCCCTGCAATGAGGCTGACGCTGCCAGCAACAATGCCACCTCCAAACACAGCATCTACTTCGTTCATCCCACTTATAACTCGTGGTTGATCGGCCTTGACTGATGAAGTCACTGATTCAGGCCTTAAAAGAGTGCCTTGGGCTACGCTACCAGCTATCGTAGCTTGAGTTAATTGCTCTGCTAGCGTGTTCCATTCATCGCAATGAGGACATTTACCACTCCAGCTAGAGGTTGATGCTCCGCAGTTGCTACAAACATATCTAGTTACGTGTTTCTTGGCCACAGATACTCCCAATTATCTTACAATTCTAACATTTAGTTCTTAACTATCTATTAATTAATGACGAATTAGTGTTTAATTTTTGAGTAAGTTGATTCTCTTCTAGAACAACTGAATTTACTTTAACTACCAAGCTATTATGTTCTGTAATAAGTCTTTGCACTTCTTTAACTACTGAATTATAGCTATTTACCATCGAATTGTATGCTGGAACGCCATCGTTGTATGCCGTGACATCAGTTCCTCTTACTTGGTCTAGAATAACTCTCTGGTTATTCAAGAGTACGAGTTTAGCCTTGATATCACTTTCACCAGAAGAGATCATTCCTTTTAGCTCAGCAATCTGGGCAGAATAAAGTGTGATAAGATTTTGACGTTTAGTAAACTCAGATTGATACTTATTCGCATATGCCACAACGCTGCTACGTGACACAAAATATATCTTGTAATAATCCTCTAAAGCTTTCGGTAAGTTAGCAATCTCGGTGCCAAATATTGAGTGCATTTCATTTACGATATCATTAGGTTCAGTCTTCTTATACGAATCAATTATACCTAGGATCCTTGTATCTTTAAGGTCATCCTCGTAGTAATCCATTAGCATTGAATCAACTTTTGATTTGTCTGAATTACTGAGACGATCATATGCCGAGTGAAGCATCTCGTGGGCCGAAGTTACTTGCTCAACCCCATCAAGTAGCGGTTCAGTAACACCAAGTAGTGTTATACCTCTTTGACCAGAGTTATAGCATCCTAAAACAATGGTCTTTTCGCCTCCAACAGTTGTGCAAGCTTTGGCAAAATCGGATCCGGTCGTAATGTTCGGGTGATTAACGTAGAATATCCGCTCAGCATAAGGAGTCATGCCAACTTGATTAGCTAGGCTAGCAACTGCAATCGGTGGTGTGTAATTCCTAAGTTTGAGCTCATCAAAAATCCACTGTTTCTGCCATAAGGCTGTACCAATTAGAGAAAATACTACTAATATAAATACTAGAAATCTGTATGGATGTTGTCTTTTGAGTTGTTGATAATTATTCGTTTGCGGTAACATAAGCAAGTTCACCGTTCTTGGCTGCTACTTGAATAATATCACCTTTCGCGTAACTATCCTCGAGTAATTCTGACGCAAGGTGGTCCTCAATTGTTTCTTGTATCAGCCGTCTGAGTGGTCTTACTCCGTTATGGGAATCGTAACCCTTATCTAGCAGGTACTGTTTGGCGCCAGAATTTAACTCGACACTTATTCCTTTACGCTGTAACCGACTTTTGAGTTCGTCGATCTGTAAATCAATAATTCTATATATGTCTTTACGTGTTAAGGCACGGAATACTATAGTCTTGTCTATTCGGTTGAGAAGTTCTGGCCTTAGTAGTTTCTTTAATTCATCCTGAACATGAGATTTGTTGGCTTCATGTAGTTGATCGAGATCCTTAAGCTCAGTAGCGCTGCTAGCGTGAAAACCGAAACTAGCTTCCTTCTGTAACTTATTAGCTCCCACATTACTTGTCATGATTACTATAGTGTTCGTAAAGTCTATACGACGACCTTTAGCATCAGAAAGATAGCCGTCTTCAAGCATTTGAAGCAACATATTGAAAACATCTGGATGTGCTTTTTCAATCTCATCAAATAGCACTAGGCTATAAGGTTGACGACGAATCTTATCTGTTAATTGTCCACCTTCTTCATATCCGACATATCCTGCTGGCGCTCCAACTAGCCTAGAGACATTGTGATGTTCTGCAAATTCACTCATGTCTATTTTGACTAGTGCGTTTTCGCTACCAAAGAATTCTCGAGCTAATACTCTAGCAAGTTCAGTCTTACCTACACCAGTTGGACCCAAGAAAATGAATGAACCGATGGGTCTTTTCTCGCTACTTATACCACTACGATTACGTCTAACCGCATTAGATACAGCCTCAACCGCTTCATCTTGTCCAATTACATATTTGCTCAAAGTTTTTTCTAACGAAAGTAAGCTTTTGGCTTCACTCCTAATTACTTTTTTTACTGGCACACCAGTCATACGAGAAACAACATCAGCCAAATCTTCACTAGTAAGTACTAGCCGCTTTGTTTTCTTGTTACTAGCTTGCAGTTTAGTTAATTCGTCATTGATCTGGCTAGCACGAGTCTTATACTGAGCGGCTTTTTCATAATCTTCTCCATCTACTGCTTCTTCAATCCGTGCATTCATGAGCTTCATTTCTTTTTGCAGTTTACGAACCTCGGGGTTAGTTGTGCCCTGATCTACGCGTAGGTATGCAGAAGTCTCGTCTATCAAATCAATAGCTTTATCAGGCATAAAGCGATCGTTGATATATCGCTTTGCAAGATTTACAGCATCTTCGAGTACTTCATCACTGATTTTAACTCCATGGAAGTTTTCATAGTGTTTACGAAGCCCCTTTAAAATTGCTAGTGTTTCGCCTGGTGTAGTCTCTGGTACTTGAATCGGTTGAAATCGCCTTTCAAGAGCAGCGTCCTTCTCGATATGCTTAGTATATTCAGTAGTTGTTGTCGCTCCTACCACCTGAATTTTGCCCCTTGCTAGTGCTGGCTTAAGGATATTACCAGCGTCCATAGAACCTTCTGCTGAGCCAGCACCAACTATTAAATGAAGTTCGTCGATGAATACTATGACCTTATTGTCTCTCTCAAGTTCAGCCATAACTTTCTTAAGACGTTCTTCAAATTCTCCACGATACTTCGTACCGGCAATCATTCCAGCTAGATCAAGCATTACAATTCTTTTATCTATCAAGCTATCCGGTACATCTTCTGCGACGATTCTTTGGGCTAGTCCTTCTACAATAGCGGTTTTCCCAACTCCAGGCTCACCGATAAGAACTGGATTATTCTTGGTACGGCGATTAAGGATAGTTATCACGCGTCGAATTTGATTTTCGCGACCTACCACAGGATCTAGCTTGCCTTCACTGGCTTGAGCAGTTAAGTCAGTGCCATAGAAATCTAGTGCAGTTTTCTTGCTTTTCTTGGATATCCGTTTTTGACCATCTGCGCTAAATTCAGTTTCTTCATATTGTTGATGATTTAGGAATTGCTGCAATTCATTGCTAAGCCCATCAACATTGACATTCATATCTCTAAGCAAAATCGTTGCACGAGCATTTTTCTGAGACAAAATGCTGTAGAGAATATGTTCTGTTCCGCAGAATTCCTGTCCGTACTCTTGAGCAGTTTCATAAGCCATTCTAAGCGTCAGTTTAGCTGTCTCACTTAACCCTTTTGCACCGACATTAATAACAAGAGTTTTTGGAGATAGATTGAGAGCCATCCGAGCACGGTCTAGTGTTACACCTGCACCTTCAAGAACTTTTGAAGCCATACTTCCTTCTTGAGCAAGTAAACCCAAAAGAAGATGCTCGGTACCAACGTAAGCACTACCAAAGCTGCGTGCGATGGCATCAGCGTGCTTCAAACTTTGTAAGGCATTGTTAGTTAGATGATTTAAGAACTCTTGAAAATCTGGACCACTAGGCATCATATATTTACGCCCTCCTTGCTATGTAATCGGAAATGATTGATTTGTAACATACGTAAACAAATGTACTTCCATATTACCAATTAGCACTCACATGTCAAGAGTGCCAGCATATGTTGTCAACTGAGCTAGATGATAGGTTTACTAAGCTATTTCTGTGCGAATACCTGAGCGATCAGTAGCCTAAGCTACTGTGATCTGGACTGTATCAGAAAATAGATTAGTAAGCGATATAAGCTAGTTCAGGTAATGACATTGTCTGGGATTCATGACATGGGTCAAGAGTGCCAGCATATGTCAGAGACTATCTATTATTCGCCGTGTTGTTCGATAGCTTCTAGCAGTGAATTCTCTAAATCGCTCTTTTTCTTAAGCTTTGGAACTTTAGGAAGTTCGGTAGTTTCGATTATACCTTCACTGACAATCTCTTTTGATTTATCGGCTTCAATGTCAAGTTCATAGCCGGTAAGCTTACTAGCTAGACGAACGTTTTGGCCGCCTTTACCAATCGCAATGCTCAGTTGGTCTTCAGGAACTAGAACTTTAGCTTTCATGTTCTTCTCGTCGATTATCACCTTGCTAACTTTAGTAGGGCTAAGGGCTTCTGCAATAAATTCAACTGGAGATTCTTTCCACACAATGATGTCGATTTTCTCTTGGTCACCGACTTCACTCATTACCGCGTTAACACGAGTACCATGGCCACCTACGAAAGTACCGACTGGGTCAACTCCTTGGACATTACTTGCAACTGCAATCTTACTTCTTACACCAGCTTCACGGGCGATAACTTTAATCTCAACAGCTTTGCTTTCCATCTCAGGAACTTCGCCACGGAATAACCATTCCATGAATTCTTTATTGCCACGGCTAACAACTAACTGTGGCCCTCGGAAGCCACGTTCAACATCTTTTAAGAAAACCTTGAGTCTCTGTCCTGGATAATAGCGCTCGTTTTGAATCTGCTCGCTGCGAGGCATGATTCCTTGAGCCTTACCAAGATCGATACGAACAATATTACCCTCTACTCGAGCTACGGTGGCATTAATAACAGTGCCTATCTTATCTTCGTATTCATTCATGATGATTTCGCGTTCTGCTTCGCGAAGACGCTGCAAAATAACTTGCTTGGCAGTTTGGGCGGCAACTCGGCCAAATTCTTGAGCCTTTTCATGGATCTCTATAGTCTCACCAAGCTTAGCGTTCTTGCGCATAACACTTGCACTCTTCAAACTAATTTCAAATGCTTCGTGTTCAACAGTTTCAACAATCTGTTTAGTTATATAAGCATCTACATCGCCAGTGTTTAGATTCATGCTGACACGAATCTCTTGTTCACGGTCACCATAGTCACGACGATATGCTGCAGCTAATGCTTGCTCAACCACTGCTTTGACAGCTTCTTCTGGTAAGTTCTTTTCTTCAGCAATTGTCCTGATGGCAACTGCAAGTTGTTTCATGTCTAAGTCCATAATGATCTCCAATTTATTTAAATTACATGGCCTAGGAGCCCATTGTATGAAAAAATCCGACCATTTGGCCGGACTTACTAATAAGAATTATAGTTCAGCTTCTCCGAAAAGTCAATCAACTGCACATATGCTTCGCTACGCTCAGGATGATCCGTTCGGCGTCTTGATAGTTCCTGCTTTCTACTTTATAAACTTGCTACTTTCTACTCCCTAATTACTAGTTTCTATTTCCTAATTGCTAGTTCCTACTTTACACACTATGAACTTTCAACTTTATAAATATTCCTCATTTGTGATTTCAAGGGTGACTTACGTCGCCTATAGATGATAAGATTAATGATATATGTCACAAAAAGTTACTAGGTTATTTGAACAATTTCGGCCAGAAAATTACCAGCTCAGTCTCTCGCCCAACAAAGAAGGTATGACATTCAAGGGTAGCGTAACTATTAAAGGTAAAAAAAATGGTCGTCCATCTAAACGACTAACTTTACATCAACGTAATCTGAAAATCACGAATGTAAAAGTCGTCAAACATGACAAGAAGGGCGATACAGAAGTTATAGTTTCACGAATTTATCTACACCATAAGTTCAACGAACTAAGGCTTCATTCAGAGTCTATGATCTACCCTGGTAACTATACGGTCATTGTTGAGTTTGAATCAGCTATCACTCGTCCTATGAACGGTATATACCCCAGCTTCTTTAACCATGAAGGTGTAGACAAAGTTCTTATTGCTACCCAGTTTGAGAGCCACAGCGCCCGAGAAGCTTTCCCTTGTATAGACGAAC
>JAYVRB010000019.1:0-2289 GCA_043776675.1 bacterium
TAATAATTCCTGGTTCATGAACACTTCATTTCTATTACAATTAAACGCTAGATTTTTCTATACCTATTATACAGCTTTACAGGGGTAATAGCAATAGAATGGAAGTTTTGTGATATATATCACATATTTTAAGCAACTGTTAACTTAGGCGATACATTTTCCTTCTACTCCCGCGCCAGTCCATGTCTTATTTGTAACACTATTGAACTTTACGGCCAACCATGAGTATTTTATGAAGCAGTTAGCCCGATTCGTGCCAGCTCATTAACCCGGTCAAAAGTATCCAAGCTATAATCTGGCATTACTGGCCGTGGTTCATACAACTCTGCGTGCTGCGTCGTAAACACCGCCCCTTTCGCAGCCTGCATCATTTGTTTCATAGTTACAAAGGTGTAGCCCTGTGCATTGGCTACATCAATTATCCCCTGCATTGCATTAACAGTTTGCGTATGCGAGCCGCCATCGTGCAGAAGCAAAATAAGCCCAGGGTGCAGCTGATTACTCACGTTCATAATAATTTCTTGGGACGTCAGGCGTGGCATAGCCCAGTCATGCGGGTCAGTATCAGTAAATATATTGCACATGCCAAGGCTAGCCAGTACATCTTGTATGATTTGACCCTCTGTTAAGCCTGGCGAGCGGAAAATATTTGGTGTTAAACCTAGATAGTCAAGGAATTGCTGCTGTGCTGGTGATATTTCGGCTGCAATACGGCTTGGCACATACGTACTGTGGGTTTTGCTGTGATTACCAATCAGGTAGCCCCTGTCACGCACTTCTTTACCGATATCTAAAAACTGCACCATGTTATCGCCCACCTGGAAAAAGGTAGCACACCCTTCTAACCCATTCCTAGACAACGTGTCCATGATTGATACTGTGTTTATCGGCCAAGGTCCATCATCTAAAGTTAGCGTCACAAGTTTCTGACCACCAACATCAAACCTTCTATACAATGCACCTGGGTTATAAAGTTCTCGGATATTTTGGGTACTTGGGTCAGGCTGTTTTGCAGGTGGATTGAGCCGTACTGCTGGTTGCAAACCATCATTAGTTGCTCCATCATTTATATCAACAATAACTGTTTGTGGGGTTAGTAATTCATTTTCTATGTACTGTTGCTGTCCACAACCTTCGAGCAAAGCTCCACCACCCAGTGCAACAGCACCACCCAGCATTACGCCTCGGCTTATAAATGAACGGCGTGACATACCTGCTTCTAACTCAAATTGCTGACTCATAAGTAGCTATTAAACCACTTTACTAGATATAAATCAATTTTTTTCAACTGTTACCTCCTATTGTTTCCAAGGTGAGACCTTGGAAAACTACAACAGTTTCTATCTGTCAGCTAATACGTACTTAAGCTCATCCATTATTTCTTTTTGACCTTCGTAATCTTTCACAAAAATGTCATATTCTTCTACACTGTCAAACATCTCAAGTATCCTAAGCGGTTGCACCCACTCTGCATGCTTACTACCGACATAATACGGGAGGCTTGAATACTCCCACATACGATAGGCCTTAGGATTGAGATGTATATAACGCGATATATGTTGGCAGTAACTGTCGGTTGAAATCCGAGAGGCTTTATAAACACCTTGGAACAGCGACCCGACACGGTTGTACTTTTTATTGAAATAAATAGAGTAGGATGTACATACAGACTGAAGCAAATTTGTCATTCCGGTGCGTTCTGACTGATAAACCAACAGATGAAAGTGATTCGGCATCAAACAAAAAGCCAATAGTTCTACTTTGCCATGCAGATGCATATATTCTCGCCTCTTATTGTCTCTTGTTGGCAGAACATCCAAATATCTTTTTAGTAAATTTAGAAAAACCGAATAGTCTCGGTCGTCCAAAAAGATCTTACGTTTATTAACTCCCCTGTTATAAACATGGTAAAAGGCATCAACTTCATATAACTTCACGACATTCCTACTCGGCATACAAACATACTACACCACATTTATAATTTTCCAAGTTTTCCAAGGTGAGACCTTGGAAACTTACAACACTTGTTTTTGTAAGTTGTTAATGCTTAGATTATGCAATATGCAACAGAAAGTTAATGCGAATACCGGCTTATTGGCTAATCATAGAAAATTAAAAGTTTTTGCGATTGCCCTTTTACTATTAATTGCAGGTTATTTTATTTATAAATACATTTATATCTATACAGAGCGTCGTAAATACACTCAAGCAGAAGCCTCTATAAAGTTGGTTGCAGCTGACCTGGAAAAGCAAGGAATTAAAACCGAATTCTCAAAAGGCTGCAAATAT
>JAYVRB010000020.1:0-2278 GCA_043776675.1 bacterium
CGCTGGATCATACGTACAGGATTCCAGTGCAGGTCGAAGTTAATCAGCGTTCCACAGTCTTGTAAGTTTTGGCCTTCGCTAAGTACATCTGTAGCAAACAGGTAATCAATTTCTTGATCTTCATCAATCTGTTTACCGGTCTTAGAGATGGGCGAGAATCGCTGAACAATATCTTCAATTTGTGATTTTGTGTCACCGCTAACGAATGCTGACTTTAGGCCAAAGCTTGGAGCACAAATAATACTTGGTAACTTTTCTTTGAGATATGTAATGGTGTCTGCGTAATAGCTAAAGACCAAGACTTTTTTACCTGCTTTTTGCTCACTAATTATCTTGGTAAGCAGTTCACTAAAGGCTTCGAGTTTATCGTCGTTATCTTCTAACGCTCGGCAAATCTCGATAATAACGCTCAAGATTTGTTGATCCTTTTGGATATCGCCTTTAAGTGCTGAGACATTATATTTGTCACTGTCTGCAGGCGTAAGGTCGATCTTATCGTCATTATCAGTCTTTGAGTTGTGGTCCAATACAAGTTCTAGGTCATCTCCAAACTCTGCTTGTATGGCTTGAATGTCTTTGAATTTAATAATGTAACCCTGATCAAGTTTTTCAGCAAAATAAGTAAGTTTGGTTTGATAATTTTCAAGTGATTTGCGAAGTGCATACTGGGAAGATTCCAGGCGCTTCAAGAACGTGACACGAAGCATATTGTGAACGCTCATTTGGCTCTGCAGGGCAAAAGACTCATCTGGAGGTAGCTTAAATTGTTTAATCTCTTCTGGGGTTTTGCCGTAAAACCTATGCTGGTATGTCTCAGAACGGTATGGAGAGAATCCAAGGAGCAACAATACTTGGAACACGTTAACAAACACATTTTCGGTATAGTCAGCATCCGTAGTAGCAATGCCGCCAATAACATTCAGTGGATGCTTAGTACGCTGAGTTTGCTCTAGCAGTGAGTCAACATCTAGCGTTCGAGGATCTTTACCAGAGAATACTTCCAGGTTGTTATTAATAACATTGTTGATACTTACGCCAAGTCCATCGCTGAAACTATACGGTGAAGGTACAACTTGGCTTACAGGAAAGCGGTGCATCACACCATCGTTGTCTAGAAGACCACCAAATTCCTTTTCAATTCCTCTACGAGTTGTGCGTACTAAGAAATGACGAAGGCCCTGCCGCATAATGCGGTTTACTTTATTAAAATCGGGTTTTTCGCCTTTGTTTTCTGACTTAGCCATTTCGTTTGATAAACGTTTCACGGCTTCAAAGAAATCTATAACTTCATTTTTTTTGCTAGTAGGATACACAACCGGGAATGACTCTAAGCTTCCTTTTGCTGCTAGTTGGATCTGATTAACAAAGTCAGTTAGAGAATTATTGATAGGTGTAGCTGTCATCAGTAAGACTTTGCTCTCAGGATTGTCGCTGAACCACTCTAGAAGCTCCTGATGACGCTTGCTAGCATCATTACGAAGGTTATGAGCTTCATCAACTACAAATAAATCAACAGATGCGTACTGATCTATTTTCCGTGCTTTTTGGATAGAGTTTGTATCCTGCATTGAAAGCACCTCAAAGCCAGTATAAAGGTTATGAACTTTTGCTAGGTCCTGTTTCCACTGCTCGCATAAACCTGCAGGTGCAATAACGTATACGCGACGAACCCGCTTCTCCTCTATGTAGTGCTTGAGCACAGCACCTGCCGTAATCGTTTTGCCCAAACCAACCGAATCGGCAAGCATAGCAAGACCGTACTTATTGAGTTTCTTCAGAAGCAACTTTGCATTACGTTGCTGGAAGGCATAAAGGATGTCAGACGTTTCTTCGGATAGGTGCTCATCTTCTACTATTTCGTCCTGGTATAACTCCCAGAGTGTTTTTATGTACATATCGTAAGGGCCAAATGTGAGATCACCTACAGGTGAGTCTCCAAGTAATTCAGAAAATCTACCGTCCCACTTTTCTGTTTTGTCGTCGTCCCAGACTGAATCAAACCAGCTTAAGTGGCCGTAGTCATCTGTTGGGGCTTTTGGAGTAGACTTTACAATTCTGTAATCTTCTTCAAGCGAATTTAATTCGGTATTAGCTGTAAGTCCTGCACGTGTGAAGTTTGAAGAACCAATAATTCCGATTGCCGACTCGCTTTCATAGTCACCAAATATGTAGCACTTGGCATGTAAAAAGCTTTTACGATAAATACGGATCTCAAGTCGACCCTCAGCAATCAGGGCTTTGATGCTAGTTACAAGTTGACGGAAGCTTTCATCTTGCG
>JAYVRB010000021.1:0-8670 GCA_043776675.1 bacterium
ATCCGGATAAACACTTCCAAGTCATCCAGAGCGATCCGTTGCACAGCGAATGGAATCTCCCCAGATAAGTAAGCTGTACAAAGGTGGAAAGTTATAAAGTTAGGAAGTAGGTATTAGGAAGTTCATAAAGTGGAAAGTTAGAAAGTATAAAGTTAGAAAGCAGGAACTAGGAAATAGCAATTAGTAATTAGTAACTAGAAATTAGGGTAATATTCGAAATTCGATAATTAATCCTTGTGTCATCCAGAGCGTAGCGAAGGATCTGTTAGTCCTCAAATCGCAAACAGATCCCTCGATTCTTTCGGGATGACAGGGGGCACTGCATGACAAGGAGTTTAGTTTGCAAATTTAAAAACAGTAAATAATTTGTTAAATGAAATTGCTAAATGCTAATTATCTTAGCCCTGTAACGAAGTCATGTGCACGCGACCTTTGGCCTCGTTAGCGACAGTCTTCAAGAATTCATCAAGCGATACGGCTTTGGATTCTGGATTTACAGCCATATCTTTGCGGATACGCGGCATAACTTCATGACTTGCAATCTCTTTCTCGCCAATCACTAGAGTGTATGGCACCTTGGCGATTTCAGAATCGCGTATTTTACGACCTACGGATTCGTTATTGTTGTCGACAAATAATCTAATCCCTAGCTGTTTAGCCTGCTTCAAAATTTCATTAGCGTAAGCAACCGTTGCTTCTTCTTGGTTAACAGTGAGTACCCTAACTTGTTCTGGAGCTAGCCAGACGGGAAATCTACCTGCCGTATGTTCAATGTAAACACTCAGGAATCTTTCAATCGATCCTAGTAGTGCACAGTGGATCATGACCGGGACTTGCTTGGTACCATCTTCAGCTGTGAAATCTAATCCAAAGCGCTCAGGTTGTACAAAGTCTAATTGAACAGTAGCTAACTGATGCTCTCGACCAATGGCATCGGTCGCCATAAAATCTATCTTCGGGCCATAAAATGCCGCTTCACCGGTTTTCTCAAAATACTCTAGTTTATTACTAATAACTGCGTTCCTAAGTTGCTCCTCAGCTGTAGCCCATAGCTCTTTGGATCCAAGGTAGGCATCGCTATCATCTCTGTAGCTGAGTCGAACTCTCAAGTCCATACCTACTGTGCTATACAGCTCATGAGCCGCAGCCATGAGGTTGTCAATCTCTTGTTCTATCTGATCCTGGCGACAAAATACGTGGCTATCGTCTTGGGTTATAGCCCTTACCCGATTAAGTCCACCTAATTCACCGGTTTTCTCATCTCTATAATCAGTAGTAGTCTCAAGGTAACGAATTGGTAAATCACGGTAACTTCTAGCCTGTGCTGCATATATTCGAGTGTGGTGCGGACAGTTCATCGGCTTCATTACTAGCTCATCACTAGTCTCTTGGCTTTTAACTAGGAATAGCTCCTCGCCAAACTTAGCCCAGTGACCACTTGTCTCATACAGATCTTTCTTGGTAATGTGCGGCGTCCAAACTTTTTGGAAGTCATACTTCTGTCTTAGCTGATTGGAAAAGTTAGTCAATTCTTCTCTTATGATAGTGCCCCTTGGTGTAAACATCGGTAATCCCGAGCCGACTAGATCTGAGAACACGAACAGGTCCAGTTCTTGCCCTAGCTTGCGGTGATCGCGCTTCTTAGCTTCCTCTAGCATGTCCAAATGAACACGTAACTCCTTAGGTGTCGCAAAAGCTAACCCATATATACGCTGCATTTGTGCATTCTTGTCATTACCGCGCCAGTAAGCACCCGAGACCCTTTGAAGCTTAAATGCTCCAACCTTACCTGTAGATTCGACATGAGGACCGCGGCATAGATCTGTGAAATCTCCGTTTCGATAGAATGATGCATTCTCTACTTGAGCGTCTCCCTCTGCAATAGTGCCCAATTCAGCTTTATTAAGATCACTGGCAATGGTTGTGCCAGCCCGCTTCAAATCGTTAAGTAGCTCCTCTTTATAAGACTGTCCGGCTTCCTTGGCCCAACTGATTGCTTTGTCTATCTGAAGTGTGAACCGTTCAAAAGCTACATTACTCTCTATGATTTTGTGCATTTCAGATTCAATCTTCTCAAAATCATCCTCTGAAATCTTGGTATCTCCGAGGTCGATATCGTAATAGAATCCATTTTCGACCACAGGTCCAACGCCAAACTTAGCATTTGGCCAGATGTGCTGAACAGAAGTAGCCAGTATATGGGCCAAGCTGTGTCTCATTTCATATAGATAATTGTCTTGTTCTGACATAACTGAGCTTAATTATAACATTCACGGAGTTATTTGGCATTCAGTCAAAAAAATAGAGGTTGAATGATCTCGTATGTCATTCAACCTCATTCCCGATTTTTTATATAAAACACTCTCTAAAAAACTTCACCTGAAAAGTACTATAGCAAGGTTAGTATTATATGGCTAGCCTATTTATGCTGTAATTTTCACTCTACCGCGTGGGGATAAGTCATTTCCCGTTTGACGTCACCCGTGGCGTTAAATCAATTATATCACAGAATGGTAATGTTTCACCGCCTCCCTGTTCAGTAAGTTTTCCTTATTTCTTCTCTGTTATTTACCAAATAAAGATCCCGCATATGCGGGATCTTAAAATGGTGGGCGATAAAGGATTTGAACCTTTCACCTCCACAACGTCAATGTGGCGCTCTAGCCAAATGAGCTAATCGCCCCCACCAATACATGAACGACTATAGCGTATTGCATGGTTATTATCAACCCTAGAATCTTAAATGTACCCCTGTTATAAACCTTAATTAATATGATCATCAGCTTGACCGACTGTAGTAATTCTGATAGAATAGTCCAGTTAAACAGGAAGTTTTGGGATTAATAAAACCAGCGCTTTAGACGCCTTTAGGTTGTTCTATGAAGAATTAGTTTCTTCTAAACCAGCCAACAATCGGATTCGTAGAATCCGCACCTCAAGTTCAGCAGCTAAATAGCTATGGATTTGCAGGTCGTAAAATAGCTATCTCTATAGCTAAAACGGTTCAAAGTACCAATTTTAGGTAGAATCTATCCACTTTTGTATGGCTACTTATGCACTAGCATTTCTAATAGCTATATGACAATATGTAGCCATGGTTTGTGTACAATGTGGTAAAAAAACTGAAATTATTAATTCTCGCCCTCAAGTTAGAAATAACCAAGTGTGGCGTCGCCGTAGATGTTATGACTGCAAATCCGTCTTTAGTACTTCTGAGTCAGCCAATTACGATGCTATTTGGACGATTATGCGCCCTTCTAGGCCACTATTACCCTTTAGTCGTGACAAACTACTACTTAGTATCTATAAAAGCTGTGAGCACCGCCCAAAAGCCCTTAAAGATGCGTCAGATTTGACCGAAACAGTAATTGCAAAGCTTCGACTGGCTGCAAAAGACGGCCAAATTACCAATCAACAGATTATTCAGGCAGTTCAAGTAGCCCTCAACAGGTTCGACAAAGCCGCCAGCGTTCACTATCAAGCGTTTCATAAGAAGTTATGGAGTTGAAAGTAGAAAGTTATAAGGTAGAAAGTTCATAAAGTTATAAGGTAGAAAGTCAGGAAATAGAAACTAGGAAGTAGGAACTAGAAACTAGCAATCAGTAAATGATAACTGGGAAATGATAAATAGTTCCCCTGCAATTCCTTCTCTATCTCTCTGGATGACCCACTGTCATGCAGAACGAAGTGAAGCATCTGTTTGAGATATGAGGACTAGCAGATCCTTCGCTTCGCTCTGGATGACAAGAAGGCACTCTGGACGACCCGTTCGGCGTCTTACTAGATCTTACTTTCTACTTTATAACTTTCAACCTTCTACTTCCTAGTTCCTACTTCCTAGTTCTTGGGATCGGCTTGAGAAGTTGTTCTGATACCTTTGTCGCTGACCGAGGCTTTCTCGGTTACGTCAAACTTGCTGATATATTTACCCAGCATTAGACGTGTTTGTGAATAGAAGGCAGCGGTTGAACCATAACAGATAGTTGTGATCGGCAGATATAGCCATTGCAACCACATGAAAAGTGATCGGTGACGGCGATAACGACTTGGCCGAGGCGGCAATGTGCGCATGCTTACATATAGTGATGCACATAAGCCAATAAGTCCGATCCTCTGAATATTACTAACTATAAGAGGCAACTGGCTAGCAGCAAGGCTTTGAGAATTCACAATTGTCGGAACGAACGCGGCAAAAGTTATAATCGGTGCGGCCACAGCCCATGACACATGTCCTTCTAGTGTACGCAATAGTTTGGCTAATACATCTAGCTTGGGGGCCTTGCTCGCCCTGAAGAAGCCTTGGTTAGCAATATATGCGATGTCAGATGCGCCATAAGTCCAACGCCTGAGCTGAATAAACTGAGCTTTGAGGGTTTTGAGATAGCCATCAGCTAGAACAGCGTCTTGATAAATCGGGATGCTCAAGGGGTAAACTCGATATTTGCCTTCAAACTTGAAATAGCTCCGCCAGAAGTGGTGGCCGTCCTCTACAATGGTACGCACACTCCAGAAATCCATTTCTATCAGAGCCTGCATGCTTTGTGCATGAGCCGAAAAGTTGCGTTCTAAGTGCGGACGTTGAGTTAATACAATGTAGAAGAAGTTATTGCCTGTAGCAATAACACGCATCGGTGCTGGTGCATCCCAGATATTGTTTGTGAACATAGGTAATGGCTGGAATGAAGCCCTTAATGGATTTGGCACCACACAAAAAGCATAAGTCAATGCAGCGAAGTAACGCCGGTCAGGACGATTATCTGCATCTAGAGTAGTCACAATAACTTTGGCTGGGTCTATACTAGCTTCTTCGAGATATTTTTGAAGTTTGCGTCCAGCATATGTGACATTTCCGCCCTTGCCGATGACTTCCCCAGGGATATTGGCGGGGTGTTTCACCGCAAAAGCATGGGAAAAGTTAGATTTGTATAAGTCGATTAACTCCTTGACGCGCTCCTCAGTAGCAGAACCAGCTCGGCCTTCGTAAGCAATTACCAAAATCATTTTGCTAGTGTCATAATCGGCGTTGATTATTGACTGGAGAGTTGGTTCAAGAACTTCTCTAGACTCATTTACTGTAGCGACAATCACGGCGTGGACTAATTCACTAGGGGTATTCTGGACCTCTCTAAGGTGAAGAAGTCGTAAATTCTTCAGATGCCATTCTGGACGATTGGTCTTAGTCATCGTAGCCTCTTTGGCCTCTATATCTTCTACCAGTACTGGCCAATTAAGTGCCATGTGTTGCTTCATTGTTCGATACCCAAACAAAGCTCTGATATTTACAGCTGTTGACCTGGTGAAATAAATTAACAGAAAAGCGAGTATGAATGGAACAGCAAGCGAGATGCTGATTCCTCTAACATTAATGCTAATGAAACTTAAAATAAGTGGCAAGGAAAGTAGTAGCCAGCTCAAACTGCCCGGTAAAATCTCAAAAAACCGGTAGCGTTTACTCCGGTCCTTCTCGTACGGGATTTCTATGTCGGTCATCTTAGCGGAAGTAGAGTAATGAGTTTGAGATTATGACTGAAAGGACTAGTAGCAATATGCCCAAGCTAAGTACCGCAATTGCAACCTGTCGATGTATTGGGTAGAATCTTAGACTTAAAACAAAGTTAGCTATTGAGACCAACCAACCAAAAGCGATGAAACTTATCAATCCTACGATATTGCCGGTAGTAAAGATATTTATGCCTACTGTTGGGCGATATTGAACTATAAAACTGCTTCCATGAGAAGTGCTGATACGAATTAGAATAAAAATTGTACTAGCAATAACCAAAAATATATTAATACTTAGTAGTAAAAGCACTAAATGGTCGTGAAAATACTTCTTAGAAAATGTCATATGAGTGATTAATATTGTACCATTTAATTATAATAATGGGGTTCACGAAAGGCTGTTAGATAGAAGTTATAGGGTAGCAAGTTCGTAAAGTTGAAGGTAGAAAGTTATAAAGTATAAAGATAGGAAACAGGGACTAGGAAATAGGAACTAGATATTAGACAAAAGGTTCTGAACGGCCTGTCATGCAAAACATTTCCTAGTCATTCAGAATCAGCCGAGAAGCGGATGAAGAATCTGTTTGCTATTTTTGGACAACAGAAACTACAACTAAGGATAACAACAAGCTATAGATAACGTAATATGAAGGATCAAAGTTTGCATTTATAGACCAAAATTGATATGATTACCCCTGTATTTCGCAACGTGACATATCGTACTTTAACAATCTAACAAACCAAGCCACGGCTGTTTGTTAGATTTAGAGGAGGCAGAGCAGTATGCTCGAACGCCGGGGAGTAACAAACTTGTTTTGTGCTCGTTGGCCTGAGCATACGAGTTCATGCCGACGAGGGCTCGTAGTGAAGTGGTTATCACGCCTCCCTGTCACGGAGGAGATCGCCGGTTCAAGTCCGGTCGAGCCCGCCATATAAAATGAGTCACCTTTTGGTGGCTCTTTTTATATGTTTAGGCTTTCGACTGGGCATGAACAGCAAACTTGCGGTTCAGCAGATGAGCCGCGGAGGTAAAATTGTGTAAACATGATTTTACCGAGCAGCGAAAACGGAGTGCGAATAACAAAGTTATGAGCGCGATGTCCGGTCGAGCCCGCGAATCAAAAGTTAATGCTATTGCAGGTTAACTTTTACTCCTCCAGAAAAAGCGCTATCATGCAATTCAGCCGTTACTGGAGTTTGGTCTTTTGGTATATCAAAGACAATAGCCCCTGTCACACTGTTACCTGGATTTATGTCGTTATACCAGCTTGTACCATTTGGTGCGTTGTAAATTGTGGCTATACTATCGGCAGAATACTTTTGCTCACTAGCGTTTAGCAGGTATTGATTACTTGAGACTAGGCTTTGAGCCTGGTCGCCAATGTTCTTTACCGAAACGTTAAGCAAACAATATTGCCCTTGAGCCGTTTTGGTTAGAAATTCACTTGAACCGACAGATACTTTGCCACAATCAACACTGGTGACTATAAACTCAAACTTACCGTCATTTGCAGCCTCACCGATTTTAGCTACTAGAGGAACCTTGCTAGCTGATGATTTTGATGAGCTATTTGAGTTGCTGTTCGACTTATTACCACCGCCAGATGAACTACTAATAATAATAAAAAGTAAAATAATTACGCTGAATACAGTTAATATCTTGTGCTTTTTAAACCATTTCATTGCATAAACTCCTTGTTTAAGTTGTCCCTATGAATATATAACATTAAGTCATAAAAATAAACAGTTAGTTTATGTAACTATCTGTTTATAATTTCTACGCTTAGTGTATGAGCAATACACAAGAGCAAAAGTTAATGAAAGCCTTTGGTAAACAAGTTGCCGAAGTCCGTAGAAGCCGCGGCTTTACTCAACAGCAGCTTGCAGAGCGAATAAGTATGAGTGTCGTAGCTATCGCTTACATTGAAACAGGCAAACGTTGGGCAAGGCTTGGCACACTAAACAAGATTGCCGCTAGTCTAAAGGTTGATATAGCAGATCTATTTAAAGGGCTTTGAACTGCATTGCAAATTTTAATTATTTAGAAAAGTAGGTTAGTAATTCTAGAGGGTGCCTCATTGGTCATCAAACTCGTAGCTGCATTTTTCGCTTAGTTGTACAATACGTTTATGAACAGTTCTCCTGATGAACATCCTAGTAGTGACTTTGATCCTCAATTAATCAGTGATGTCGACTCTTCTAATCCTTTTACTAATAGTTTGACCCCAGAGCTTGCCTTCAAATTTGAACAATTCAATGAAGCCAGTCGAGTTAATCTCGCAGATATTCCTTCAGATTCGATTATCGAACTTACTACTCTTAGTGGCAATCTTACATTTTATAAAAGAGCTCTTATGAATGATGAGCATATCGACGATGAATACTGGACTCTTCATACTAAAGATGACGAGAACAAAGATATCGAGATGACTTATAAAATGATCGGGGCATGTATTGGAGATAATGGTAACTTCGCGGAAAGCTATGAACAAGGCCCTACATTTAGAAAAAATTATAATTTCCTAGTCAGACAAGTTATTGAATTTTATGACGGCGCCGAGAAGTCAGTTCCATTCCCTTACTCTATCCAACCAAATGTTAATCAATTGAACGAATCAGAATTACAAGAAAATCGTGACTTGGGGGGTCTGGTTTCTGACAGTAGTGGAAAACCAATGTGGAGATACTTAAAAGAAGAAACCATTCACGATATAAGAAAAATTACCGTCTCAGCTATAGAAATATCTGCTACTCTAGCTGAGGAACTCGAAGCCTTTAATAAGGACTAGAACTTGATGTACTGGCTTGACGGATATTTCTGGCTGTAAGGCCCGACGTAAGCGTTGATTGACTGAAGATTGAACTGGATATGTGCTCCTGTAACAGTTGTCTTGTCGTTTGTGATAGACTTCAAAATCTCAAGGGTGTAGCCTGCTGGAATAACTGATGAATATTTTCCAGCTTTAAGTTTAAATAATTCTGAAGTTATAACAGGCGATAAATTAGGATCATTGACAGAAATTACTGATGGATACTGGCCACCGTTAGACTTTGTGGCTGCATCGTCAGACGCCTGAGCTGCTACGGTTGCAAAATCTGCTCCGGCATTAAGCTGTTTGAGAGCGGCGGCGGCTTTTGAACTGGACACTGTATCAAGCTTGGTCACTA
>JAYVRB010000022.1:0-2217 GCA_043776675.1 bacterium
TTTCTTTCAATCGCTCAGACTCTGGCAATTCGTCTACCCAAATCATGCGTCTACCACGAAGCTCTGCCCAGTGGTATAAGTCCGACGCGTGAGCCTGTCCATCGCCTTGTGCAAGAATAGAAGAATCAAGTGGCCAAGCGTACTGTGACGTTCCCATGCACTTTACAATAGCTTCGACGAGAGTGTTTTTACCAGACCCTGGTGGACCATAGACGAGAAACATAACATCGTGTGTGCGCAATCCAGTTAGTGAATAGCCTGCAGCTTTTTGTAACCAATCTTGTAATTCTTTATCTCCACCTGTTGCAAAATCTAAAAATTGTTGCCACTTCACATTCGTCAATCCCTGAGTGTACGCAACTGGAGCTCGACGAGTGATGTATAAATCTGGTCTGCCTTTTAGAAGCTCACCAGTGCGTAAGTCAATAACACCATTTGCAACTCCAAGAAGTGTTTCTTGTGAATCCCAGTTATTTACATCTACAATAACACGAGGGTCTGAGGTAGCACTCTCTACAGAGTTAGATATTCGAGAATTTGACTTTGCGTAAGACGCCCACTTAATAACTTCAGATTGTTTTGTATTGTCATCATAGTTAACAACTTCACTTGCGATAAGCGGCGCGATCTTTTTTGCTAGTTCTTGCATTTCAAGATTTTCAACATCAGGCTTCCAATATCCGCCTGTCCAATGAAACCAACCAAGACCTGGAGTGTACCTAATAGCCGAACCAAATGCATCAACAAGACGGCGCCCGTTACCTGTATCTGTCAGAGTGCGCATTCCAGGCTCTCCGCCATCTTCAGCGCGAACAGCATCAACGTCTTTTGGAACATCCATATTTGATAAACTAGATGCGGCTGATATAGAGTCTCCGTCTTGCACTGCACTTTCTATACTAGAAGTATACGTAGGAGTGCGACTAATTTCACTAGGTTTCGTAGATTTAGATGATACCCAATCGCTAAGACCGGCCCATTTTTCTGTCTTTGGATTAGCAATCACAAAATCAATAGCGCGTCTAACGTGCATAAGCAGACCGCCAGAGCCTTCTAGTTCGAGAGGTGGACGAACTTTTTCTGCGTTAAATCTAATCATCATTGTTTCCACAGCGAGCTTACCAGCCTCAGTGTTCACCGGGAACTTATTAGCTAATGCGCACGCCATAGAATAAATGTCTACAGCACGAGAACCTTCTTCTATTCCTTCAGCTAGCAGTCTATCAACATCTATTTTCTCGCCAGAGAAATCAAAATCATCTAAAAATCCCCAGTCGCCTTCACCTAAACTTGTAAGAGCTCGCTTGCCCTTCTTTCTAATAAAAGAAAGAAGCTCTTGTGGAGCATCTGCCATTTCTATTGACCATGGCTCTTGGCCTGGTAGCCAGTCGTAGCACATTCCCGAGAAGTGTCTAGACGGTGGAATGACAACATAGCCATTGTGCTTAATGTCTATGCCTTTATAGCCAGCTTTATCTAAATTACCTAGAAAACTTTCATCAACATCGCACTTGAAAAATAGGTGACGCCCACGAGAACTCTGCGAACCAGCTACAGAATACTCTCCAGTTATTGCTTCTACAGTCTTTGGAAGAGCAGTTTTTAGAGACGCTTCAAAGCGCTCAAATGATTCTGGTCCACCGTTTCGCGGGTCAATATCTATAACAAAAAATCCACTGGTTTTGCACATGACGCCAATGTTGTAGTCTTTATTTGCTGTCCACCAATTAGAAATTATAGCTGTGTTTGTAGTAGCATCTTTTTGACCATTAGGACTTGCTGGGTGCTTGCCAACATCTTTCGGCTCTTTGTGGACTTGACCGCACGTGCACTTACCGTTAGTAATACCGTGACATGGAAAAATAGACCAACCTTTAGCAGCGTACCATTCGACTGCTGGACCCAGTCTTCCGTTGGCGGATTCCCATAAACTCATATACTAGTCGTCGCTCCTGTTCATACCTATGCACCCAAAACATCAATGTGAAGGAGCGGAATCATATCACTATTTGGCGCTCTTTGGATACTGTTATGACTATAAACGGTTAGGCTGCATAAGTACACCATATTGACACTTTAATTTAGTAATGCCTTACTTTTACGGTTAAAATAGGACAGTATACCATTAGTGCTTGGAGAAAGCACTTATGTGCGGAAGGATTCATTGTGCATCTAAGCTATGCCAGGGACTGGGTTCTTCTCATTGGCGGCGTTTTC
>JAYVRB010000023.1:0-2182 GCA_043776675.1 bacterium
TTGAGGATATACGCCAAATACGACAGTGTGCGTCGATCCATCTTCATTTATAAACGTTAGCGTGTCGCATAGTTTCGATAAAGTATGTGATGGGCTAACTACTTTATTTTTGATTGTAATCTTATGATTAGTTTTGATGGCTTCACAGGCACCTGTTTTCTCGCCACCAACTTGATATATTGACTCTTCTTGTGAGAGCTTTTTTGTAACTTCTGAAGGTGACATGTTGTACTGCAAATTATTCATAATAAATATGGACCCTACTATTACAACGAGAATCAAACTAGCCGTACCTCCAAAAAATACCACGTTATATAGTGGCTTGGGTCCGCGGCCTAAATGTAGGAAGAAGAAAACTTGGACTGCCATTTGGAGGACTGCAAACACTAGTATGGTTGCGGCCAACGTGGTTCCTGACACAGATTTGGTAACCACTAAAAAGTAGGCATTGATGGTGAGGAAAAGTGAAAGTATGAATCCGGTGATGTATGATTTCATAGTACCATGCATCCCTTTTGAAGTACTTTTTTCGTGCATATCATGCTCATTCATACAAACGCCCTCAAGTAAACAAATGTAAAGATAAAAATCCACACAATATCTAAGAAGTGCCAAAACAAACTAAGCAGAGTTAACTTGCCGACTAAATGATCATTTAGACCCCTCTTTTTTATAAATATTAAAGTTATACCCATCCACAATAATCCAGAAAGGATGTGTAAACCGTGCGTTCCAACGAGTACAAAAAACGAAGAAAAGAACGCGTTGGAGCTGATTGTGTGCCCTTCATGAATAAGCTGGCCGAATTCTCTTAGCTCTAACCCAAGAAATGAAAGGCCCAGAATGAAGGTTGTGCTAAACCAGTTAAAAACTTGCTTTTTATTACCTGCCCTTGCGGCAATCATTCCGACGCCACACGTAAAGCTGCTTGTAAGCAGAATTAGCGTCTCGGCTAATACTAAGGGCAAACTAAACAGTTCTCTACCTGTTGGCCCTCCTAGTGTGTTGTCGTGTAAGACAGCGTAGACAGAAAAAAGTACTGCAAACATTAGAAGATCAGTCATAAGGTAGACCCAGAAGCCAAACTCTACTCTATCTTTGGCAGCTTCTTCGTGGCTAAGTTCGTGCGTTACCATGTTCGCCATTTTTTACCCTTAACGATATTTTTTCCCCAGCTCAGTACTATTTTTACAAATTCAATTATGCCCATGTCTTGGTCGCTACCTTGATCTTGACCTTCTCGGGACGCTGCATGTTTTTTGATGTGCTCTTTTTCTAGGGTCTCAACCTCAGAAGCGGAGATGGTGTACTCAGTGTGCTCATCGAAAGTTCGTATTATCATAGAGGCGATAATGCCGATAATACTAAAAAGCACGAGCCAAACTATGTGCCAAACAAAGCCAAATCCAACCAAAAAAGCAAAACCAGATATATATATGCCATACGCGGTGTTTTTTGGCATATGGATATCTTCATAGGTTGGCTTTTGTATACCCTGCTCTTTTAAGCTCAGGAATGCGTCACGACCAGTAACTTTAGGTATAACAGTGAAGTTATATGAAGGAGGTGTTGAAGCCGTTGACCATTCGAGCGTTCGACCGTCCCACGGATCGCCTGTTGTGTCGGTGAGCCGTCTTTTTTGCATGACACTAGCTATGATTTGGATGATTTGGAAGGCAACGCCAGCCATTATAACAACCCCGCCAATGAAGGCCATTATGAAGAATGGTTGGTAACCCGTTGATGACTCATAATGATCTAGCCTTCTGGTAGCACCCATGAGGCCTAATACATACAGTGGCGTAAACGCCATCAAAAAGCCAACAACCCAGCACCAAAATGCATATTTACCGATACGCTCATTTAGTCTAAAGCCCGCAAATTTCGGGAACCAATACGTTATACCTGCAAAGATACCAAACAGTACACCGCCAACTACCATAGTATGAAAATGGGCTACTAAAAATAGACTATTGTGTAACTGAAAATCAACTGGCGGACTAGCTAACATTACGCCTGCTAACCCGCCTATTGCAAACAACCCAACAAAGCCCAGGAACCATAACATCGGTGTGGTTAACCGAATCCGACCTTTGTACATTGTTCCAATCCAGGTAAAAAATAACACAGACGTTGGTATAGCAATTATCATAGTCATTACACCAAAGAACGCGTTTACGTT
>JAYVRB010000024.1:0-30154 GCA_043776675.1 bacterium
AACCAGGGTTTGCATCTACTGCCTGTAATAGTATTGGCTTAACTGCTAGAGGACTGTGCTCTCCAACTGGTCAAACTTACGACTCTACCCACAACCGCCTGTTTGTAGCCGACACTAGCAATGGCCGTGTTCTAGTCTATGACCTAACATCAGGTATAACCAACGGCATGGCCGCTAGCTATGTTCTAGGTCAACCTGACTTTGTTACGATTGTAGGTAATATCACGCAAACTGGAATGGGTGACCCATATGGCTTAACCTATGACTCCGCCCACAACCGCCTATTTGTATCAGAGTATTTCAACAGCCGTGTCCTAGTCTATGACCTAACATCCGGCATAACTAACGGTATGGCCGCTAGCTACGTCTTAGGTCAACCCGACTTTGTAAGTAGTACCTGTGTTAGATTTCCATCAACCCAAGCCGGCATGTGCTATGCGTCCGGTCTAACCTATGACTCCGCCCACAACCGCCTACTTGTGGCTGACAATTACAACGGCCGTGTCCTAGTCTATGACCTAACATCCGGCATAACTAACGGTATGGCCGCTAGCTACGTCTTAGGTCAACCCGACTTTGTAATTGATATTTGCTCCACCACCCAAACTGGGATGTGTACCCCAAGCAATTTGTCGTATGACTATGCTGGTAACCGCCTATTCGTAGCCGATCAAAACAACAGCCGTGTCCTAGTCTATGACCTGACCTCCGGCATAACTAACGGTATGGCGGCTAGCTATGTCCTCGGCCAACCTGACTTTGTGACTAACACCTGTGTCTCTCCCACCACCCAAACTGGTATATGTGGTGTATCCGGCTTGACATATGAATCCACCAGCCACCGCCTATTAGTAGCCGACTATAACAACAACCGCGTCCTAGTCTATGACCTTAGCTCAGGTATAACCAACGGCATGACCGCCAGCTACGTCTTAGGTCAACCCGACTTTGTGAGTAATACGTGTAAGCCTGTTGGTGCAACATCTAGTGGTATGTGCCAACCATACGGTGATCTAGTGTATGACCTAGTCAATAAGCGATTATTTACTGTCGATCAAGGTAACCATCGCATCCTCATCTTCAACTTTGTTCGTATCACTACCGCTTCCGTGTCCTCGGCTACTGTAGGTTCTGCTTACTCTCAGCCTATTGCTACTGCTGGCTCACAGGGAACACTTAGCTACTCACTAGCTTCTGGAGTTCTACCACTTGGTATGAGCCTAAACTCTATTACTGGCATACTGTCTGGCACACCAACTACCACAGGCACATACAACTTCTCAGTCAAGATAACTGACAATAACGGTGACATTGGTGTCTATACAGACACTAAGAGCTACAGCCTACAAGTAACTAGTACTCCTAGTACTCCACCCTCATCAACTCCACCAGCTACTACAGTAAAGAAGACCATTAAATCTCTAGCAGTAGTACCAAGCATCCTAGACACAGACAGTACTCTCTACACAAGCATAGGCATAACTATCAACAACCTAGTTGTTGGAGACAAGCAGCTGTTCTGTCTCATCAATCCTACTAATGACCAAGTATCTGACTCAAGATGCTCTAATAAGGCTGAATCACACACTATTACTGTAAGTAACATAGACACAGACAAGAATATAGTCACAGTCACTGTTGCTTCTACACCACAGACTATAAGCCTAGCCCTAAGACAGACTAAAGCTGTAGACGTTGACCTAGACGGTAATGTAGACATACAACTTACTCTTAACTCCATCACACCAGCAACAGAGTCTAGTTCAGCTATAGCTAGCATAACTGTTAAGGCTCTAACCAGTGCAGAAGCTGTGGTAGTAAGCAATATAGCTAGTCCTACTGACTCTATACCACAGGCTAAACCAGGCTACTCCTTACTCCAGAAGATCATAGCCTTCAGCATTGTAGCCCTACTACTAGCTGTTATATACAGAATAGACAGTAGAGCACACCGACCATAACCCAACTATCCATCATCCTTCAGCAGTGTAGTAGAGAAGCAGAACTTCAGTTAGTAGGGTGATTAGATAGGTGTCATCAGAGCGGTAGCATCTGTTCAAGGATTATTTAGCAATTCACAGTTCACATTTAACAAATTAATTACTATTTCCTAATTGCTAATTCCTACTTCCTAGTTCCTATCTTTATACTTTATGAACTTTCCACTTTATAACTTGCTACTTCCTAATTCCTATCTTTCTACTTTATAACTCCTTCCCGCACTCTCTGGTTCTGTTATCAATGGCTACAGCAAATCCATAGGATCTAGGTCGTAAGCGCAGTTAACTGGGAGTTGGTCAATTACTCTAAGTAATTCTGAGCGCTCCACGGCCTTGATGACTAATTGCCACTGAGACTTGCCTTGAAAATGTTCATAATAGCAGGGTGCAGGACCCTCGACACGAACCTTGAAACCACCATGCTCAATCAAAGTTTTCAATTTCTCGGCAGCTGATTCGGCGCTTTTGCTGGTCGCACGCCTAACGGCAATCTTGAGTAAATAACAAAATGGTGGAAAGAGGAATTTCTGCCTGGATTCTAACTCAGTTTTGTAAAAAGTTTGGTAATCACTTTTCAAAACTGCCGCGAGTATCGGATGATCAGGATGGTAAGTCTGTATGATTGCACGTCCGGCCACATGACCACGTCCAATGCGTCCTAACACCTGTGAAATTAACTGATAAGTCTTCTCTTGGGCTGAGAAATCTGGCAAATACAGGCTAGTATCGGCAAGTATTACACCTAGAGTGCTGAGCTTGGGTAGGTCTAAGCCTTTGGCCAGAAGCTGAGTGCCGACTAGAATGTCTATCTTGCCGTCACGGGCATTTTCGTAGTGTTGCTCAAAGCGATCAGCTTTAGCGTTGTCGGTGTCGAAGCGGGCAACTCTGGCGCTTGGGAACAAGCGAGTGACTTCGTCGACTACGGCTTTGGTGCCGGCAGTTTTGAACATTACACTTGGCTTTTTACAGTCTGGACAGGCAGTTGGTGAAGATTGTTTGTGGTCGCAGCTATGGCAACGGAGCGAGTGGCTGTCGCCGTGGTATGTTAGTGGCAAATCACAGTGTGGACAGTTCGCCTGCCATCCACAATTCTCGCACATCACCAATCGGGCTGTGCCTCGGCGGTTAAGATACAGTAGGCTTTGTTCGCCATTAGCCAGAGCTCTATCGATAGCATCAATTAGCGGCTGGCTTAACAGCGACGAACGGTTGAATAGGGCGTGATTCTTCTTATCGACTAGCGTGATTTCGCTAGCTGGCTGGTCGTTTGGCTTAGCCAGTTCTAGAAGACTTACAATTGGCTTTTGCTTTGCCTCGGCAATGTAATAATCGCTAACCGAAGGAGTTGCAGAACCTAGCACCAATCTTGAACGAGTCAATCTTGATAAATATGCTGCCACTCGCCCAGCTTGATACTGTGGTGCTTGTTCTTGCTTGTAAGCTCCTTCGTGAGCTTCATCTAGAATGATTAATCCAAGCTTTGGGACAGGGCTAAACAGGGCAGAACGTGGCCCGATGACGACCACAGGCTGTTTGGCACGCAGGGCTTTGATCCAGGCCTGTTGGCGTTCACTGGGAGCTTGCTGAGAGTGCATCACAATCACTCTATTTCCAAAAACATCGCGAAAATTATTGGCTAGCTGTGTGGTTAAGCTAATCTCGGGCGTAAGTATGATTGCCGAATTGCCTTTGGCTATAGCCTCAGCCGTCATCTCGATATACAGGCGAGTTTTGCCACTACCAGTGATGCCATGGAGCAAGTAACTATCAAAAGGTTGCATATAATCAAGGGCTGATGTCTGATGTTTGGTCAGCGGCGGCAGTGCTCTTCTATCAGGTTCATCCAAAATTTCTGATGCAATTTCCAGCTGTTTTTCGGGGAGCAAGGCTGGTAGAAGTTGTTGGGTCAAAATCCCAAGCGGTGCAGGGTAGTATTGCTGCAACCATTGAACCAGCTTAATTAAAGACAAGGGTAGAACTGGCAAATCATAGACTCGGGCAATTTCCTTAGTCTTGAATTTTGGCTGGCTGGTCGGCCCACTCACAAACCCCATCACTAGTTCTTTCTGCATTTCGACTTGAACCACTGAGCCGGTCTCGATTTTGGCTTGGCTTGAATAGGTTAGCGGCTCATGGCCGTGGTAGCGATTACTCCTAACCCAAACAAAATAGAAAAACATCGTACATACAGTTTATAGGACGGGGCAAATAGTAACTAGAGAATGGTGAGAAAGTAGGAAGTTGAAAGTTATAAAGCTGAAAGTTATAAAGTTCATAAAGTTGAAAGGTATAGGTTTAAAACTGTTCCTATAGCCTATGGTCATGACAACAATTGGAATTTTCTTGCCAAACACGAACGTGGTGGTTATACTAAAATATAACGTTGTCTGTTAAACAATAGGGGAGCCATGCTAGACGTATTTATCACTTCACGAGTTCGACGCAAGATCATAGTTATCTATGCTAAATATCCTGATTTCAAAACTCACGTTCGAGGTCTTGCCAAGCTTATCAAAGAAGATGCAGGCAATATCCAACGCGAACTAAAGCGTCTAGAAAAAGTTGGATTCCTGCTTAGTGAGCGCCAGGGCAACACCAAAGTCTATTCGACCAATAAAGCCTTTCCTATCTTTCGCGAACTTCAAAGTATCGTACTTAAATCACAACGTACCACTCAGCAAAAGCGCGTCACAGGCTAATTTTAGCTAACAGATCCTTCGCTATGCTCTGAATGACAAAGGGATTATTTATCATTTTCCAATTACCATTTAGCAAATTATTTCCCATTAGGCATTTACTAATTGCTACTTTCAACTTTATAACCTTCCACTTTCTACTTCCTAATTCCTACTTCCTAATTCCTACTTCCTAATTCCTAGTTTCTACTTCCTATTTCCTATTTCCTAATCTCTAATTGGTAATAATTTGTTAAATGACAAATGAGAATTGATAATTATGCTCTCTAGGCTTGCTTTTCTTACCCCTGTCAGGTAAAATAATCGTAATGATACAAGTAACCCGCAAGGACAGCAAAGAGTCTGCCGAAAACCTGCTACGCCGCTTCAACCGCAAAGTACAGCAATCTGGTAGCCTTATGATTGTCAAAGGCAACCAATTCTTCGAGAAGCCTATCAGCAAGACTGAGCGTCGCAAGAAAGCGATTATTCGCCAAGCCCGCAAAGAAATCAAGCTCAATAGACTTAAGCTCGGACTTAAATAACAGAAATGTTAGAAACACGACTCGAGCAGGATATCAAAACCGCCCTGCTAGGGGGTGATAGTGCACGTCTGATGACTCTTCGCACTCTCAAAAGTGCAATCTTGAACGTTAAAGTCGCCACCAATAAGCGTGAAACTGGTTTAAGTGACGACGAAGTGCTGCCAATCTTATCCAAAGAAGCCAAAAAGCGCCAAGAAAGCGCCGATATGTATGTTCAAGGAGGCGATCAAGCCCGCGCCGACCACGAACTTGCCGAGAAAGTAATAATCGAGAGTTATCTACCTGCACAGTTGTCTGAGTCTGATATTGAGAAGATTGTTGATGAAGTTATTACATCAACTGGTGCTGCTGGAATGCAAGCTATGGGTCAGGTTATGGGTCAGGTCAAGTCCATGACCGGCGCCTCAGCCGACGGATCAGTAGTAGCTCGTATCGTAAAACAGAAACTAGGAGTCTAATGATCGTACTGATGGGGGTAGCAGGAGCCGGCAAAAGTATGCAGGGTCGGCTATTTGCCGATGAGCATGGCTATGCTTGGATTTCAACTGGTGAATTATTCCGAGTACTCGTCACTGGTGAACGCCGTCAGCAAATGCTTGAAGGCAAGCTTCTTAGCGATACAGAAGTAATAGAAATGGTAGATAGGACATTTAATCTCATAGAATTATCAGATGAGTTTGTGATTGACGGTTTTCCGCGCACCAAAGTACAGGCCGAGTGGTTGATGGAACAAGTTAACACTGGTCGTATCAAATTGACCGCCGTGTTTAATCTAGCGGCATCAAACGATGTTGTGAAGCAGCGTTTACTTGCTCGCGGACGACAAGACGACACCGAAGCCGCCATCGCCAATCGCTTCGCCGAGTATGTCGAAGTCACACTACCGATCATAGATTACTTCAAGCAAGCTGGCGCTAATGTCTATGAAATTAATGCCGATCAAGCGCCGATGATGGTTTATGACGACATTGCCGCTTTGCTTCACATTGAATAAGTCGTTATATTTAGGATAATATGCAGACTAAGATTAAAACCGATGCCGAGATAGCCGTAATGCGTGAGAGCGGGCGCATGCTAGCAACTGTACTAAATCATCTCAAGAATATTCTAAAACCTGGCATGACAACCAAAGATTTAGCTGATATTGCAGCCGTAGAACTCAAGAAAATGGGTGATGGTCAAGCGAGTTTCCTTGGCTATCAAGGCTTTCCAGACGTGATTTGTATATCTGTAAATAGTGAAGTTGTGCACGGTATCCCCAACAAACTCAAAGTCATTCAAGACGGCGATATCGTCGGACTGGATTTCGGTGTTACATATAAAGGCATGATTACAGATGCGGCGATTACTGTTATTGCCGGTCGTCCCAAGCAGCGTGGACATATCCAATTAGTCGCAGATACAGAAGAGGCTTTGAGGCTTGGAATTGCAGCCGTGCATGATCAAGTACGCACTGGAGACATCGGAGCGGCTATCGAAGGCTTTCTCAAGAAGAAACGCTACGGTATCGTACGTGATCTCGTCGGTCACGGTGTTGGACATCATCTGCACGAAGACCCAAACATTCCGAATTATGGCCGTTCTAACACTGGTCCATGGCTCAGTAAGGGTATGACGATAGCGATTGAACCAATGGTCACTCTGGGCACTGATCGTATTGACATTGCACCTGATGGTTGGACTATTGTGACGGCCGACAAGTCTATGTCAGCGCATTTTGAGCACACCATATTAATTACCGAAAACGGTGCCGAAATCCTCACGAAGATTTAACTTCTATAAGTACGCAGTCAAACCCCAGCTTGCGATTGACCAAGCAATAGCGCTATACTACTGTCAATATGAATAGTTCCTCTAACGAATATTTCATCGGCCTTGATATTGGTACCAGTATGGTGCGTTGTGTAGTCGGAATGTTTGATCCTAACGGTAGTAGTACGCCATCTATAATCGGTCACGGGCAAGCCATGAACCAAGGCATGCGTCGTGGCGCAGTCGTACATGTTGACGAGGTATCCGAGGCCATCGTCAAAGCCGTTACAGAGGCAGAGCGTATATCCGGCAAGTCTATTAAGCAGGCAACAGTTAATGTAAACGGCTCGCATGTTAGTGGTATCGATTCAGAAGGTGTAATTGCCATCTCAGCTGCCAACCGAGAGATTACAACAGAAGATCGTCTACGGGTTGAGGAAGCTGCAACTATTGTTTCATTACCGCCTAACAGGGAGATTGTGCAGTTCTTCGCCAAGAATTACAGTCTTGACGGACAACGCAACATCAAAGACCCAGTTGGAATGCACGGTGTTCGCCTAGAAGTTGACGCGCATATTGTCACAGCTTCATCACCCAATCTTCGTAACTTAGACATGGCTCTCTCAAAATCAGAGGTAGCGGTATCTCATCATACAGTTTCTGGGCTTGCGGCAGCAGAAGCAGTACTAACTCGCCAACAACGCGAATCTGGCACAGCGCTCATCGATATCGGTGCCGGTACGACCAATCTCATCGTTTTCGAAGATGGAGAAGTCCAATATGTATCTGTTATACCTATCGGTGGTCAGCACATCACCAACGACCTAGCAATTGGTTTAAGAACAGATCTTGACATTGCTGAAATGGTCAAACTTCAGCACGCCGACATTCGTCCAGGAGCCAAGAAGGTCAATGCGTCAGTAAAAGTCGGCGACAAGACACATAACTTTGATTTTGAGGACATTTCGATGATTGTCGAAGCCCGTACAGAAGAACTATTAGAATTTGTCGACAAAGAATTACAGAAGATTAAGCGTTCGCGTAAGTTACCTGGCGGGATAGTTATCACTGGTGGCACTTCAAAATTGCCTGGAATCGATGAATTCGCCAAAAATAAACTTCAGTTGCCAGCTCGCATCGGCAAACTTCATAATGTTGGCGGTCTCGTCGACACAGTCGAAGACGCTGGCTTCGTAACAGTTGTCGGTCTTATGCTTCTCGACATGCTACTTCTGCCTGATTTGCCACCAGTACACGGCAAAGGGGCAGCTGCGAAGAACTTTGTCGGCGGTCTTTTCAATCGTTTCGGATTCTAATAAGCTAGCGATCAGACAGTTGAAAGTATAAAGTTGAAAGTTATAAAGTAGAAACTAGGAATTAGTAATTAGTAAATGGGAAATAATTTGATAAATGGTAATTGGAAAATGATAAATAATCCCTTTGTCATCCAGAGCAATCCGCTGTACAGCGGAGATGGATCTGTCAGTTTATAAATCACAAACAGATTCCTCAATTATTTCGGGATGACAGACGGCTGAACAGACACAAGGTTCGTGCGTATAAATAAATATATTAGGCGCACAAATTTATAGTCAATTCTTTAACTTGCTGTCATCATTCAAAATAAAGTCGCACAAATTTGTTGAACTTCATCAGATGCTAGAGTATACTTAAATTTATCAAATTAGGGACTAAGCAGAGGATATAATATGCCAGAAGTTGTTCAGCCAGCTATCGAGACTTTCGCTCAAATAAGAGTTATTGGAGTTGGAGGCGCAGGTGGTGCTGCCGTCAACAGAATGGTTGATGCAGGCATCGAAAATGTTGAATTCATCGCTGTTAACACTGACGCACAAGCCTTACATTTCTCTAAAGCTAACAAGAAAATTCACATTGGCAAAGACGTAACTCGAGGACTTGGCGCTGGAGCTAATCCAGAAGTAGGCGAGAGAGCAGCCGTAGAATCTAAGCCTGAGATTGAAGCAGCAGTCAAAGGTGCTGATATGGTTTTCGTTACTATCGGTGCTGGTGGTGGTACAGGTAGCGGAGCCGGTCACATTGTGGCTCAAGTGGCTCGCGATCAAGGAATTTTAGTGGTTGGATTTGCGACCAAGCCTTTCGCTTTTGAAGGCGAAAAGCGACGTCGTAATGCTGATGCAGCCATTGAGAAGCTACGCAGCTCAGTTGACACACTTATTATCATTCCAAACGATCGACTACTTCAGACCATCGACCGCGATACTCCTCTGACAGAGGCTTTCAAAGTTGCCGATGATGTTCTTCGCCAAGGTGTACAGGGTATCTCTGACCTGATAACTGTTCACGGTCTAATCAACCTAGACTTTGCTGACGTTAAGACTGTTATGGCCAATGCTGGCTCAGCGCTAATGGGCATCGGCCGTGCTAGTGGTGAAGACCGCGCGGTTGTGGCTGCCAAGCAAGCTATCGAATCACCTCTATTAGAAGTATCTATCGACGGTGCAAGAGGAATACTATTCAATGTTATTGGTGGCAACGACCTATCAATGTTTGAGATTAATGCTGCTGCTGAAGTAATTACTAATGCTGCTGACCCTGATGCCAACATTATCTTTGGTGCAACTATCAATCCCGACCTTGAAGGCGAAATCATCATAACAGTAGTTGCAACCGGATTTGATGCATCATATTTCTCTAATCGCCAAGCATTATCTGGCACTAATAAGGCCGTAACCACTCCTGAACCAGTCGCAGTCCCAACTACTCCTGTCGTCACCACAAGACAAGACGAGAAAGCCTTGAATGAGATTGATATGACCTTGGACGAAACTGATTCAGAGCGTGATTTCAGCAAGGACGATTCCGGTATTCCAAATATCTGGTCAATTGACGACGAAGACGACAATGATAAGACGGAAAATGATAAACACGAAGAAATGAGTACCAGCAGTTTTGAACAAGCGCCAGACAATGAATCTAATAATGTGGAAGACGATCTAGAGAAGCCTTCATTCCTCCGCCGACTAGCAAACCGCCGCAAACATACGGAATCTAACGACCAAGTTAATTACCAAGATTCACAAGCGCAAGATAACCAATACGAAAACAACCAAGACCAAAACGACCAAGACAAACAGTAGGCAATAGACACGGATAGGGCATTGGTTCATCCAGAGCGATCCGCTGTACAGCGGAGAAGGATCTGTTATGGATTATTTATCATTTCCAATTAGTCATTTAACAAATTATTTACCATTTGGCATTTATCATTAAATTGCCAACTGCCCGCCTATTAGCTACAAGCTACTCCTGCCGACTCACCGAAACTTCTGTACTAATTATTACAGCGTTAAATATTTGCAAAGCGCTACAGCTAGGGTTATATTAGATTCTAATAGCACTATATATGGAAAAACAAACATACTAGTGTCCGCACATTAATCATTAAATAAGCTCCACTGGTGGCAAATAATTACCAAAACAGCCTTTCAAGATTGTATACATTTTTGTGTGCGATACGGCAAAAACGGTAAGTCATCAGTAATATTAGGAGCAAGGAGATAGCATGAAATGCAACCAATGCCAAAGCGAGGATATCAAAGTGATTGAATCGCGTGACGTGGCAGAAGGTCAAGCTATCCGCCGCCGCCGCGAATGTGTAGCCTGTGGCAATCGTTTCACGACCTATGAGCGTCTTGAACGACCACAGCTGATTGTCATCAAAAATGACGGTACACGTGAGCTTTTCAACCGAACTAAGTTACTTAGCGGATTGTATAGAGCTTGCGATAAGACACCAGTTACCAGTCTGCAACTCGATAATGTGATAAACAATATCGAACAAGAACTGTACGCCTGCGGTGACCAAGAGGTTAGCTCATCAAAAATTGGTGAACTAGTGATGGATCAGTTGGCCAGTCTCAACGAAGTAGCATATGTCCGTTTCGCCAGTGTTTACAGGCGTTTCAAGGATATAGCTAGTTTTGAAAGAGAACTGTCATTCGTAAGACAAGGTAAACATCTATCTATCGAAGTCAAAGATTAGTCTTTGACAGCTCCCTCCGATTTCGAAACTGTTCGAACTCGCAGAGAGCTCTAAAGAGTCAATCTAAGAGAGATAGATTGCACGCGATAGAAACTCTAACAAAAACAACAAAATAAAATACATCAAGAGGTGTCTGACCGTGGAGTACGGTCAGGTAATTAAGAGGAGAACTAACATGGCACAAACAACCAGCTTGGGCGTGAAACGGCTTTTCACGTCCCCAAAAACTAAAGCTTACGACCAATTGAAATGGACGAAGCTAGATTCTATTATCAAGAACCCTATGAGCGACAAACCTGTTTTTGAACAGAAGAATGTCGAATTTCCAGAGGGTTGGTCGCTAAATTCAATCAACATTGTGGCTCAGAAATACTTCACCGGTACCCCTGGTACTGCTGATCGTGAAAGTTCTCTCAAGCATTTGATTGACCGCGTAGTCGACACTATTACACGTCAGGGTTTGCAAGAAGGCTATTTTGAGACTGAACTTGAAGCCGAAGACTTCCGAGAGGAGCTCAAATACGTTTTAGCTACTCAACGTGCAGCTTTCAACAGTCCAGTCTGGTTCAATATTGGTGCTATGAGCCGTGCCCAACAGGCCAGTGCTTGTTTCATCCTAGGTGTTGAAGACACAATGCCAGCTATTCTTAACTGGGTTGTAGAAGAGGGCATGATCTTCAAGGGTGGCAGCGGTTCGGGCATCAATCTTAGTGCTATCCGTTCATCTAAAGAGAAGTTAGGTAAGAGCGCCGGTACAGCCAGTGGTCCATTGAGCTTTATGCGCGGTGCTGATGCATCCGCCGGAGCTATCAAGAGTGGCGGCAAGACTCGCCGTGCTGCCAAGATGGTTATCTTGAACGTTGATCACCCTGACGTCGAAGAATTCATCTGGAGCAAGGCTATTGAAGAACGCAAAGCTCGTGATCTACAGAGCTTGGGCTGGGATATGAGCCTAGACGGCAAAGACAGCTTTAGTATTCAATACCAGAATGCCAATAACTCTGTACGCGTAACTGATGAGTTTATGGAATCCGTCGAGAATGACAGCGATTGGGACCTTAAGGCAGTCACATCTGGCAAGGTCATCAAGACTATCAAAGCCCGCGAGTTGTTCCGTCAATTTGCGGAAGCCGCATGGGAATGTGCAGATCCTGGTATGCAGTTCGATACAGTCATCAATAAGTGGCACACTACTCCAAGTGCTGGTCGTATTAACGGCAGTAACCCTTGTAGCGAATATATGCATCTAGATAATTCAGCCTGTAACCTAGCTAGCATTAACTTACTTAAGTACCTAAATGATGACTTCAGCTTTGCAATTGAAGAATTCAAGCACACTGTAGATTTAATCTTTACCGCTCAAGAAATCTTGGTAGGCTACAGCGCCTACCCAACCGAATCGATCACCAAGAATGCCCGTGCATATCGCCAGCTTGGTATTGGTTACGCCAACCTCGGAGCTCTACTAATGGCCCGCGGTTTACCATACGATTCAGATGAAGGCAGGGCTATTGCAGCCGCTATTACAGCTCTCTTGACCGGTCATAGCTACGCTGTTAGTGCCAAGATTGCGAAGCGTGTTGGTCCATTCGCCGGATTCAATCGCGACCGTGAAGGGATGCTCAATGTACTTCGAATGCATAGAGCAGAAGTCTCGAAGATTGACGCTTCGTTAGTATCAGAAGACTTATTAAGTGCTGCACAAAGCGCCTGGGACCAAGCTGTCGAGCTGGGTGAACTTTACGGAGTTCGCAACGCTCAAGCCAGTGTCCTAGCTCCAACTGGAACAATTGGTCTAATGATGGACTGTGACACTACTGGCATTGAGCCTGATCTGGGTTTAGTCAAGGTTAAGAAACTCGTTGGTGGAGGCACAATGCATATCGTCAACCAGACAGTACCGCGTGCTTTGAAAGCACTCAGCTATACTCCTAAGCAGATTGAAGCTATTGTCAGCTACATTGATAAGGAGAAGACTATTCTCGGTGCTCCATCCCTCCAAAAGGGTCACGAAGCAGTCTTTGCTTGTTCAATGGGCGATAATTCCATCCATTACTCAGGACACGTCAAGATGATGGCTGCTGTACAACCGTTCCTAAGTGGTGCAATCAGTAAGACCATCAATATGCCAGAAGAGGCAACTGTTGAAGATATTGAACAGATTCACATCGATTCATGGAAGATGGGCCTCAAGGCTGTGGCTATCTATCGCGACAACTGCAAGGTTGGTCAGCCACTTAGCATGGCCAAGAAAGACGTTGATCCTAAGGATGTTTCAGTTACGGCTGAAACCCTAAGTGATAAGTTTATCCTTAAGGGTGCAGTTCGCCGCGAACTTCCAAAGGTTCGAGATTCCAAGACTTTCTCATTCCATGTTGCCGATAGTCACGGTTATATGACGGTTGGCCAATACGCTGACGGACAACCTGGTGAAATATTCATGCGCATTGCCAAGCAAGGATCAACCTTGGCTGGTTTCATGGACGCGTTCGCTATCAGCGTTAGCCACGGACTTCAGTACGGAGTACCACTCAAGGACTACGTTAAGTCGTTCATCAGCACCAGCTTTGCTCCAAGCGGCATAACTGACGACGCTGAAATCCGTACAGCCTCATCGCTGGTAGACTACATTTTCCGCCGACTTGCTCTCAGCTACCTAAGCTTTGACGATCGATTGGAACTTGGACTAGCCTCTATCGATGACATGCCTGAATTCCAGACAGTACTTCTAGATGTTTCGACTCCACTAACCGAACCAGTTGAGGTTAAGGCTGAAGCAGTGATTGCTCAGACTGCTGTAGCATCAGCTCCATCTGTTAGCATCACTACTAAGCCAGCTAAGCGTACGGCTAAGGATAATGATGCACCACTGTGTTACAACTGTGGTAATCAGACTCAGCGGTCCGGCAGTTGTTATGTCTGTAGCTCCTGTGGAAGCACCACTGGCTGTAGCTAAGATAGCGTGAATAGCAAGATTAGGGGCTCAAAAGGGCTCCTTTTCTTTGGACAAACTGCTCGTGGTAAGATAATAGGTAATGAAAGTCCTAGTACTCTATAGACCCAACTCCGAGCACTCTAGAATAGTCGACGAGTTTATTCGTAATTTTAATTCTCGTAGTGATTCTGTCCACCAAATTGAACTTTGTAATATTGATACCAGGGAAGGCGACTCTCAGGCAAGACTGTATGGCGTCATGCAGTATCCGGCAATACTAGTCGTTCAGAATAACGGTTCTCTCCAGAGAAGCTGGGAAGGTAGCACGCTGCCGCTTATCGACGAAGTCATCGCTTACACAAGAGCATAGAAGTAATAATCCGTAGACTATATAGCGTGTCATCCAGAGCGATCCTCTGTACTGCGGAGAAGGACCTGTTGAAGGAATATTTATCAATTCACATTTGTCATTTATCAAATTATTTCCCATTTACCAATTCCTAATTGCTAATTCCTAGTTCCTAGTTCCTAGTTCCTGTTTTCAACTTTATAACCTTCCACTTTATAACTTTCCACTTTATAACTTGCTACTTACTAATTCCTAGTTCCTAATTCCTACTTCCTAGTTCCTGCTTTATAACTTTCCACTTTCAACTTTATAACTTTCCACTTTATAACTTGCTACTTTCCACTTCCTTACTCCTACCCGAGCCGATGATTCAGGATAAAAGGGGCAGATATTTCCTAGCAATTTGCTACTAGCTAATGTCTGGACTATAATTAAACTCAATCCGAGTGGCTATCAACCACAATCTGTTAAATCAGAACGGAGTGAGAAGAAAAGCCTTAATTGGTCTAGTAGAACTCACCGGTAACACCGTAATCGTTCAAACTAAGCGCTTTTGAGATCACCTCAAAGGAATCCGGATGGTACCTCCTACATAGCTTTAGCGAAGTGGGATCCGGTGAACTACTAGAGGTGTTTTTTATTGGAAACATTTCACTAAACGGAGACAGACATGCAGTTCCAAAAAGGTCGACGCCGAGCACTAGAATACGAGACAGACCTAGTCAAATACTGGAAAGATAACCAGACTTTTGAGAAGTCTGTATCGTCACGCCCAGATGACAACGCCTTCGTTTTCTATGACGGCCCTCCGTTTTTAACGGGCACGCCACATCATGGACATCTGCTAGTTTCGTCAGTTAAAGACATGATGGCTCGTTATCAAACTATGAAAGGCAAGCATGTTGAACGTCGTTGGGGTTGGGATTGTCACGGCCTACCAGCTGAAGTATTTGTCGAAAAACAGCTCGGTATAGCTAATAAAAAAGAAATTGGCACTAAAATTAGCGTCCAAGATTATGTAAATGCCTGCCGTGCTTCCATGGTTCAAACTGGCACCGAATGGGAAGATACGGTCGCCAGATTAGGTCGATGGGTGGAGTTCAAAGATGCTTACAAGACAATGGATAACGATTATATGGAATCGGTCTGGTGGGCGTTCAAGACGATGCATCAGAACGGCAAAGTTTACGAGGGAGAGAAGATTCTGATCTATTGTACTCAAGACGCAACACCTATCAGCAAGTCTGAAGTCGCCATGGAGAATAGTTACCAACAGGATACCGACCCTAGCATCTATGCATTTTTCCAACTCGAATCTATGTCTCCTAGCGAACCAGAGGATGAATTTGTGCTGGCTTGGACGACCACACCATGGACGCTGCCAGCCAATGTGGCGATTGCAGTGAATTCAGAGATTGATTATCTATTAATCGAGCACGCAGGCAAGAAATTCTATATCGCCAAAGATGCTGTAGAGCGAGTAATGCAAGATGAGAGGCACCAGCCCATCGAGTATCAAGCGATAAAGACCGTCAAAGGCTCTGATCTTGTGGGTCGCAATTATCATCCTATGTTTGAGAATCGTGGCCCAGCGGCTCATTTCGTACTAAATGCTGAGTTTGTGACTGCTGAAGATGGCACAGGTATCGTTCACGAAGCTCCAGCTTACGGTGAAGAAGACTACGAATTATGTAAAAGGGCGGGCATCCCAGTTATCTCAATAGTTGATGAGAATGGTTTATATACTGAAGGACCTTGGCAAGGCCGAAATATTTGGGAAGTTAACAAAGAGATTGCCAAAACACTGGTCCAAGAAGGCAAAGCACTAAAGATTGAGTATATTACTCACGAATATCCGCACTGTCACCGCTGTGGAAGTAAGCTAATGTACCGCGCTCACCCTAGCTGGTTTATGGATATACAAGGTCAAAAACAGACTATGATAGCCTCTAACGAGCAGACCAACTGGGTACCCAAGAATCTACAAGACGGCCGTTTCAAAAATATCCTCGAGACTGCACCAGATTGGAATCTAAGTCGAGATCGATACTGGGCGACTCCAATCCCAGTTTGGCGTGGCGTTCATGAAGATGGTACTGAAATCGTCAAAGTCATCGGGTCTTACGAAGAATTAGAGCAATTATCTGGCAAGCGTCTCGATGACTATCATTTACCGAATGTTATGGATTTGACCTTCGAGTACGAAGGTATGACGCTTCATCACATAGGTAAGGTTCTGGACTGCTGGTTTGAATCTGGCTCAATGCCATTTGCCCAGTTTCACTACCCATTTGAAAACAAAGAAAAGTTCGAGTCGAACTTCCCAGCTGACTTCATAATCGAAGCCATAGATCAGACACGTGGCTGGTTCTACGCTCTAACAGCAGTCAACGTAGCGCTATTTGGACAAGCTCCGTTCAAGAACTTAATCTGTACTGGCTTTATCAATGCTGCTGATGGCAAGAAAATGAGCAAAAAGCTCAAGAATTACACTGATCCAGTTGAGTTAATGGACAAATATTCAGCCGATTCATTCAGGTTTCTGATGATGTCATCACCTCTGACTAACGGAGAGAATTTCGCTTTGGCGGATAAAGATGTGGCCGATGCAGCCCGTAAGCTCAGCATGATCTGGAATATGTACGACTTCTTTACGCTCTATGCAGAGGTCGATAAATGGGATTCTGGATTATCTGAAGGCCAACTACCTAAAGACCCGTCTGAGGGCCTAGAAAACCCTCTAGACCAATGGATTGTTAGTCGCGTACATCAATTAAACACGGAAGTTGATAAATTTGTTCAAGCCTATGACCTACCTAATGCTATGAAGCCAATCTTGCCATTCATTGACGACGCTAGCAACTGGTATGTGCGTCGAAGCCGCAAGCGTTTCTGGAAATCCGAAGATGATGGTGACAAGCAGCATGCTTACCAGACTCTTCACTACGTACTGGTTCAGCTTAGCCTAATCTTGGCTCCATTTACGCCGTTCTTATCTGAGGAGTTGTACCGTAAACTTACTGGCGGGGAGTCTGTCCACCTCTGTGACTGGCCAGAAGTAGGCCAGGTAAATAACCCAGTTGTGAATACCATGGCAGAAATCCGACTGGGAATAGAGCAGGGGTTAGCCCAGCGTGCAGAGCATAAGCTCAAAGTTCGCCAGCCGCTAGCTTCAGCCAAAGTATTTCTGACAATTATGCCAGTTAGCGAAGTTGATTACTTCAATCAGATTGTGCTCGAGGAATTGAACGTCAAACAAGTAGACTTCGAGCAGACTGAGTCCCTAGGTCAGGGCAGTAATGGTCCTAAGACCGAGATGAACTTCGAATTAACAGATGAGCTTCGGGATGAAGGCACGATGCGAGAGATAGTCCGTAATGTTCAACAAGCCCGTAAGGAGGCAGATCTACAGGTTGATGACCGCATATCATTGTGGCTAGAGACATTCGAAGCAAGTCTGTCAAAAGTACTTGGAACCTCTAGCCTTACAGATGTAATTATGCTCGAAACTCTTAGCAAACAATTCAACCAGGGCAGCCCAGCCGGCTACTCAGTTACTGCAAACGTCGACGGCGCTGAACTAAAGATTACTCTAGTAAAAAGTTAATCAAAGCCACGCAACTCTTTACAGGGGAGGTCGCATCTGATAAACTCTATCGGTAAGTTTATATTCTAATAAGGTTCGATACACATGAAAAAAGCCGTAATCCTAACTGGTGGAAAGCAATACATCGTCGCTGAAGGCGATACTATTGCAGTTGAATTGATCGAAAATGCTGAAACTGGCAAATCTGTAAGTTTTGATGCACTGCTAGTGTTAGATGGGGACAGTGTACAAGTAGGTACTCCTCTGGTAGACAAGGCTAAGGTCACTGCTGAAGTTGTTTCTTCTGATAAGAAAGCCGAGAAGGTCACTGCTATTCGATTCAAAGCCAAGAAGCGTGTTCGTAAAGTTCATGGACACCGCCAACACCAAGCTATTCTAAAGATTTCAAAGATTGCTTAGTTACTCAATTTCAGTATCTTCATCAAATCGCCAATTTCATCCAAAACGCTTGTGGAAAAGTTTTTGATTAGTTTTTGCTAGTTGATTTTCTCACAACAACAATCTAATATATTGTCGCAATTTCTGATAGAGCTACAGATGTAGAACCAGCATAATCAGCGATATCATACACAATTTAACAACACTTCTCAGGTCATATATCGTAAATTTGCAACAATAATACGAGTATCAATTTTGCTCAAAATAGGGTTGATGAGCGTGACTCATAAGCGGATAATATAAGCATAGGGTTGAATCTTAAATGAATGATAGCCCTAGCAACAAAAAGCTAAATCAAACAAAAACCTTGAAGAATCTCTGAGGGCTAAGGCTCCAGAGATTTTTCATTTATTAGAACTTGCGTAAGGAGATTAATTTTGGGCATTGTCAGCTGGAGGCAAGTTACCAAACCATTTTTCCGAGCTGTTTAGTACCTAAAATAGTTTAATAATTTTTTATAACTACATCCTAAGCCGGAACGCGCGGTAGCTTAAGCATAGAAGCAGACGTTTTATGGCCTAGAAGCTTAGTGTTCTCATTAGACAGACATTTTGGATCAATCACAAATAAGCTTGAGTCCATACACGCTAATGCTATCCCAGAATGCTGTTTAAATTCTAGCAGACTATACTTACCATCATTTTGCCGATTCATCTATACCCAGCCACTTGATTGCTAGTAGTCCAACAATAATGAGGCCTCCCAGTGAAGCTTAATTATACCCACAAAGTAGCTTATGGGTGACGCTATCAAACTCAAAATAGCTTAATAATTAAACTGAACAAAATAATGTGTATAAGCCTCTTTACAAGGTGGTTATGGTTGGAGTAGAATAAATCTTAGGTGAAAACCTAACAAAAAGAACTGTACAAAAATAACCGGGATAAATTTAAGAATTTGACTAAACCTACTGTCAATAAATTCTTATAAAACAACAAAACTATGAAACCAATCAAGAAAAAACAAGATGATAGATTACTCAAGCAATTGCCAAGACAAGAGCGCCAAAGACAAGAACTGATCAGACAGATGATCTTTGCCGATCCAACATTCAAGACTATATAAACAATTATTATCGTACACTACCCCTGTAAGAGGGGTTTTAAGCTAAAATATTATAAATCCTATAAGGCGGGTATTATACGGCTACACTATCTGTAGAAAGTGATTACGATTGAATACTAGCCAGTGGTATACTATTAGGTAGAGAAAGACTATGACACAAAAAATAATTGCAGTCGTGAATCAAAAGGGCGGGGTGGGTAAGACCACTACTGCTATCAGTGTGGCTGCACAATTGGCGACACCTAAGTCCAAAGTCTTGTTGGTGGATTTGGATCCTCAGGGCAATGCTAGTAGCGGGCTCGGGATACTCAAAGACCAGTCTGCTGTCACTACCTATGAGATATTGAGAGGTGATAGCACCTTGGCTCATGCCGTACACGAGTCTAACGTCTCGAATTTATATGTTTTAGCGTCAAACTCTAACCTCGCTGGAGCTGAAGTTGAGCTAGTCAACATGCAACAGAGAGAATTTGCCCTTAAAAAAGCCCTAGCATCAGCAACTTATGATTATATAATCATCGATTGCCCACCATCACTGGGATTATTAACGATTAACGGCCTTAGCGCTGCTAACTACGTATTAATTCCGGTACAGGCCGAATATTACGCTCTGGAGGGCCTCTCTCAACTACTCAACACTGTTCAGGCTGTCAAACAGTCTACCAATCCTGGGCTTGAACTACTCGGCATAGTTTTAACAATGTTTGATAAGCGTAATTCTCTCAGTGAGCAAGTCGAGCAAGAAGTACGAAATTACTTCGGTGACACTCTATTTAAATCGATAATTCCACGCAATGTTAGCTTAGCCGAAGCGCCTAGTTTCGGCAAAACAATATATGAACACGACAGGTGGAGCAAAGGCGCAAGAGCTTACAAAGCGCTATCTGCCGAAATCGCCAAACGCCTGAATTGACTAACCTCTACAAGCTACTCATCTGTTTAATATGATATAGTAAAAGTCATGGCAGCAACACCAAAACGAGGGCTAGGCAGAGGGTTCGAATCGCTACTATCACCTGATTTTAACAAGGTGAATCTATTAGCTAGTGCTGATGATCGGATAGAGAAAATCGATATCGACAAACTTCAAGCTAATCCTTATCAGCCTAGGCATCATTTTGACGAAACAGCACTACGCGAGCTTGCGGCATCTATTAAGCATTATGGGATTGTCCAACCTTTAGTAGTCATGCCATCTAAGGGTGGCGTATACACACTTATTGCGGGCGAAAGGCGTTGGCGAGCAGCCAAGATAGTTGGACTCAAGAATGTTCCAGCCATAATAAGAAGTAGCAAAGAGTTAGAACAACTGGAAGTAGCGCTCATCGAGAATGTACAGCGTGTCGACTTATCTCCTCTAGAACAAGCAATTAGCGTCGAGCGTTGGCATCAACAGTTCTCTATTTCTTATGAAGCAATTGCCAACAGACTCGGTAAGGCTGTTTCTACTATCAATAACACCGTAAGACTACTTCAACTACCCGAAAAAGCCCGCGAAGCTTTATCTAAGAAGCAGATTACAGAGGGTCATGGCAGAGCAATCTTGGCACTCAAGGATAACCCGACTAAACAAACCGAATTGCTTGAAGCAATAATTCGACATGAATGGAGTGTCAGGCAAGCCGAACGCTATGTTCTAAGCGTCAAAGCCGGTGCTATTGATCATAAGCAGGCCCGAAGTAGTGTCATGACTGAGACTCCAGCCACTCGCAATCTCAGCAAGAAACTAGGAACCACTGTTAAAGTTAAACGGATGGCTCATGGCGGCGTTATCGAGATCAGCTTTAAATCCGATCAAGAGCTCGACCGCATCATCTCAAAAATCTAGAAATCAGCGAACAAGAACTAGGGTTCAACGGACACAAGAGGAAGTTATTAAGTTAGAAAGTTAAAAGTTATAAAGTAGAAAGTTATAAAGTAAAAAAGTAGAAAGTCATAAAGTGGGCTGTTTTGTTTGTTTAGCTACGCTAGAAAATAGTTGTCTTACTGAGAGGGAAAACACGAAGCACTAGTTTGCCGACAATCTGAGAGGCATCAATCGGACCAAAGCATCTTGAATCTTTAGAGTTGGCTCTGTTATCTCCAGAAACAAACAGTTGATCTTTGCCCACAGTCCAGTCCCCGTCATCGCCTGTAACACCAATGTTCTTTCCATAAGGCAAAGTTTTGTCTGGATTAAAGCCGTTAGGTCGAGAAGCATTATAGACTGTGTACATATTGTCTTTAACTTGAACGCGATCTCCTGGCAAGCCGATAACGCGTTTGATTAATTGCTTGCTAGAGCCATCTCCATAGCCAGACTGGCAATTTAATCCCTGAGCGCTCTCATTGAATACGACCACATCGCCTCTGTTAGGAATGTAAGCATTACGAGTGATGCTGGCTATTGTGCGGGGGACTTTCCAAATAATCAATTTATCACTGTCCATCAGGGTTGATTGCATGCTTTGTCCATCTACTTGGTACGTCCTAAACACGAAACTTATCATAAGTATTGCAAATATAAATGCGGTTAGCAGGATGCCGATAGTTGAGAATAAATCGCGCCATCCGGAACGCTCTCTAGCCACCATAGCCCGGTCAAGAACTATATTAGGATTTTGATTATCTAGTCCAAGTGAGGATAGCTTCTCTAAATCTGGTAAATGGACGCCCCTAACTGGGTTTCTGATTCTGAACCCGTCTATAGATTTAGTAATTTTTCTTTTTATCATTCAGTTAGTAACTATATCATAAAATGCCTCTTAGAGGCATGTCTATAGAACTATATAAAGTGTGATTATAGTTTTGTCCATAAGCATTTTGTCGGTATAATTATTACTACTAAAGATGGAAATTTTCGTAAACAAACGGCGCTCAAAGCCGCGTCGTATAGACGACGTGAATATTCAAGTTGCAGGCAAACAGCTGGCTGATTCTTCAAGCCAAACTACAAAAGAAGAGATATTTGAACCACAACCACAGATAGCTAAAGCCGAAGATACTCTAGAAGTGCATGCAGAGCAGATAGCTAATGAAACTATTTCAACAGAGCAAGCAAACATGGCTCGTGACTCAGAACCGACGAGTTCACCCAGCAGCACTCCTATAGACATGGGATTACCTGGTGGTCCATCTCAATTAAACGACGCAGAACCGATAATTAAAATAAAGCGCAGAGCTAAGATTAAAAAAATTGCCTTCAAAATAACTGGAGTACTAATCATACTAGTATTAGTTGGAGGAGGATACCTTGCATATAGCGGGTATAGGAAGATTAATGGTGCATTCAAGGGAGGAGCAGGAAGTGCTGTTTCTCTCAAAACTGACGTTGACCCCAATTTGTTAAAAGGTGAGGGCGACGGTCGCATCAATATCTTGCTAATGGGCCGAGGTGGTGGTTACCACGTTGCACCGGATCTTACCGATACAATGATTCTTGCCAGCGTCGATCCAATCAACAAGACAGCTACGCTCATCAGTATTCCTAGAGATTTATGGGTTAAAATACCAAACTTAGGGGCTATGAAGATAAACGCTGCATGGCAATCCGGTGCATTCAAATACTTAGGTGGGGTAGAAGTCGGCAGCACTAATCCCAAAGCAATTCAGGCGGGGTTTGATCTAGTCGATCAAACCATTACGTCTGTGTTTGGTGTTCCAATTAACTACAACGTGCTAGTCAATTTCCAGGCTTTCAAACAAGCTGTGGATGCAGTTAATGGTATTAGCGTAAACGTACCAGAAGATTTGTATGACCCTACGATGGCATGGGAAAACAATAACAATCCATATCTAGCTAGAGCTGGAGTCCAGAATTTCGATGGCAAGCAGGCTCTTATATATGTACGTTCTCGTGAGACTACAAGTGATTTCGCAAGATCACTCAGACAGAGGACTGTGATGCTATCTATAAAAGACAAGATTAAATCACTTGGTACTTTAAGTAATCCCTTGAAAATCTCAGGTTTAGTTAGCGCATTTGGCGATAATGTAGCGACCGACCTTACAATCCAAGACGCCTCAAGACTTTATGGAATAGTCAAAGACATCAGCGATGCTAACATTACATCTGTTGGACTAGCAGATCCACCAAACCGATTCATAACTACTGGTCCTATGAACGGCCAATCCATAGGTCTTCCAACCGCTGGGCTGTTCAACTATGCCGATATTCAGACTTTCGTACGTAGCCAGCTCAAAGACGGTCACATCATCAAGGAAAACGCCAAGATCCAAGTACTTAATGGCACTACGAGTATAGATGTTGCAATTAGAGTAACTGAAGCACTAAAGAGTTACGGCTATAACGTCGTAAGCACAGGAGTAACTCCTACTTCAGGATATGTTAAGACTCAGATTATAAATTTAAGTCGATCTGACGAGCCCTACACCAAGAATTATCTTGAAAAGCGCTTCAGAGTCGTCACTACCACTAGGCTCCCAGACATATTGATTAACGCAAACGGTGCAGATTTTGTTATTATTGTAGGAGAAGATGAGATTACTACCCCAAAGATTTAAGCCCACACGAGGTTTTTCGCACATCGGGCATTTGGCTCTTTTGTGTATTCTGCCAATCGTGGTGTTTATTCTAGTGCGCCTTGGTTTTATCCAAATCGCACTTGGAGTAGTAGTTTTAAGTAAATGGCGAATGTTTGCAGTGAGGCCTAGATTCTGGGTAGCTAATGTTCGCTCTAATTCGATTGATCTAATAATTGGACTGTCGAGCGTGCTCTTTATGGCGCATACAACAAATATTCTGTTCCAGCTCATACTGGCGACGCTTTTTGGAATATGGCTTTTATTCATCAAACCAGCCACAGGACTATTTATGACTTCGGCTCAAGCATTTATAGGACAATATTACGGATTAACCGCGCTATATTTAGTATGGCCTGACGGTCCTATTTACGGACTAACCCTATTAACAGGTTTGATATGTTTTCTAGCTGCCAGACATTTTGTGGATAGTTTTGAAGAACCATACGCAAGGATGCTAGCGTATTTCTGGGGCTACTTTGGCGCTTCTCTGGCGTGGTTACTTAGCCATTGGCTGCTTTTCTATCAGTCGATAGCTCAAGTTACACTTCTCCTATCCACCATAGGATATGGATTGGGCGTTATATATTACCTAGACCATAACGATAAATTAAGCAAAATCGCCAGACGTCAGTTCATTTTCATTATGATAGCCATCATTCTAGTAGTACTAATGTTCTCAGATTGGGGAGACAAAGCATTGTAGGGTTCAAAGTTTGAACTATTTACTCCTTGTCATTCCAGCAAAATCTAAACTCGATTGTAACTACCTAGCAAATCAATAAATGTGTGCACTAACTTTTTATTTCTTCAAAATACGTGAGAATATTGCAAAATAACAAGATTTCAAATTACAAAATCCAAATTCATAACTACTAAATATTTTATAGGGAAGGTTTCTGACAACTTGCTATTAGCAGAAAATTTATGCGCTACTATGTTCTCTCAAAAACTTGGATAAAGTCTGACTCAGTCGACACCGTATATCCGTGTTTAAAAGCAATACTAGCAAGCTCTATGTGCTGAGGAGGCAACGATTCAGTTAATATGTACAACGGCTTATATATAAGATGATCTATCTGGTTATACAGTTTCCTGTATAAGTCTAACCCATCAGTACCACCAAAGATGGCTAATTTGGGTTCGTAGCCTGCAGCAGAATTAATCTGATAATCATCCGGAACATACGGCAAGTTACATAGCAGAACGTCGTAGACAAGAGTAGTATCGTCCAAAAGGTCAGACTTAATAACGCTTACGTTCGGTGTAAGTAAATCAACATTTGATTTAGCCACATCTAAGGCTAATTCATCAATATCTATCAGCTCAACAGTGCAATCTGGCAGTTCAAGTTTGGCTGTAATACCTAGTGCACCAGAGCCAGTTCCAACGTCTCCAATCTTTGCTGTACCCGGTAGCTTTGAACTACCTACAAGGTCTTTGAGTAAGTCGATCATAGTCTCGGATTCGGGCCTTGGCTCGAGCACATTTTGATTGATAATGAATTTTCGTCCGTAAAATTCAGTGAAACCGCGAATGAAGGCTAGCGGCTCATGTTCAGCACGCCGATTGAGTAAATTAGTGAGTTTTGTAATATTATCAGCAGATATTTTTGTAGTAGGATTAGCTAAAAGCTTAACCCGATCAACACCGAGCGTATCTTCGAGTAAAATTATGGCATCCAACCGAGCCGTACCAATTCCTGCGGACTCAAGTTGTTTGGTGGCGAGTGACAGCCATTTCTCAAATGTCATATTAGGCTTCGTTTGTAATCAAACGGTGTTCGGTGGCTTGCAAAGCTTCAATCAGATCGTCGATGTCACCATTAAGAGCGGCAGGGATGTTGCTCCTGGAATAGCCAATGCGGTGGTCAGTTATACGGTCCTGGGGAAGGTTATAGGTGCGAATCTTTTCGGAGCGGTCACCTGAGCCGATGAGTCTCTTACGGTCTTCACTCATCTGTTGCTGCTCGGTCTCAATTTTGTGCTGTAGCAGTCGAGCGCGGAGTACGCTCATGGCTTTGGCTTTGTTCTTGATCTGGGATTTCTCATCTTGGTTGCTAACGACTAAGCCTGAAGGTAGGTGAGTAATACGCACGGCTGAGTCGGTAGTGTTAACGCTCTGACCACCATGGCCTCCACTACGGTAGAAGTCGATCCGTAAGTCGCCAGGGTTAATCTCTATCTCAGATTCCTCAGCCTCAGGGAAAACAGCAACAGTAGTAGTTGATGTGTGGATTCGCCCCTGACTCTCCGTAATAGGCACTCTCTGCACGCGGTGTACACCAGCTTCAAACTTCAAATTCTTATATGCATCAAGTCCATGAACTTCAAAAATTATTTCCTTAAAGCCACCGACTTCGTTGGGCGATTCGCTCATAAGTTCAATCTTATAATTATGTATTTCCGCCCAGCGCGAGTACATCCTAAATAGTTCTCCCGCGAATAAACTTGATTCGTCACCTCCGGCAGCCGCACGGATTTCAATAATAACGTCACGGTCGTTGTTTGGATCTTGAGGGGTAAGGATTTGAACCAGTTGCGTCTCAACGCCAACAATCTTTGGAGCTAATTCATTTAGTTCCAATGTAGCCATCTCCTTGAGCTCTACATCTGTTGAAACAGCTAGTTCCTCAGCCGCCGACTTATCGCTTTGAAGTTTTGATAATTCTTCAAAAAGTGCAATTATGCCTTCTAGCTCAGATTTACGCTTGGCAATCTTCGGATAATTCTTGTCACTATATATAGACGGGTCTTGAAGTTTTGTTTCAAGCTCGATGAGTTCATCTCGTAAATTTTGTTCTTTCTGATTCATAGCTAATCCTAGTATATCGTTAAAATAAAAACCGCCCTAAGTTAGACACTTAGAACGGATAGAATATCGTAGCTATTTAGATGACTTGATGGCAGAAGCAACTGCTTTAGTTTCTGCCTTTTCGATTTTGGCAGCTTGGCGACGCGCATCTTTAGAAGCAGCAGCAGCTCGCTTGTCTTTAGATGCGGCTCCAGCAGCAGCTCGAGCTTTGAACTTGTCAACGCGACCTTCAATGTCTAGAATACGCTCTTCACCAGTAAAAAATGGATGAGATGCACTAGTAATGTGGACTTTTACAAGAGGGTATTCCTTGCCATCTTCCCATTTAGTCGTACCTTCAGAAGATACAGTTGATCGTGTCAAAAAACGAGCACCATTATTAAGGTCCTCGAAGACGACTAGTTGGTAATTATCTGGGTGTAAACTTTGCTTCATAACTCAGTCTGCAATTATACACATCTGTTAGCTCTTGGTCAACACCGAGCTACTATTTGCTTGAACTTCGTGAGCTCATCTGTTAGAATAGTATTTGTACAATATTAAGCAGGTTGGGGTTAAATCCTCCTTTGGAAGTCCCGTGTAGGGCTCCTGAGGCTCCCAATCGAAGAGAAAGGAACATACTATGTCTACAAACGTAGATATCAAACAACTATTAGAAGCTGGTGCTCACTTCGGTCACAAAACCGATCGTTGGCATCCTAAAATGGCACCGTTTATCCACTCCAAAAGGGCTGGAACGCACATCATCGACCTTGCCAAGACTGTTACTGCTCTAGACGAAGCCCTAAGCGTAATTTCTAAGACTGCTTCAGAAGGCAAGCAGGTTTTACTTGTCGGCACAAAGCGCCAAGCTCAAGACATCATCAAGAAGCTAGCCCTTGAAGTTAACATGCCATATGTTACAGAGCGATGGCTCGGTGGAATGCTTACTAACTGGAACACCATTAGCGGTCGTATCAAGCACCTTAAAGATCTCGAAGCGCGCATGCAGAGCGGTGAATTAGAGAATAAGTACAACAAGTTAGAAGTGCAACGTTTCCAAGAAGAAATTGACCTAATGAACACCTTGTATGGCGGCATTAAAGAGTTGAATTCACGGCCTGGATTAGTTTTTGTAGTAGATGTCGTCAACGACGTTAACGCTGTCCGAGAAGCCAACAAGCTCAAGGTTCCAATCGTAGCTCTAGTAGACACGAACGCAGACCCAAGCTCAGTCACATACCCAGTTCCATCTAACGACGACGCAATTAAGACTATTCAACTAGTTGCAGATTACATAAAATCTGCAATTCAAACAGGCCAAGCTATGACTAAACAACCAGTTGATAAAACTGAAGTTGTAGCTGTAAAGCCAGTTGCAAAAGCAAAAGCTCTCAAGACCGATAAAGTCGCTGAACCAACAGAAAAATAATAAAACTTAGCAATTTATAGGAGGATACATGGCAATTGACATCGCAGAGATTAAAAGACTTAAAGACTTAACAGGTGTCGGTCTTACTGATGCCAAACAAGCTTTGGAAGAAGCTAAGGGAGACTTTGATAAGGCTCTAGAAGCTATGCGTAAGAAAGGCCTAACTAAGGCCGAAAAGCGTGGCGAGCGTGAAGCCCGTTCAGGCGTAATCGGTAGCTATAACCACGACGGCCGTATAGGTGTCTTAGTAGAAGTGAACTGTGAGACAGACTTCGTTGCTCGTAATGAAATATTCACTGAATTTGTTAAAGATATCGCTATGCATATCGCTGCTAGCAGCCCAGAGTATGTCAGTTCTAATGAAATCCCAGCCGAAGCAACTGCAAAAGCTAAAGCTGAATTTGTTGAGAAAGCCAAAGCTGAAGGCAAACCAGAAGCTATGGTCGAAAAGATTGTCGAAGGCCAGATCAAGAAGCACTTTGCTGAACGCTGCCTTCTGGACCAACCATTTGTCAAAAATCCTGATCAAACAGTCGGTGAGTTTGTCAAAGATCATGCTGCTCGACTTGGTGAAAACGTTGTAGTCCGTCGCTTCTCACGCATCGCTCTCGGCGAAGTTGCCTAATATTTTAGGCACAAAACGCATTATTGAAGTAGAATGAGTTCATGAATCCAACCCAAATAGTTAGCGACTCCAAAGATAAGTTCAACCTTGCTGTTGATCATTTCAAGAGTTCACTTGGCAGTCTTCGGACTGGTAGGGCTGCTCCGAGCATGTTAGACGGCGTAATGGTTGAGGCATACGGAGTGCCAATGCCGCTTATCCAAGTTGCTACAGTTAGTGCTCCTGAATCTCAATTACTTCAGATTACTCCTTTTGACCCTAGTAATATTCAGGCAATTGCCGCTGCTATTCGTAATAATCCGGCACTCGGCTTGAATCCTTCTGATGATGGTCGGGTAGTTCGTGTGCCGATTCCGCCACTTAACGAAGATCGTCGCCGTGAAATCGCCAAGCAGATTGGTCAAAAGCAAGAAGAATGCATGGTCAGCATGCGCGCGATTCGCCACGCCAGTCTTGATGCATTGAATGAAGCCAAGAAGAATAAACTCCTTGGCGAAGACGAAACCAAGCGCTTGACAAGTGGAATAGAAGACTCAATGAACTTAGCCAAATCTGCTGTCGATGCTGCCGCCAAATCCAAAGAAACCGAAATCCTAACTGTTTAAAAATCATGCATTATTGTCTTCAACCGGGACTGATTATATGTCATTCTGAGCGTACTTCATCCTAGTCCCACACTTTGCTAGAACCCCAATTTTAGCGTAAACTATCTCTATAAGCATAAGTGGAGGGGACTACTAATACATCGCTTAATACGTCACGGTAAAATACTAGAACATGTAGCTAACCGTAGTCTAAACTGGTTAGGCGTTTTATTGCGCCCCCTAACTAACCAAATTAATCTTCTATTACGTAAGTCTAAACACTTAGTAACTAAGTCTAAGCCATTATTTACCAAAGCTAAACACTTAGCAATCAAGAATAATCCCGTAGCTAGACAGTTTAGATATTTAATAAATAAGGCCAAAGCCCAAAATGGGCTAGCTAATCGCTTGTTAAGAAGACTGGAGCCATTAGTAACTAGAGCCAAGCATTTAGTACACCAATCCAAACCTCTCATCGACCAGCTTAACCCTATGAACTACACTGGCCAAGCCAGAGCTATCCGTTCAGCAGGTCTACTAGCTCTAGTAGCTGTCATCGTCTGGTCTATAATCCTTCCAGTTATCAACATCTACCTAGACAGTATTCACTACAGGCTGTCTGAGCCAACCACTAAGCTAATAGGCCCAGTAAGTCCTAACCTAGTAAAGCAAATAACCTTTGACTCTCAGAAAAACGCCTATGTATTCAACGCAGCAGCTATGGCTACTGATCCTAATTCCGTAGGTCAAGCCTTGATGCAAGCCAAATTAGGCGGTGCTGATGCTAAGTCGAAGAGCCTCTACTCAGT
>JAYVRB010000025.1:0-30033 GCA_043776675.1 bacterium
GTAAATGCTTAGGATATTCGGGAGTTGATAACGGCCAGAGCCTTGTGCCAGAACCACCAGCGATAATTACTGCAATCATTAACATTTATAATACCAGAACTTTAAGGTATGCCTTTCACCAATAATATATTGCCTTATGTGCAATTTACAGATTAAGTTTTTTGCTTGAATGTAATAAATATGTTAGATTAGGGGTATAAAACTACATAATATACAAACATGACAAAAACTAATAAAAAATCAATCAAGCGACCTGGAAATTTTATAATTGTTCTAGTTGTTATATCTATGGTGTTTCTGGGTGTAATGGTTACCCAAAATGAAGAGGCTAGTCCTGTAAAGCCTATTGTGAAAGTTACTCCCGTAGTAAAACCAGCTGACACGACACCATCCGTAAGCAACTCGACCTCTTCAGACAAATCAGCATCGACCCAGGCATATACGTCTCAATCACTGGTAGCACCTACAGGAACTTTCGTAAGTAATCATAAGCCTAATCTTGGAGGTAAGCCTGCTCCATCTACCGAAAATTCGATTTGTAATACCGTTCCGGGATCTTCCTGCGTCATTACGTTTACAAAAGACGGAGTTAGTAAGTCGTTAGTCTCTAAGTCGGCTGACAGTACTGGTTCGGTCTCTTGGGATTGGGATCTTAAAGATATCGGCATCACTGTCGGAACTTGGAGCATTAAAGCTATTGCTACATTAAACGGAGCTTCACTATCATCTTCTGATCCTACGGACTTGGTGGTATCACAGTGAAGCGCATACTCTTAGGGTTCTTATCTTTCGTGATATTTGTTTCCTACTTATCTACTAGTGCCTCGCCGGTACTTGCGGCTACATTTAATCCAAATAATATTATTGATAATACTGTATTTAACAGAGTTAGCTCGCTCAACGCAGCTCAAATAGACGCTTTTCTAAATACTTTTCCGAATAGCTGTATAAGTACAAATAAGGGCTTCTCAGCGCCAGATACTACTGGCTACAACCCTACTAATGGATATCTATATGGTGCGAATGTGTCTGCAGGTCAGATAATATATAACGCCGCTCAGGCTTATGGAATTAATCCTCAGGTCCTAATTACAACTCTCCAGAAAGAACAGAGCCTAATAGATGGAGGTGCCGGCTGTAGCATCTTGAGATATGCAGCTGCTATGGGTTATAACTGCCCAGATGGAGCTCCGCCGGAAGGATATAGCTACAGCGAAGTGAATCTTTATTCTATCAACGGAGTAGCAGTTACGGCCGTCAGCGGTACCTGTGTCAACAGATCTCTGGCAGTAGGTTTTTCTCAACAGGTCATTCGCGCGGCGTGGGTATTGGAATTCGGTATGCAACGAGCCGAAGGTAATATAGCTTGGGCAGTTATCAAGCCGAACTGGGACAATTCTGATGACCTACTTTCTGGAACTTGTTATGTTGGCGCCTTTATTCAAGGCACATGGCAGAGATGCCCCAATGGAGCTTCAGCACCCTATGATGGGGTCACGACTATCGATTCAACTTCAGTGACTATTAGTAATGGTGCGACCGCTTCGCTATACAATTACACCCCTCACTTCCCCGGAAATCAAAGTTTCTTTAACATATTTAATAACTACTTCGGCTCAACTTATGGTAGCTTAGTGAGCGTTATGGGTGATGGTGTCTATAAAATTGAAAATGGCCAAAAAAGAGTCTTCCCTGATGGGATAACATTCTTAAGTTATTCGTATTTGTGGTCTGATATTTCATTAATAAGCTCAACACAACTATCTCAAATTCCTGACGGTATAGCAATGCCCTACAACGTTCACTACAGAGATGGCAAATTCGTAAAAACTCCTGATTCTGATGGTGTGTTCCTGATTGAAAATGGCCTCAGGCGACCTGTTTCAGATGGTATAACCCTAATTAGCCACGGCTACTCATGGGCTAATGTAGTGACAATCAGTGCTACAGAGATGTCGTATGTACCATTAGGTCCGGCAGTTCCATATTATGCTCATTTCCGAGATGGTAAGATGGTTATGATTTCTACTAATGGAGTCTACTCAGTTCAAAGCGGCCAGAAGCGACCCTTTCCTGATGGAGCAACATTCCTTAGCTACGGCTATAAATTGTCTGATGTAGTGACAATTAGCGCTACTGAGATATCGTATATACCGTTAGGGGCATATATGCCAATGAAACCGTAGCTTACTTATTCTTAACTTTTAAGTAAGCTTTTCTTATTGCTTTTTCAAAAGATAAATAAATACCGTCTCGCTTTATGCTGTCTATTAATCTTGGTATGAGCATGCTTATTTTATTAACAGATTTTGTGCTTACCTCAATCTGTTGGTTGCCAATTTCACCCTTAGATTTCAATTCGGTTCTTTCTTTTTGTTCGGCATAATAGAGCTTATTATATTTTTCTATGTCATTTTCGTAATAATACCTCAGAATATGTTTTAAGATCAGAGATGCGGTTTGTGCATAGCCTCTTGTTTTGTACAAGCTATAATTTTCAAGCGTATGTTTAATATTTGATTTATTATTTGAAAAATACTCTTCAAACCTTTCATAAGAAACAGTGTTTAAAAAATCATAATGCATCTGATCGCCAGCGTCGACCATCAATTCATGTTTTAGCACACTATCCTGCCTCTCGTGTCTTCTAGAAATAACTAAGAATTTATCTAGCAATACGAATTTGAATTTATCTTTTATTCTAAACCATAAGTCGTAATCTTGAGTTACTGGTAGATTCGCATCAAAATTTCCACAAACATCGAATGCCTTTTTAGGAATTAATAATGAACAGCCGTTAACGCCAACTTTCGCAGAAGTTGAAAGAAATATATCAATGAATTTAAATGTATTTTCATCTATTTTTTCTTTCTTTTTTATGCCGCTTGCGAATAACACCTTGGCGTTACAGGCTACAATAACGTCTTCCCTATTGAGTTTATTGAGATAATTAACTTGATCTTCAATTTTGGTTTTTTCATACAAGTCATCGTGCGATAGCCAAGAAAAATAGTCACCGGTCATTTTTTGTATTCCAAAATTTAATGCTGTAGCTACTCCATCGTTTTCTTTTTTGTAGTATCTAATCTTCTTGCCGTAAGACATGGCAATCTGCTCTGTAGCACCTTTATCATTTGAGCCATCATTCACGACTATAATTTCAGTATTTGCATAGGTTTGAGCAACGGCGCTATCTATTGCTTGGCCCATAAAATTTGAACCGTTATAGACAGGGATAATGATAGAGACTTTAGGCTGTGTTGTTTTTATCAAAACAAATGTGCTTCCTTTTACAAGTAATTAAAGCTCTTTTATTTTAACATCATCGTACCAAGTAGGCCTAAGCCTTTACGATAGATTTAGTTTTTCTATATACTTTCCCTAAAGTTTTTTTGATTGTCTTCTTTTTCCCGTTTTCTCTAAGAGATCTGGTAAATCTTTTATAATATTCTTTTGGTTCTAAAAATTCGGATTCAATAACATCAGTTTCTGCTAATTTCCTCGTTACATTATCAAACTCACTAAATATTAGCTTGGAAAACTCATATTGGTCACCAATGCTAGGGGCCAATTCTTTACTGAGATATGCTTTTAGATCTTCTGGGTTTTTGTATTTTAATAAATTATCAATCAAAAAGATCCATCTTTTTCCGATTATAGTTGCATCAAACCTTTGAACAAGCTTTTTCGCTGCAATAGACATGCGATTGGCTAGAGCATCGTCTGATAAAATACTAACAAGTTTTTCAGCCATTCCAAGAATATCGCCTTGGTCAACTACGAATCCATTCTCACCATCAGTAACTAAGTCCTCAACCCCCGGAATGTAGTTGTATACTGTCGGCACTCCAAAGCTTGCCGCCTCGTTAATTACCATACCAAACCCTTCACTTCCAGATGTAAGAACTAATACTTTGGCACGAGCATAATAGTCACCAATGTTAGAAACCTTGCCTGTAAATATTATATTGTTTTCATCTATTCCAAGTTCAAATATCATGTCATCTATGGATTTATCGGCAAAGAATTTATTCTTACTTTGTCTATCACAATCACCTACGACCATAAGCTTCGAATTTGGTAGTTTATCTTGAACTATCTTAAAGCATTGTAGTATTCTATCGAATCTTTTTATGTAGTCATTGAATCTACCGGCACAGATGATTATTTGATCTTTTTCTTTATCTGCAATATGAGATACGTTAAAAGTATTAGGATTTGGCATTAAATAGCTATTACTAACGCTTAGCCCACAAACTGCTGCGCTGAAATTTGTAGGCCATAGCACTGCATCCACATTTTTAAATGTATCCAGCCTCTTAATAGCTAGGGTTTGCAAATCATAATTAATATATGGGTAATAAAAATATTCGTGATTTGATGCAATCGTTTTTATGCCTGCATCGCGGCATAAATCGTACAAATTCAATTGCTTTTCGAAAAGGTTATAAAATCCAACTAATACATCTACTTCAAGAATAAGTGATACTGATAAAGCAGCAGAATCAAAATTATTATAAAACATCGAGTTTGATATTTTTATATGTTTAACGTGTTCAGGCAATGCAATCTCATAAGCCCTATCGTCGTATGGAGTAAAAAGATATATATCGTAGACATCTTTTAACTGATCAAATATGAGAGACAATACTCGTTCCATCCCGCCGGTAAGCCAATGAGTTGAGCAGAATAAAATTCTCTGCTTGTCCTTCTTATTTTTCCCTTTTAAAATCGCTTTATCATTGTATTTTAGAAGCTTCTTATCCCCATATAATTTTTCAGTGATTAATTTATCTAGAGGTTTAGTATTATTTTGTTTTGTTAATACCAGAATTATACGTTTTATTAATTGAGCTGAGGATAGTCTGTACCCTTCATTGTGTAGAATATTCTGTAAAGAAATTGCTACAGTCAAAACCTGCTCAAAGCTATCTTCTTCCATTTCAACTATGTATTTTCGAATAATATTGTCTACATAGATTAATGACTTTCTGTTGTCATCAAATAGCAGGCCTAGCTGTAGATTTATTGCTTTTAGAGTATTTGTTAGTACATACTGACTAGATTCTTCTTTTAGGAAGTCGTGGAGTTGTTTAGCGCAGTACTCTTCGGTATATTCTACTATTTTTTCAGAAGTATAGTCGAATGCTGGAGTGTAGCCTGCTGCCTTAAAAAAAGACCACATATCAGATAATAGAGCAAACTTGTCCTTTGCCAATAGCCCAACATCTTTATTGGATAGATTCTCTAAAATATTTATATACAGTCTACTGTATTCAGTCGCAGCACGGGGTTTAGCTCTTCGACCCATTCTATTTGACGTATCTCTGGCGGTAACTAATGTCTCCGGAATCAATTTATGGGGGTATTTTTGAAAGATCCTATAAAACAGTTCAAAATCATGAGCAACCCTTTCGCCCACATCAAACAAACCAACTTCATCAAAACAAGCTTTTGGTATAAGCAGCGTGCACCCATGAGTCTGGTTATAAACAACAGGGTGAATAAGTGATTTATCTCGTAAAGGGTGCTCTTTTATATGATTCTTATAATTAGTTTTGTAAATTTTTTCCCGTTTCTCATTTATTCCGTCTAAATCTGACATCATTATGGTGTGTTTATTTTCTAGCTTTGCTAGCACTTCAATCTGTCTTTGGATTTTTTTTGGATAATACATGTCGTCATGACTTAACCAAGAAAAGTATTCCCCAGTCATGACCTTAATAGCTGCATTCAAAGCTGTTGATGCACCACCATTTTCTTTTTTGCCTAAATATATGATTTTCCCACCGTAAGATTTTGCAACTTTTTCAGTTGCTCCATCATCATTTGATCCATCGTTAGACACTATTATCTCAAGATTTTTATAAGTTTGCGCCAATGCGCTATCTATGGCCTCACCCAGATATTTAGAGCCATTGTATACTGGGATTACTATCGATACTTTAGGGTAAAACTTCTTCATAATTTTATTTAAACAACATATTACTCATATAATTATCCTATACGGTTAAATTTTCCTTAGCCATAAAGACCCGTCATGTCTGATGATCTCCTCACCGGTACTCGAATACATTTTATTTGCCCTTGTTATTTCCGATACCAAGGCGGGCTGGTTTAATTTTATAAAATTATTGGCTAGCATAATTTCATAATCGTTATTATTCATTAGAAAAGCCCTTAAAAGATATGCTTCGTTCCAGGCCCAGCCCATTTCTAGCCAGTTAAGAGGATACTCAAAACCGTCATGTATGTCATGAACGTGTATTATTACTCCCTTGGGAATGATTGGGAGAATGTTGAATATCTCGTAATTTACATCACTATTAAATTTTGAAACATGGGTTGAATCTATGAATAAGATATCACCTTTTTTTAATTGTTTAAATACATCTATTGGGACTTCTTGCACGCCACTTGGAATAACTTTATATCTAGTTTTGTCGCCTTTACGCATCCTTTGATGGAGCAGATGAGGATAAGGCTCTATAAAAGTTATGTCGATGTTATTGTCGAAGTATTTTTCGTTTATCTCCATCATAAGCCCAGATGAAAAACCGGAGCCAATTTCAATTATTCGTCTTGGTTTTTGCTTTCTAATCATTGAGAATATAACAAGAGAATCCATCAGCGACAATGAAACGTTTTTTGTATAAAATCGACTCTTCCCGTCATCATCCTCGGGATAATCAAACTCTTTAAAGTATGGTTTTATTTCGTTAAATACTTCGACCATTCTTTTTTCAGAATACCCCGGTATTGATTCAGCAAAAGTTTTTTTAGATCTATTTTTCGCATTATTATAATGTTTTAGATCGTCTATGCTATGAACAGGGGAATAGTAATGGCCTTTAGGCCACCCGAAGTTATAGTCTTTTTCAAAAAAATTTAGCTTGGTGGTTATTTCATTATTTTCCAATTTTAATTTTTGATTTCCGTCTGTTAGTCTTTGGTTTTCAGCAGATAATTTGTGATTTTCGTCTTTAACCTGTTCGAAATCGGTGATTTTTTTTGCTACTTTTACAACTACTCTGTAAGGTTTACGTGCTAATTTTCTTATCATTGCCTCTCCTGCTTCTTGATCTTCCAAACAGTTCTATTGATATAGTCAGTATAGCTCATGATTATTCTGACTACTTTCTGGGCTACTTTATCGGCATCGTAGTCCTTAACTAGCGCCATTCTTTCTGAAGTAACCACTTTGATAGCATCTAGGACTGTGTTTTTATCTAGACCAGTCATAATCAAAGTTCCCTCATCCATGCCTTCTGGCCTTTCATGGGCCTGACGGACAGTAATTGCTGGGAAGCCTAGCAACGATGACTCTTCGGTTATAGTACCGCTGTCGGAAATTACACAAAATGCATTTTGTTGTAGCTTAATATAGTCGGCGAAGCCAAGTGGCTTCATGGTCTGAACTAATTCGTGCAGCTTGATGCCTTTTGAATCGATTAACTTTTGGGTTCTGGGATGAACTGAGAATATTACCGGTAGCTTATAGGTGTCACAAATGGCATTGATTGACTCGACCAGGTCATTGAAGTTCTTTTCGCTATCTACATTCTCTTCACGATGAGTGCTAAGTAGAAAATAACCTTTTGGACTTAAGCTCAGTTTTTCTAGTGCTTGACTGTCATCAATCGACTGCTTGTTATTGGCGAGCACTTCTTTCATGCTTGAGCCGATCTTAATGACTGTTTCGGCAGGAATGCCTTCGGCTATAAGATAGCGTCTTGCGTGCTCGGTGATTGTCATATTAATATCGCTAAGATGATCAACGACTTTGCGGTTTAGCTCCTCAGGAACTCTTTGGTCAAAACATCTGTTACCGGCTTCCATGTGGAAAACGGGTATCTTGTTCCTCTTTGCAGAGATGACTGATAGACAAGAATTAGTGTCGCCATAAAGCAGAACAGCATCTGGCTTGTGCTCTTTGAACAATGCATCGGACTTAATGATTACATTGCCGATAGTTTCTGCTGCTTCTTTGCCGGCGGCTTCCATAAATATATCTGGCTTCCTAATGCCCATACCATCAAAAAATATCTCATTTAACTCATAGTCATAGTTTTGGCCAGTATGGACTAGGATGTGCTCAGTAAACTTGTCTAGTTCTGGAATTACTGCTGATAATTTAATAATCTCTGGTCTTGTGCCTACTATAGTCATTACTTTCATTTTGTAACCCTCTGCCTTTCACTGTAAAGTTCTTCGTGCTTTGTAACCCAATCTGCCATTTCTTCAATCATCTGGTCGTAGCTAGGAACTTCGAAATCAAAATCCGTAGTTCTGACAAGACTTTTGTCACTTACGTAGTCACTATTACGGTTAATGGTGATGTTCTTGTTGAAATGTTTGTTAAACAGGGATATTAGGCTATATTTATCAAGCTTCTGATTATTAACTACGTGTCTTAGGCCAGAAAGATTATGGGTAATGGCCTTATCCATAGATTTCGCAAATTCTAGCGTAGTGACACCAGTCCAAATTGCTTTATCGAATCCGCTGGCTTCTGTATCTTGGTTCATGAACCATTGGAATAGACCTATGCCTTTTGGATTAATATCTGGTCCGACTATTGAAGTGCGTAAGGTCAAACTATGGTCATTATTGAGTTCACCCAACGCCTTGGATTGACCGTAAAAAGTAGTTGCGTCTTTGATACTATTCTCTGTGTATTCACCCTTTTTGCCGTCAAACACACAATCAGTCGATACGTGTATGAACTTAGCCTCATTCTTGCTGCATATTTCACCAAGGTAATGCGGTAAATAGCTATTCACTAGAACGGCTAGCGGCTTGTCCTCTTCTGCGACTTTGTTCAGAATGCCAATACAATTAATGACGACGTCTGGCTTGATTTCTTGGATGAAGATTTCAGCATCTTTAAGATTTTTAGTTGCATCAAATGTATAGTCTTCTCTACCAGAGCGAGATGTACCCATTACATCATAGCCGTTTTCTTGAAAATAATGTTTAACAACATGGCCAAGCATTCCTTCAGAGCCCAATACGAGCATTCTCACGCTTCAACCTCTCCCATTTTTAGAATAAGGTCTATAACGCCGTTTTCGTCTAATCGCGCGGTGTTATCAGAGCCGTAGTGTTTATACTCTTTGACCTCGCCCTCGCCCTCTGGATAGAACTTTCCATAATTCATATCGCGGTTATCCATGGGTACTCTAAAGAAATTACCCATATCTTCGGCTTTTGACATCTCTTCGCGGGTGACCAATACTTCATGGTCCTTCTCGCCGTGTCGAGTACCTATGATTTCAATTTCGGCGTTTGAGTTTTTGTGTTTTTTGATTGCATTAGCCATTACTCCAATTGTTGCAGCCGGCGCTTTTTGAACAAATAAGTCTCCTTGGTTTCCATTCTTGAACGCAAAGATTACAAGATCTACCGCATCAGCCAGTGTCATCATGAAACGTGTCATGTTTGGATCGGTAATTGTGAGTGGTTTACCTTCTGCTATTAGCTTATAAAATAATGGGATTACCGAACCGCGTGAACCCATAACATTACCATATCTAGTTAAGCAGATTTCTGTTTTAGCATCGTTGCCAAGCTGTCTGGCCTTAGCAATGATTACTTTTTCCATCATAGCTTTGCTGATACCCATGGCGTTTATCGGATATGCGGCCTTATCGGTGCTTAGGCAGATTATCTTCTTAACACCGTGGCTTATGGCAGAAGTTAAGACATTGTCAGTGCCAAGAATATTGGTCTTCACAGCTTCAAGCGGGAAGAATTCACATGAAGGTACTTGCTTGAGTGCGGCAGCATGGAATATGTAATCAACATCTTGCATTGCAACATCAATGCTACTTATATCCCTAACATCACCAATGTAAAACTTAAGCTTTGGGTTCTTGTAGTGTGTCCGCATATCATCTTGCTTTTTTTCATCACGCGAAAAAATTCTTATTTCTTTGATGTCGGTGTTCAAAAAGCCCTTGAGGATTTCGTTACCGAATGATCCTGTACCACCAGTGATCAATAAAATTTTATCTTTAAACATGCATGCTCCTAAATATCGGTTAATATTTCAATAATTACCATTATACTTTATTCTCTTCGAACGAATACTCGAGCCTAGTAGAGCCCGCAACATCCATTCGGCCATCGTCAATGACTCTGAATGAGAACGCTTTCTCTTTTATATCTATCACATCTCCCGACCTGTCTGTCACCGCTGCTAATATAGAGTATCTACCTGGACCAATGTCTAATTTAATAGTGCACGTAACACTGGCGCGAGTCAGTCTTATATTATGAGTACTGCTGCCAAATAAATACTCTCCGTCACTACTTATGATAGCAACTCCTATCCTGTGAGTACTCGGATCGAATTTTCCCTTCCAAGATACATTAAGTGATAATTTCTCTGAAGGCTTATAAACACTCCTAACAGGTGGTTTGATAATGAGCATTGAGTCTATTGATTTTTTAGCAGCTTCAATAGATTTTTCTTGAACATCTTCCTTTTTAGTATTCATGTCTGAATACTGTTCGGCAACACTATCTACAGATCCAATTTGTGTTATTTTCCCTTTATCTATAAGCATGGCCCTGGTGCAAAGTTTCCTAACTGTACCCATATCGTGAGTGACAAGCACCACGGTCTGCCCATTTAACCTATATTCCTCAAACACTCTTATACATTTTTGCTGAAATGATTCATCGCCTACTGCTAGGACTTCATCAAATATTAATATGTCATTCTTGGCCTTGATGGCTATAGAGAACGCCAGTCGAACCTGCATACCAGATGAATAATTCTTGAGCTTTTTGTCCATGTGCTCTTCTAATTCTGCAAAGCTAACTATTTCGTCATACATTTCGTCTACAACCTTCCGAGAATAACCCAGAAGAGACGCGCTTAGATAGACATTGTCGCGTCCAGAAAGCTCAGAATTAAAGCCAACACCAAGCTCGATAAATGGAGTGAGGTTACCATTAATTTCGACAGCTCCACTATCTGGTGTGTATACGCCTGCAAGTATTTTGAGTAGTGTGCTTTTGCCACTGCCATTTTTACCAACAATGCCGAAGAACTCTCCCTTTTTTATCTCAAAATCTATGCCGTCCAATACTTTCTGCCGATGTTTTATATTTTTTCTGCCAATGTTTACTATATGTTGTTTGATAGAAGTGTTTTTATTCTCGGCGAAGTCAAAAGACTTGTGCAGATCGTGGACTTTAATTGCAACGTCGTCTACCATGATCTAAATATTCTCCGCAAACCACTTGGCCTGGTTTTTAAAATATATTCTAGAAAGTACCATCGTCAACAGAACTATCCCTAAGGGTATAAACCCCCAGAAAATCGACATACTCCAAACAGTTATCGTGTCCTGCGTAACAAACAGATACCTAGCATCCTGAATAATCTGTGCAGCTGGGTTAATTAAGAAATACTGTCGAAGGTGTTCGGGGACTAAAGTCAGGGGATACAATATTGGCGTGGCGTAAAAAGCAGCCTGAATCCCAACTTCCCATATGTATGTTATGTCGCGAAACTTAACGTAAAGTGCTGATAGGAAAAATGCCAAAGCCGTAGAGAAAACAAATAGCTCGACAAGTACTAGCGGTAACAGAACCCAGTGCCAAGTAGGCACAACTCCGTTAAAGAGCGCAAAAACTACCAACACTATAAGATTTATGCCTAGGTTTATAATTGCTGACATTGATGATGACAACACAGTCAAATATCTTGGAATAGAAATTTTTCTTATCAGATCACCCTTGCTCACAACTGCGCTCATGCCAATAACTGTTGTCTCTGTAAAGAAAGTCCATAGGACGATACCCATTAGTAGATAGACTGGGTAGTGTGGAACGCCCTTACCTACTTTAAAGATATAAGTAAATACCACATATAAGATGGCGAATAGAAATAGCGGGCGAAGAACTGACCAAAGATACCCAAGCACTGAGCTCTGGTAACGAACCTTGAAGTCGGCCCGAACCATCTCACTTAAAATTGAACGATTTTTGATCGACAAGTATCTCATATAACTGAACAATTATACCATTCATCTGGGATAATGACGTAAAAACACCTCTTATTTATTGATAGTTTTCGAATAGCCTGGCTTCTGACTAATTTGCTCTGGGGGCCAACAGACCATAGAATATAGTAGTGAAAAGAATTGCACTAATCAGAAACTCTTACTCTTATGATTTTGGTGGCGCTGAGATATTTCCGATTATTTTATCTAAGTTATTAAATGATGTTGGCTATGAGACTGTCCTTCTATCTGGGAATGGCAAAACTTTGGCTAAAACTAGGCAAGATGAAGTAAACGCTCAGCATTCACCTTGGTGGTCATTTCAAAACTTCAGTGGTCTAAGGGTAGTCTTATTTCCAGCTTACTTACTATGGATGGTCTTTGTTACGGCATGGTATATAGTTTTCTTTACAAAAAATCGGATAGATGTGGCTCATCCCCAGAGTAGAGATGACTTTATTGCTGCTACCTTAGCAGCAAAATTACTTGGTAGAAAAGCCATTTGGACTGACCATGCCGATTTAAAGTACATCTACACTAACCATAAAGTGTGGTACAAAAACCCTGTTGGAAAATTAGTCTATTTAGCTAGCCTTTTGGCTGACAAAGTCACGATTGAGAGTTTCAGCGAAAGTGAATTGATTAAAAGCTCGCTGGGCAAAAAGCTACCCAAAAATTATGTGGTTATCTATATTGGAGTAGTTGATAAATTCACTCGTATAGACAAAAAATCAGATAAAGTCGTATTAGTAGCAACCTCTAGACTAGTTAAGACAAAGGGCATTGGTGAACTTATTGAGGCCTTCAAATCAGTTGATAACAGTGAGTCTATATTAAGACTGTGTGGAGACGGGCCAGAAGCTGCTTACTTTAAATCTATGGCTAAGGACAATGAGAATATTGAGTTCTTGGGCCATGTCGATGATGTAACCCCGTTGTTGCTGAAGGCTGATATATTCGTACATCCTAGCTACCATGAGGGATTTGGTTTGTCTTTAGTAGAAGCTGAGATGTGTAGCCTGCCTATTATAGCTTGTGCCGTAGGCAGCATCCCTGAAATAGTCGATAACGGTATTAGTGGTTTATTAATTCAGCCCAAAAACGTCGGGGAGCTATCTAAAGCGATTAAAACTTTAATTGAAAGTCCGGAACTAAGAATCAAAATGGGTCAGGCTGGTCGCCAAATATTCTTGAAAAACTTTCAATTCGATAAAATAGTAAAAGAAAAGTTTATACCTATTTATGAACAGGACTAGAAAGATTAAAATCCTTTTTGATGCGGGGCCACTAGTGAATGGCTCGATGTCTGGTGTAGGAAAATATACCCAAGGACTTATTGAATCTTTAGCCTCAAATTATCCAGATAGCCTTGAGTTTGTGGGTCATTATTTTGATTTCTTGAACCGTAAAAACCCGAGCACTTTGCCTAAAGCCCCAAATATCAAATATCGAAAGTCGACCATATTGCCCGGAAAGCTGTTCACTCTGCTACGTCGTATGGGGGTCTGGATTCCCTTCGAATTCCTAGTAAAAGAACGTGGAGACTTTCATCTTTTCCCAGCATTTATAGGATGGCCTAGTCTTTTCAAAACTCCCAGTGCGCCAGTGATTCACGACCTAACATATCTTGACTATCCTGAATATGTAAACAGTAAGGCTGGCAGTGCTTTAACCAAATTAGTTCCTAATTCTTTAAGCCGTGCGTCCTTCATAATCACAGTTTCTGAATCGTCTTTGGCAGGTATTCAAAAGGTTTATGCTCTTGGGGACAAAAAGACTCTCGTTACTCCAATCCCTCCTGTTGGGCTGGCTGTGATTGATGTCTCTAGAGCCAATATTTTGGTTGAAGACCTTGGGGTTAACACACCCTACATTTTATTCTTCGGTACTATTGAGCCACGAAAGAATTTGGTTACTCTGCTGTCGGCATACGAGTTGCTTTCTGAAGAACTTAGAGCTAAATTTGCGTTAGTTCTGGCTGGTGGCCAAGGTTGGAATGACGATAAAATACTTGAGAAAATTAGCACCCTAAAACTTTCAGGCTACAAGATAGTCCAAACTGGTTATGTTAGTGACGATCAGCGAGCAGCACTATATATGAAAGCCTCTTTGTTTATTCTTCCCTCCTTTTATGAAGGCTTCGGCATGCCATTGCTAGAAGCGATGTTTTATCAAACCCCAGTTATTGCTAGTAAGATATCCGCTTTAGAGGAAGTGGCTGGCAATGCGGCACTATATTGTGATCCCACCAGTGCGGCCGATATTGCCGATAAGTTAAATAAACTCCTAGCTAATAATGCCCTTCAACAAGAACTTATAGACTTGGGTAACGAGCGCCTCAAAGACTTTGACTGGCGATCTGTTGCAAAAGGTGTTTACGAACAGATTGTGGCGGTAATAAAATGAAGATAGCTGTCGATGCACGAGAACTGAGGACCAGTACTGGGAGGTATGTGGAGCGGTTGCTGCACTATCTGCAGGAGATTGACAAAAAGAAAAACATAAAACACTTTACTATTGATTTTTGCTTTACTTTTTGCTAAGGTAAGTATATGAAAACTATCACTATTTCGAGTAAAAACCAAGTAGTCATCCCGAGCGCTGTGCGGACCAGGCTTAATATTGGTAAGGGCGACCGTCTAATTGTCGAACGGCTGACAGATACCGAGGTAGTCCTTAAGAAAGAGCCCAGCTACTATGATCTTATCGGCCTCGTCCCTGCCCAGAAAAAAGATCCAGTCAAGCGAATTCGCGAACTCCGCGATAACTGGAGATAATCCAAGTGGCTACAGTCTACATTGACACGAATATATTGGTCTACTTGCTAGAACAACATGACCAGTACAGTCATGCAGTTGCTAGCATACTTGAAGCGTTCTCTCAAGAGAACTCGCTCCTTGTCACTTCGGTCATAACTATAACCGAGTTCTTGGCAGGCACTACTTCGTCCAACCTGGAAACTTTACATCGAGTCCCCCGCCTGCAATTGGTGGCACTAGATGAGACGCTAGCTGAACAAGCCGCCCAGCTTCAACGTCAGACTGGTTTACAAATTGGTGATGCCATACACCTGGCAACTGCTCTCCACCAGCAAGCTTCACTACTTTTTACTAATGACAAACTGTTCGCCAAACAAGCCGCAAAATTTATTAAAATAAAAACTTTATCCTAACCATGAGTAAAATCGTGATTGATGCACGGGAACTTCGTACTAGTACTGGGAGGTATGTGGAGCGGTTGCTGCACTATCTGCAGGAGATTGACCGTGAACACGATTACACGGTTTTGCTCAAGCCACAGGATGTTGTGGGCTGGGTGCCGACAAATCCTCGCTTCAAGTCCTTGGCCTGCCCACATAAAGAGTTCACATTTGATGAACAGTTGGGATTCAAAAAACAGCTGAGTGGTTTGGGTGCCGACTTAGTGCATTTCGCCATGGTCCAGCAACCTGTTCTATATAAAGGTAGAGTTGTTACCACGATTCATGATTTAACCACCGTACGGTTTAATAATCCCGACAAAAATCCCATTGTGTTCAAGCTAAAACAACAAATTTATGAGCAAGTTATCAAGCGCGCTGCAAAAAAGTCTGTGACGATTATTACCCCTACTGAATTTGTTAAAAACTATCTAGTCGAATTTGCGGGTGTTTCTCCAGACAATATTATTGTCACGCACGAATCGGCCGACCTGATCAATACCGATCCCGAACCGGTCATAGCCCTAGTTGGGCAAAGCTTTTTGATGTACGTTGGACGCCCTACACCCCATAAGAATCTGGAGCGGTTGATCGAGGCTTTCTTGCTACTTAAGGGTCAGCATCCAGATTTGAAACTAGTGCTTGCTGGTAATAAAGACGCGAACTATCGACGCATTGAAGCTAGCGTGACAACTCGGGGCATACAAAACGTAGTTTTTACCGACTTCGTCAGCGAAGGTCAGCTGAGATGGTTGTACGAAAGCTGCGCTGCCTATGTCTTCCCTTCACTCAGTGAGGGTTTCGGGCTGCCAGGATTAGAGGCAATGCTTCATGGTGCTCCAGTGGTCAGTAGTGATGCCACCTGTCTACCCGAAGTTTATGGGGATGCAGCGCATTACTTTGACCCACTTGATGTCCAAGCTATGAGTGATGCGATTAATGAAGTATTGACCGATAAAGCTTTGCACCAAAAGCTGACTGAATCTGGCTACGAGCGAGCCAAGCAGTTCTCCTGGAAACGCATGGCTGAGCAGACTCTTGCAATCTACAATAAAGCCCTAGGTGAGGACTAGTAGATAGGGATTGGTAGATGGTAGATGGGGTAACAGTTGTCATCCAGAGCGTAGCGAAGGATCTGTTCAGCAAACAACAGATTCTTCACTATGTTCAGAATGACGTGTCTGGCTAATTGCTAATTCCTAGTTTCTAATTCCTAGTTTACGAACTTTCAACTTTATAACTTATACCTACTTATGGTAGACGTCTTTGCGATGTTGAACACGCAAGACAACGATGTCTGTACCTTCAAAATCAAATAATACCCTGTAATTTCCAACTCGGAAACGATACTCTGCATCAGCTGGCTTAGTAAGTGCTTTTGCAAATGCAAGTGGGTTGGTCTGGGACGCGAAAAAGACTAGTTTCTTGCCGAGTCTTTGTCGAATCTGAGGTGACAATGCCTGAATATCTTTCATTGCCGGCTTTTTATAGAGCAGGCGATAAGTCTTCATTAGATTGCCCCAAAAACCTCATCGTGTCTAAAATACTCCTTGCTCTCTCGAGAAATTTTTATGCTTGAAAGATATGCGGGATTACTGGCTGCTAGAAGATCTTCAAGATGGTCAAGGTCTATAAGCGCGCGCTCTTTTTTGCCACGACGAGTTACGATCAGTATTTTGTTATCGCTGACTGTTTCCAGGGCGTCAGACAAATTATTTCTTAAGTCTGAGGCAGTTATAGTATTACTGGGCATGTTGACTCCTATATTCAATAGTACAGTTTAATTGTACGCTTCAGTTGTACGTAATACAAGTTTTTTCAGTGTTGATCAACTCCCCGGTTAATTTCACATTTAACAATTCTCATTTCCCAAATTATTTACCAATTCCTAATTTATAGTCCCTGATTTATATTCTTTTAACTTTATAACCTTCTACTTTCTACTTTATAACTTCCCACTACTTCCTAGCTCCTAATTCCTAGTTTCTAATTCCTAGTTTACGAACTTTCAACTTTATAACTGTGTACTACCTTCTTCAGCTTCCTCTTGTCTCTTAAGAACAATGTGGCGGTCGCGACCATCTCCCACAGAATCGCTGGTCAGACTATATTCAGCGGCTAGTTGATGTACTATGCGGCGATCGGCTGGATTCATCGGCTGCAAATCCATTGTATTGCCACTGTCACGTACATGCTTGACCCATTCTTCAGCAGTTTCTCGTAGTCTCTCGGCTCGCTGTTTCTTATAGTCAGCTATGTCGACATTTACTCTATTATGTTCAAAGTTATTATTGCGTAGGGCTGTACTGGTCAGATACTGAAATGAGCGCATTATCTCGCCGTTGTGGCCAATCAAGAAGCCATTCATATGCGTACTTGGAACGCTTAGCTGGATAACCTCTTCGTCGCTAGTTGCGTAGACATCAGTGTTAAGTCCAAAAAATGATAACAAATCTTCGAGATACTTCTTTCCGTACTGTATCGCCTCTTCCTTCGATTCGTTCATTATCTCCTCCTTTTTTTAGTCCTTTTCTTGTTCTTAGGAGATGGTTTTTGAGAGTTCTTTGATTTGGTGATTATCTCTGCTTCAGGAATGCTCTTTAGGTCTTTGGATTTTGTATTGTCGGCAATGGCTTCCATCTCGGTCTCGTCTTTACCTAAGATTATATTTTGCTGTATTAGAGCCACTAATCCACTGATTAACCAATAAAGGGCGAGCGCTGAGGCGAAGTGTATGCTGGTGGTTAAAATAATGACTGGTAGCATGTACTTAGTAGAGCTGCCGACTGCTGCACTGATTTCTGATTGATCGGCCTGCTGACCGTTGCCGGCTTCACGTAGAATAGCTCTAAGTCCGCGTTTGTCTTTGGGGGATGGCATAAGTTGTTTGGCTTGGTAGAACTGGGCGACGGCGCTTGCAATGACGATTAGCATTGCTGGCCAATATATTGCGCCTTTATCAAATGCCTTTCTACTAAGATCAACTACTCCAAAAAGGGTGTTATCGAAAAGATGAATATTTGCTGATAGGTTTTGAATCCAACTAAGGTTCTGAACTGCAGGGTATGCAAAGCTTATTAAGCTTCGAGGGTCAGAGATTACTCGGCTTAGTCCAAAATATAAACCAAACAAAACTATACCCTGAACAATGAGTATTGGAATGGTGCCGAAGGGATTAATGCCCTGTTCTTTATAAAGCTCCATGGTCATCAACGAAGCCTTCTGTCGATCTCCTTTAGTGGCATCCTTTATCTTCTTAAGCTCTGGAGCGAGCTTGCGCATCGCTTTGGTTTGGTGAAGCTGCTTTTTGACCAAAGGCCATAGAGCTAGACGAATGACAATAGTGAAAATAACTAGGGCTAGCCCGAAGTTATGACCAGGCAATAGTGAATATATAACAACTAATAGGTTGAATATTGGCTGAACGACAAAGTCAGTAAACATGTTATCTCCCTTACTTTCCTTTGGTATTAACTATATCACGAGATGCTTGTGGTAATACAGCTCTGTTGGCTATGGCTTTCTGAATTAGTCCCATCACTTCTTTCTCTAGTTTTTGATGGTCAACCTCGGCTAGTTCATCGCTAAAAACGGAGAAAACTAGGTCATAGCCTGCAAGTTTATCTGTGGATGAATTGCGTACAATCTCATATATTCGTCGTCTTATACGGTTACGTACTACGGCTAACTTGCTGACTTTACGGCTAACGACTATTGCTAGCCTGTATGGTTTATTGGGATTACCGACGGAATACTTAAGGCTAAGAGTCTGGCTACGTACAGCTCGACCATATCGATATAAGCCCTTTAGGCTACCGTGTCCATGAAACCTGTTGTTGTGTCCAATCATCTCTATAGCGTATAGGAAATAGGAGGTGGTGGAAAGTTATAAAGTGGAAAGCAGGAACTAGAAATTAGAAATTAGAAATTAGTAACTAGGAGGTGGTGGGAAGTTATAAAGTAGAAAGTAGAAGGTTATAAAGTTAAAAGAATATAAATCAGGGACTATAAATTAGGAATTGGTAAATAATTTGTTAAATGACAGTTGTGAAATGATAAATTAACTGGAGTTGTTGCCCAACTATCAGCTATCACTCGCTAGTTTAGGCTGTAAGTTTGGCGCGGCCTTTATTGCGGCGTCGCTTAAGAACGTTTCGTCCGGCTTTGTCGCGCATACGCTTCAAAAATCCGTGCTCTTTAGAGCGGCTTCGTTTTTTGGGTTGGAAAGTTCGCTTTGGCATATCAGAATACTCTACCATACTCTGTTAAATTAGCCAAACCTACTGTTGTACAAATCTAACTGTCGGGTTATATCACAAATGTTTTACACTTCAAGTAGCCGTTCTTGCATAAAGTATTTTTGACAACTTTTACCCTCTTAATTTGAATGGTTGTCCACTTATGCAATGCTTTTATCCACATATTAACAGGTAGTAGTGTAAACTGTGTACAAGTTTCAAGGTGTTTCGCAAAGTTTCTATAAATTAAGCAAAATTTAATAAATAGGTGTGGAAAACTTTGGATAAGTCGGTTATATTAGGATGTACGAATAAGGAGCGGTATGCAACAAGACGGACTGTGGCAAGCAGTACTCGGGGAGATAGAACTCTCGGTTTCTAGGGGTAATTTTGTAACTTGGTTCAAAAAGACCACTTTGTTAAAGCATGCCTCTGACGAAGTTGTTATCGGTGTTCCTAATGTGTTTATAAAGCAGCAACTCGAGCAAAAATATAATGAATTAGTTGTTGTAACACTGCGCAAAAACGGAATTGATGCAACTAAGGTTGAGTATAAGATTGTCGCTTCGCCCCTGGTTGCGCAAAGTAATACGCCTGAATTAGACAATCAAATTATTGATTCTCAAAGCCGTGCTGAAGAGCGTAATAATACAAACAGTCGTAACGCCAATAGTCTCGCGCACTCCTATAGACAAGGGCTCAACGAGCGTTACACCTTTGATAGTTTCATCGTTGGTGCTAGTAATGAGCTCGCCTTTGCCGCCTGCCAAGCAGTGGCCACAGCACCAGGCACAAAATACAATCCGCTTTTCTTATATGGCGGAGTGGGTATAGGCAAGACTCATCTTATTCAGGCAGTTGGCAACGTCATTGCCGCCCGCGAGCCCAAAGCCCGAGTGCTATACATTTCCACAGAGCAGTTTGTTCAGGAGTTTGTCGATGCTCTTAGGTTCCGCAAGACAGCTGACTTTGCTAGCCACTACCGAACAGCTGATGTGCTTATTATCGATGACGTGCAGTTCATTGCTGGTAAAGAAAAGATGCAAGAAGAATTTTTCCACACCTTCAATGCTCTTCATCAAGCCAACAAACAAATTATCATCAGTAGTGATAAACCACCAAAAGACATCCCAACCCTAGAAGATCGTTTGAAGTCACGTTTTGCAGGTGGTATGAGTATAGACATGCAAACACCTGACTTTGAAACTCGATGTGCGATAGTTCAAACTAAAGCTTCAGCTCACGAAATCGAACTTCCACAAAATGTTGTAGAGTATTTGGCCAATAATGCCTCAACAAACATTAGGGAGCTAGAGGGCGCTCTCAACCAACTACTGGCTTATTGTGAAATGCGCACACTCGAGCCGACTCTAGCTATCGTGTCCAGCCTCTTAGGTATAAGTAAGTCGCGACCAAAGCACCTTAGCGCCAAACAAATCATCGAACGTACGGCTAGACACTTTCAGATTCCGATCGAGGACATGTTGGGTCCTAAACGCGACAAAGACATAGTCTATCCACGCCAAATTGCTATGTTCATGCTTAGGGAGGAGTTGCATCTAAGCTTCCCAAAAATTGCTCATGAGCTTGGTCGTAAAGATCACACCACTGCAATTCACTCTGTTAGTAAAATAACCAAAGAATCTGAACAAGATGCCTCGGTTCGCATGACAATCGCAGAAATAAAGGAACATTTATATGCATAATTTAGGATTTAGAAACCAGAGTTTAGAAACCATAAATCATTTTATGGTGCTACTTTCTACTTTCTACTTTCTACTTTCTAAACTACCAATAACCTGTGTACAAACTGTGTTTATGGGGTGGTTGAGTCTGTGTGTAGATTTGTATAAACTGGCTAGCAATTTTTTGCCTGTGTCTAACTACCCTGTTTCCCACACAAGAATCCTTACTTTTTACAAGCACTTATACACCTACGTTTTGGTTGTTTTTTCATCTGTTAGGTTGTTTTTTATAACCAGTTTCCACAGTACCTATAAAGGTAACTACAATATATATAAACTAACTACTGTAATTGAATAGGAGTATTTATGGATCTTCAAGTCACACAAGAAAACCTTAATCGAGCACTTAGTTCGGTTGCTAGAGTTGCCAACACTAGGAACACTCTTCCGATACTTTCCAACGTTCTAGTTAAAACCAGCAACAACCGCCTTAGTCTTTCAGCTACCAACCTAGATATCGCAATAACTCACTACATCGGAGCAAAGGTTAGCAAAGAAGGCTCTATCACTGTACCCGCCAGACTGATGCAAGACTTCGTAGGCAGCCTCCCCGAAGGAGTTATTGATCTAAAACTTGAAGACACCAAACTACACGTCACCACCAATCAATACAACTCTGTAGTTAATGGAATTATGGCTGATGACTTCCCTGTAATGCCAGCAATTAGTGAAGGAAAAACCTGGAGCATTAATGGATCGGTATTTAAAAAGGGATTACAACAGGTTGTTTTCGCTGCCTCTAGCGACGAGACTCGACCAGTTTTGACAGGAGTATTGCTTCAAACTTCAGCTGGTAAACTTCACATGGCTGCTACCGACAGTTACCGATTGGCTGAAAAACAACTAGGAGCAAACAAGGAAACTATCCAACTTCTAATCCCAGCTTCAGCTATGCAAGACTTACTGCGTGTTATTGGAGACAATGACGATGTAGTTAAGGTTACTCACGACGACCTTCAAGTACTTTTCCAGGTTGGTGATGTTGAGTTGGTTACCCGACTTGTTGAAGGCAAATACCCTGACTACCGCAAACTAATACCCGAAGTTTTTACAACTACCGTAACCCTAAAGCGAGCAGATTTTGTAAACATCACTAAAGTTTCAAGCCTTTTTGCTCGTGAAAGTGCAGGCAGTGTAACTATAGAAGCAGACGAGAAATCATCCAAAATTAGTATTCGTTCGGTTGCTTCACAACTTGGTGAAAACACCGCTACAGCTACAGCAGAAATCAAAGGCTCAGGAAGTATTACTCTCAACTCTAGATACTTACTCGATGGCCTAAACGCTCTCAGTGGTGAAATGGTAACCTTTGGATTCAATGGCAAACTCGAACCAACCCTACTAAAAGACCCAAACAGCAGCGACTATCAGCACGTAATTATGCCCCTTAAAAGTTAAGAAATAAATAGTAAAAAGTTGTAAGTTAAAAGTTTATAAAGCAAAATTATTCTATGGTTATAAAAAGTTTTGAAGACGTGCAGGCTTGGCAGAAGTCAAGAAGCCTAACAACAGACCTGTATTTATATTTCAAACAAAACAGAGACCTTGCTTTTAGGAATCAAATTCAAAGAGCAAGCGTTTCGATAATGAACAATATTGCCGAGGGATTTGAAAGAGCCTCCAACAAAGAGCTTAAATATTTTCTGTACGTATCTAAAGGTTCATGCGGAGAAGTTAGGTTAATGCTTCTTCTAGCTAACGACTTAGGTTATATATCTTCAAAAGAAACTACAACTTTAGTAAATAGAGCGTCAGAAATTTCACGAATGTTATCAGGATTTATCAAAAAACTATGAATTACCCCTCCACTTTCAACTTTATGAACTTTATAACTTTTAACTTGTCTTATGTTGTCTGAAATTCGACTCAAGAACTTTCGTTCATACACAGACTCTTCGTTTGAGTTTGACCCAGGAGTAAATATTATTGTTGGTCCCAACGCTAGCGGCAAAACCAATTTATTGGAAGCGATTTTGGTAGTTGCTAGGGGTAATTCCTATCGCTCAAAAGATGCTGAACTAGTCCAATTTAATAAACATTGGACTAGAATTGATTCTAGGCTGAGAGACGGCACCCTTCGAACCATAAAACTCACACCGGAAGATAAGCCGGCTAAAAGTTACGAGCTAGCTGGTAAAAGCTACATCAGAATGACCCTAAATAACAGCTTGCCGGTGGTGTTATTTGAACCAAACCACCTACTACTTATCACCGGTCGTCCAGAACAACGGCGCAACTACCTAGACGATTTGTTAGAACAAACCATTCCTAGTTATGGCAAACTCAGACGAGACTACAAGCGGGTATTGGCACAAAGAAACGCGCTTCTTAAACATTCTGGACACGATTCTGCACAATTATTTCCGTGGGATGTGCGTCTTAGTGAATTGGCGGGGCAAATCGTCAGAGCGCGCTTAGAATTGGTCAAAACAATTCAAACAGAACTACCCAAGCTTTACAAAGAACTATCAAAATCAAAAACAATAATCAACATCGAATATAGTTACAAAGAAGACGTCGACAACTATGAATCACAACTTCTCAAAAAGTTAAGCTCGAGCGCCGAGTTTGACCGCGTCCGTGGTTATACTTCCTATGGACCACACCGCGACGATTTACTGATATTTTTTAATCAACATCCAGCACAAGACACAGCATCAAGAGGCGAAACTCGCACCACAGTTCTTGGGCTCAAGATTATTGAGATGCGAATTATTGCTGATGTCAGAGGGATGGACCCAATACTACTACTTGACGACGTTTTTAGTGAGCTGGACGGAGCCAGGCGTCGGGCTCTGACCGAGCATCTCAGTAAATACCAGACCTTTATTACTACCACTGACGCTGACATTGTCCTTCACCACTTCACCGACAAATGCCTACTGATCCCCCTCAGCAAGTAACTAAGGCAGAAGGATCTGATACTGAATGTCGTAAGTGGCCGGGTCTAACCCGATAGATTTAATATAATCATTTATCTCAGCCTTATACTGTGCGACTACAGCATCTTGGGTGCTAAGCTGTCCTTTAGAAACATAAATTGAAGCATCAATTGAAATTTTTGATACTGTACTTGAAGCTGTTACCAAGGGCTCCAGCTTATAAGAAAGAGTTTCATAAGGAAGATATGACATAATCGGGTCAAGCGAACCGATCTGATCTTTACTCTGTGATTCAAAGATCTGCGACTGTTCAAGCGCCGACAGTTTATCGAAAGTTTTGGCTACCGGCCTAAAGTTAAACGTCATATTACTTAACACAGATCCATTAGAAGAGTAAATCTTATGGATAGTAATACTATAGTCGGTTTTTGGGTTAAGACTCCTGCTGATAGTTATTTGTAAAGTTTTACCCTTAACATCATAAAGATCGGTTATGTTCGGGCTTGAGCTAACAACAAGCCCATCTTTAGATAAATTCTTCGAAAAGTTTATACTTATGTAAGGAGAGACGGTTGCGATATCACTAATTCTAGGACTTGAGCCAGTTAGCTTAAACACACTTGAGTTATAGACTAATAAGCCTATAACTATGACGGCGAACGGCACCACTAAGTAAAAGATCTTTTTATTAATATTCATATTATTCAGGGCTAACATAGCCAACTATCCCAGCTCCATAAAAGCCATTAACCTCATAGCTGGTAACAGCCGATAAATTAAAATCTCCATCCCCACCCTGGTTACCTCCGATTAAAGTAAGTTTATTTTCTGAGACACTGACTACGATAGTTAAATGAGAGAAATCTTTACTACTTGTTGAAATGATGGCCATATCACCTGGTTTAGGTATGTATGCAGAGTCGCTATGATAAAGAAAATCATTTCCTTTATCACCAATTTCCTTAATCATAAGTACTGTAGATATGTTGCCACCCCTTGCTGTGCTTAAGGGGTAGCTGGCTTGATTGTATACCCAACTTGCGAAATCTGCGCACCAGTTTTCAGACCGATTTTGCGAGTATTTACCGTAATTGTCTACACCTTTCAATTTTCCGTTCTGCCAGAGATCTAACTCTTGTTTAGCCAGGCAAACAACCCTACTTCTAACCGACTCAACAGAACTATCGTCGTTATTAGTTGGACAGACAGAACATCCCGATAGTCCAGCCAAGCTTGCATACACCACAAATGCACCATATTGAACCCCAGCGGGATATAATATCGGACCACCGTCTAATCTAATTTGGCCCCATGTCTGATCGCTCTTACCCAGTACATCAGAATCTCTTTTAGCATCAAACTTATTCATGACATAAGGGGATCCTTCATACCCATCACTAAACCCCATAGACTTAGCTTGATCTACGTAAACCTGCGCTGCTCCATTGTAGTAAAAGAAGGCCTTATTAATATCTTTAATGTCAGAGTTTGCAGTAAGTGAAGGCACCTTTGATTTGATAAACTTTGATGCTCTCAGGGTTTGATCAAGAAATTCTGCGTCGGGAACGTTAGCCGACCCAGCAACATAATTACCACCTGTTATTTGGTATATTCCAGCACCGTTGGGATTATTGTTTAGTAAACTATGTTCTCTATAGTGTAATGCTGCGAGCATTTGCCAGGGAATGTCGTATTCCAAAGCCGCCTGTTGGTATATTGGTGTGTTTTTGGCGACTAAGGCTAGTTGTTTGCCGCTTAGTATGGGCTTGCCGTCGTATGCAAGGTTTGACGCGCTTCCCGTAGCTCCTCCCAAACAATTCGAAACAGCTGGGTCGAAGTATAGAACTCCGGAGCTATACAATTTTAATTGAACTGCAGATATCCCAAAAGCTTTTGGCGATGTTTGAACTATAAATACAGCAACTAGGGCTATTAAAAAGAACCTAGATAAACCAACTTTTATAATGGATTTAAAGTGTTTCATAATCAAGTAGCCTGTCCTAGGTCAGAACATGACTGACTGTCGCCAGCATAACACGAGGCGCCTTTAACGGTCTTCGTGTCGAATACGAACAAGATAATTCTTGCCCAATCTGGCTCTGAGGTGTCGTTACAGTTTTCCGAAGAATAATCGTCCTCAGTTCCATAAACATCTATAACCGAATTAACATCCCAGACTGACTTTCCATCAGGACCAAGAGACTTTTGAATAGCCACACCAAAGCAAGTTGATGCCCGTGTAATAAATTTCTTAGCTCTCTCATCATCTACGTCTAAAATACTCGCCACAGCATCTGCATTAGCGTAAGGATCAGCGTAAGCAGGATTAGTAATAAGCTCAACAGGTATTCCATAATTTGGGAATCCCCAGTCGTAAGGCTCGGTTGCCGCTGTCGCTCCTGCGAGTAATGACGAGAAAGTACGTGTTAAAAGAGTACCTAAATTAGTAAACGTGCCGAGCATGTTGGCGATGTTTTGTTGATAGCTAGGACTTATCTTATCTATAAACTTTCCTGATAACGAACGGTAATCTTTGACATCAAACACTTTAGCAATTAGACTCTTGGAGCTGAAGTTGTTCTTGTCGATTAGTTTTGATTGATTATCTAGGGCCGCTGATTGGATAGGAGTTAGCTCGATTCCACCAGAAGACCTTGCCTCTAAATTAGCGGCTTGCCGCGACCCATACGCCAATAGATTACCTCCAAGCGGGCCGCTTAATACGGTGGGAACTATGTCAGATGTTTCCATTAGTGTGACGACAGTTTGCAAGACTAACATACTTAATACTGTGCCGCCTACGACCTTAGCTCCTACTAATACACCAAGTGAACTACCGCCACTTGGAAGGGCTACATAAATGAGCGCCGCTGCTGCGGTTAGTTGTACAAACATCCCTGGACCACTACACAATGCATTCAAGGCAGGAGTGTCAAGGAATGAATTAATCTTATCGGCAGTCGTGTTGCTTGAATAAAGTTGCTTATAGCTGCTAGGTAAATCAGTGCCACCCTGTTTGTTGCTTGCTAAAACCTGCAATGCCTCACCTTGCCATACATTCTCTACCTTGCCTGTATCTTTATTGACTTCACTAAGTCCGTCAACTGCAGCCCCGATCTGAGTGGATGTAAAGCCCTGTCCTGTCTTGATTTGAGAGCCTAGTGCTATAGCACTAGTAGCTTTAAGGATTGATGGTGCTAGGACTGCTGCATTATTGTATGCAATTACCTCATTAGCTCCTGACTTAATCGTACAGGTTGCTCCAGTGATCAATAACGCCCCACCAATCTTTGCCTTAGCTGATCCTAGTTTTTTATCGAGAGCAATCCTAGTGTCTTGTATTTTTTGACGTAGCGGACTCTCGTTTTTTGTTTGTCGAGATTTTTCTAATTTACGCTTGTCAGCTAGAGTTAAAATCTTCTTTTCAGCAGCTGCCGACAGCTTCTCCATTGGATGAAAAAGAGACGGGCTATTGTAGAATTTTGCTAGTTGCCTAAGCTTTATTGCTGAAATAATTTTTCCATCATCTAGTAGTGCAAGAGAGTTTTTAGCCAGTAACCTAGTAGCTTTTACGCTATAATTTTTTGTATTTACTTCAAACTTACCGCTAGATAGTTTCTTTATATCAGCTTCAGGAACACCAAGTTTATCAGCAAGAAACTTTATTTTAGCTTGCTCTTTCATACCTTTCATCTCCGGGTATTTTTTAGACAAACCATCATTATTAGTATCAACAGTAAAACTCTTTAGGTATGATCCGGTCCCAGTTTTAAAGTCGATACCAATTCCCTTAAGCTCACCGATAGACTTGCCGTAAACTTTGCTACCCAAGAAACCCAGACGAGTCTCTCCATAATTACCAGTCTTTGCGTATCTGAACAAACCATGATTTCTGAGCGAGGTAGAATTTTCTGTACCTGAAAAGCTTTTAGATAGAATTTGACCAAGGTGAATTAATTGCATTGGACCCGAAACTATCGTAAGACCAAAAAAGCCACCACCAAGCAGAATTCCGATAATTGATATTGTAGCTTTCTTGCGCTGATTAGTTCTTATAAACTTCTTGAATCGTCCACCAGACTCAGAACCGCCTTGATTATATAGATTCTTTGATTCAGAATTTGTAGTGTCAACCTGACTTTTTCCCCTTCCACCAGAACTCTCCTCAGCTGATTTCAGAGCACCTGAATCTATAGCAGAACTGCCACCTAAATCACCAGAAACTCCATCTTTGGAGAAATGTTCGGGATTGGTAAGATTAGCGAATGCTTTGTCTGAGTCTTGTTCCGAAGAGATTTCTGGCGCCTGCGGATCATAGACTGAATTAGTTTGAGCCATATTAATTTTCTAAACCCCTATTGGTTTAATTATAAAGCTTTTTGACCCATACAGCACGTCCATTCATAAGATATCGATAGCGACCTACTGGTTGTTGATGTCAATACTGCCCTGATTACCACTTATTTCACCAGACTGAGCCGAGTTAATCTGATTAACTTGAGTTGGGTTGGTGGTGATCAGGCTTGTCTCGGTCGGGCTAGCTATGACTTGCAAATGTACATGATTGGAGCCTGCGAAGAAGAGACCCTGGCCTACTGGGAATTGACTGAGACGTTTCTTTTCCTCGCTTGTTAGCTTGAAAACGCCAGCTAGAACATCGACTGCACTAGTAGATTGTTTGAGAAGCAACTGCATAGAAGCATTGGCAACGATGGCACGACCCATGCGACTGCCCATGAAGTCTTCGACGTCTTGGGTGATAGTCGTGATACCGAGATTGTATTTGCGGGCGCGTTTCGCCAAACTAAACAAGAAATTCGCTGAGTCTTCGTATTTCATTAACTGCCAGGCTTCGTCGACTATAAGGATGCGTCGCTTCTGATCGGTCTTGGTCTTGTTCCAGATGTAATTGAGCACAATATACATGGCAACTGGGCGCAGTTCGTCTTCTAAATCACGGATGTTGAAGACTGCCATTGGGTTGTTAATGTCGATATTGCTCTGCTGACTGAAGATACCGGCAAAAGTTCCGGAGGTGTATTTGCGTAGGCGCTGAGCCAGCTGAGGACCGGTGCCACCCATGTGCAGAAGTGTGTCGTATAAATCTGCAATAGTTGGTGGAACGCCGGTGTGTGTCAGAGGGTCGTTGGTGATACCAGCTCTAGCATATGTTTCAATTAACGAGGCATCGAGATCGGCTTCCTCTGGAGGGCTGAGAGCTGGCATACTAGTCGCCGCTCCACCGAGCATCTGAGTTTGAGCTCCACCCATCATTAATCTTAGTAGCCCATGCAGAGTTATTAAGTTTGAACGAAGCGCATTGTCGGCTTCTTCGGCGTCGACAACTTTCGGTAAGTCAAAAGGATTGATACGGGTAGGTGAATTAAGACTTAAGCGTACGTAGGCTCCTCCGACAGCCTCACACATTCTTTGGTACTCGTTCTCGGGGTCGATGATAAATATTTCGGTGCCGAACATCATACTTCTGAGTGCTTCGAGTTTGACGGCGAAGCTCTTACCTGCGCCAGACTTTGCAAAAACGACCGAGTTGCTGTTCTCAAGCGAGAAACGGTCAAAGATAACCAGTCCAGAGTTGTGCATATTCACGCCGTATAGAATGCCTGTATCTTGAGTTAGATCGGCACTCGTGAAAGGGAAGCTGGTACTAAGTGCACCCGTGCTCATGTTGCGTCGAATCTGTAGTTGATCGGATAGCTGAGGCACAGTGCTATTGAAGCCTTGTTCTTGTTGGCTAGACGCAGGCTTACTGAAAATTAGTTGTTGTCCAAGCAGAGTTTCGACCTTGTGACCTACGAACTCTAACTCTTCAACACTGCCGGCATAGACAGTGAAATATAATCCAAATCGGAAGAAACGTTCTTCGCCCACCTGAAGCTTGTCCCTCATTTCTTCGGCGTCAGATATGGCCGCTTGTTTGCCCGGATCACGCAC
>JAYVRB010000026.1:0-2120 GCA_043776675.1 bacterium
GCATAACGTATGGCCAAAAGAAAAGCCACTGTCTCTAGTGGCTTTTGTGGGTAGGGTGGGTTTGATGCTTTAATCGTCGTGGTTCCTAGTTTGGGATAAACCTACCAGTGCGATCCAGACGATGATTATGATTCCGTATAACATGATTTAATCTTCTGTAAGTTGGAGTATGCGGATGCATGCAGGAACATCTGAGTAGAAGCTTACATAGCTCGGTGTCTTGCATGTCTGTGTGTAGCGCACTTTGTTTGCAGCTAATCTGTCGAACTCGATGTCTGCTGGTGTTCTTGTGTTCAATCCCGCAGCCTCCCAACCTGATACAAGCGCCGCTACCAGTGCATAGTTGATTGGGGCAATGATTTGGGTGACAGGTGAGGATGTGTAGTTAGGTGCATAGGTTTGAGTTTGCTGTTGGTAGCTGCTTACTGATGCCTGCTGCTGTGCCTGCTGCTGCTGTTGCAGGAAGTTGCTTTGCTGCTGCAGTTGCAATACTTGAAACGGCGTATACCCCAACACCTGCCCTTGCTGCGCTATAGCGTTGTTTTGCTGTAGCTGTGCTGTGTATGCGGCTTGGGCGGGGGAGGGCTGCATTTGTGCACGAGCAGGGCTAGCAACTAACACCAATGCTGTTACTGTGCTGATGGTACCAATTACGAGTGCATCAGTTGTATGTGCATTAAATTTATAAAATAGATTCATTTGGATTAAGCCTTTTTCCGTAAGTTGAGCTTTGTATATTGCGCTCTTGCATTAAGTTACGCGACCACTATCTTGATGGCTATGTTGTAATTCTTTTTGGGAATGGTTTATAGCCTGTCTTAAGTGCGGTTTGGAATGCAATATCTTTACATCTATGTGCGTGATTGTTGGACATGTAGCCGATTGACTCTAAGTTGTAGTCGAAGCCATGTGCGCGTGCTTTTTCAACTCTCTCATGTAGCCAATCCAGTTTTGCCTCTTGATTGACTAAGAAGCCGAACCTTTTGTTTGCATGATCGAAGCTGCTGAAGATGTACTGCTTTTGTGGTGTTGGCTTAACTGGTTCCATTTCTTTCCTTTCTAGATATTTCTATGCTCGTTAGCTTAAGACTTATCGATTATGGTATTGAACTAGTTTTCTGGATTATTTGAGGTGCTGGTTCTGTGTTCGCACCTGCTACCACAATGAATGCCATAAAGAGGACTGCGCCTATAAGAAGTTGAAGCTCTTTCATGTCTATACCCCTGCCCCCACTAACTTCCTAACGAACTGGTACTCGGACCATGCATTACGTAGTGACTCGTGTTGCTGTAGTTCGTTTGGTGTTGGCCCCATAAGCGGCGTCATATCTAGCTGCTTATCTATAGCTTTACGTTGAGCTTCTAAACTTATTCTGGTCTGCAAGTAGTGTCGTTGGGTTTCGATGTCGAAGATGGCGCGATTGAGCTGGTCGATGATTAGAGTGTCGTATTGGGCGTGCGTGGCTATCGGCTGGCTATACACATCGGCGGGGGCAAAGCCGCTGTAAGGTGTTGGATTGTTGAAACTCATAAATCTCCTTGATTTAGTTTTGTTATGACTACGATGTCGATGATTTGTGTTGTTACGAACACAAGGGCTAAGAACACAATAAGTGTTGCGAACATGTTATTTATCACTGCCAGCAAGGATCGTGGTTATAAACTCGAACACTGCTGTTGATTGTTTGATTTGGTCGGTGTGAAACTTCAAGAATGTCTTCATCACGAACGGATCATTAATGTTGAATGCATCCGTGACGCTCATGCCCGCTAAGAACTTGGTGATCTTGTTGTGCGTTAGCAGCACGCCGTTATATTGATTTATAAGGATGGTGCAACTGGCAGATTGACATGCAATTGCATATTCATACATCTCCAAGTAATAGGGTGTAATTACTTTCTCAGTTAGTGCTTTCTGTGCAGCCACGACGATCTCTTGTGGATAAAGCTCTGTGGTGATCGAAACTAACTCGTTGGTGCTGTCGGTCTTGCGTTCTAATGTGCTGCGCTTAAGCTTTGCTGTGATATCAGTTAAATTGGCGCGGGGGTTTGGTGTTTGCATCAATGACTCCTTGTTGTTGTGCTAAAAGTATTTATCTAAAGGAGTCAATAAAGTGGTG
>JAYVRB010000027.1:0-2083 GCA_043776675.1 bacterium
CAGTGACTCGACTGTTTTTGGACTAGAGCACGACGAAAATGCAGCGCTATCTAAAGAGCAGAGATATCCAGAAATTCCTGACGAATCCGTGGCGCTAAAAGTGAACGTCGCGGTAGTTGAATTTGTTGGGCTTCCCACATTTTGCGCCAAAGTGGGTGCAATTGGTGCTGTCTGGTCAACCATCCAAGAATATGCCACAGGCAAAGAAGTGGTTCCCGCTGCGTTCGCGCCGCGAACAAGGAAGCTATGGATTCCCGGAATTACAGTGTAGCTAACGGGACTTACACAAGCGGAGTATGGCTGAGAATCTATTTTACATTCAAATTTTACGATAGTTGGCCCCGAGAATGAAAATAAGGCACTAGTAAGGTTAGTAATGCTACTTTGTTTTTGAGATAAGTTAACTACTGGAACCGATAGGTCAACTATCCAGTTAATATCCTCAGTCGAATTCAAGTTACCAGCAGCATCAGTAGCGCGAAGCTTAAAATTATGTGTGCCAGATGAAAGATTTGGCAACACAACTGGCGACGAACATGCTGAAAATGGATTGCTGTCGACCGAACATTCTTGCGTACTAATCACCGATAAATTGTCCGTTATTTGAAATACAAAAGAAGCAGATGATAGGTTGCTGGCAGAGGGAGGTTGTGAGACAATCTGAATTGTGGGTGGAGTGGTATCTATTCTAAATGACTTAACTATTTGAGCTGATACATTGGATATCGTTGTGGCGGTCACAGAAAAAACGTAATCTCCATCCGCTAGATTTGAATAGCTGATTGTACCCAGCGAACAATCCTGGGCCTCTCCATTGCCCAAAATGCAACGAATAGATTGAATTTGACCTTGAGCGACTCCACTAACATTAAAACTAAAACTATAGGAGTTAGAGTTCACAATGGGTTTAGGATCATTGGATAAGATTATCGTAGGAGCAGAAAGATTGGCGTTTTGATCAGGAACAGCATTGTTTTCTGACTGAAAGTTTTCGCTGCAATTTTGAAACGATATAAAGCTTGCCAGCAGTGCTAAAGCAACAAAACTAAGCTGTGAAATGCTTTTTATTTTGATCATAATCCCCTCGTTTTTTCCTACGTCATGTTCCATTTAATCGGCTTATAAATATAAAATTTGAGCGACTAATTCAAAATAGTATATAGGCGCATTCGAAACTAAAATACCTGTATTTTTTTTCGACAAAAAAAGTGATTAATGATTTTTTGGACAGTATACTAGCTGAAGAACGATTAAATAGAAATGATTTCTTAATACGAATCCATCTATGATAGGCCGGTGTCAATGTTTAGTGCACTCGCTTCAAATCTTAAAATAAATCGTTTTAAAATGATACACCTGGACTGCCGGTACATGGAACCATGTCGCCTGCGTAGTGCGATCAACATCTCTAGATCTGTATGTGAATGGTACATTAGAAACGTCAACGTCCACCTCTTTAGCTTCAGAAGGAATTTCAACTTCATCCAGTGTGATAGGGGCTGATTCGACTTTTGCAAACAACTTTAACGGCCTAATAGATGAACTGCGAGTCTCAAAAACCTCGCGCTATTCGGGTGCTTCCTACACAGTTCCTGCCAGTGCGTTAACATCCGATGCAAACACAGTGTCTCTGCACCACTTCAACGAAACCAGCGGAGTGACGGCTGCGTATTCAGATACAGGAGCGACTCAAAATATCGGATTAAATGGCACAGCTAGATTCCAAACTCCACTTTTTGCTGGATCATCTTATGTGGTAAAAGATTTACTAGTAAACGTTTCCGGAGCCGCAGTAACTCTAGAAATGTTAACCTCGGGCAGTAGTGGCGCATGGACAGAAATAAATTCTTTCCAAACGACACCGACAGTAGCCAACTCAACAACCAGTCTAAACGGCACATCAATAGGCATCTACCACAACGACGGCCTAAACACGAGCGACCTAATCCAAGGACTAACAACGGGTTTCAGACTAAACCGCAGATAATCAGTAAGAAAAAAACCACCCATTCAGCTAAATAAATAATCAATTCAGGCTTGGCTCAAAGCTTGCTATCTCGTATCCCGGATTGTCAACTTGGGG
>JAYVRB010000028.1:0-2076 GCA_043776675.1 bacterium
GTTATGGTCTATTTTTTCATATCGTTGCACAAGTAACATTAAGCCATGACTAACACCTAAAGGCAAAGGTCAAGTAAAAGATTTAAACAATAACTAAAGGAACCAAACAATGAAAACAATTCTAATCGTAGTACTAATGAGCCTAACTGGACACAATGATCTATCGCTACTAGCACATCAGAGTTACCCTACTATGGAAGCCTGTCAAGCAGCCGCAGCAAAAGTACAGGCTGACCCGCCAAAAGACGTAAAGACAGCTCTTTATTGTATTGAAGAAAAAGATCTAACAAAGTAAAAAATAGTTCTTGACTTCAAGCCTCTATTTAAGTATAATGCAATTTCAACAACAGAAAAGGATTTAAAAATATATGGCATGGACCGATGAAACCCGCGCTAAGGCTATTCAGATGTATCTGGATGCTGAACCAAATGCAGACAATTCAATGGAAATTGTTAAGGAAATCGCGGAAGACCTAGGAGAATCAGTGAACGGTGTTCGTATGATTATTTCTAAGGCAGGTAAGTACATTACCAAAACACCTACCAAGAGTACAGCGACTGCTGCATCAGCTACTGGTGATAAAACACCTCGTGTTAGTAAAGAAGCTGCACAAAGTCGTCTAAATACAGCTATTGAAGCCTCTGGACAAGCATTGGATAGCGAAATTACGAGTAAGCTTACTGGTAAGGCCGCCGTTTATTTTGCAAGTATTCTCGAAGCAATCGCAGCAAATTAAAATTTAATTAACGGGCGAGAGAACACTCTTGTCCGTTATTTGCCGTACGCACAATATACCAGCCTGTCGATACGGAGAAAATGTGACTAAAGAAGATGTAATCAGTGCAGTAAAGGCGTCAGGCGATGCCATTATTAACTATAGAAGTGCTGAGTCGAATAGACTCAAGTACAATGTTTGCACTTTGGATTTTGATAATCCATATATAGAAAATAAGCAAAATAGAGCCAAAGAAACAGACGAAACAGTACTTATGTGGTGTTGGGATGTTGACGCTTATCGCTTAATTAAAGTCGGTAATGTTACCACAATCGTTCCTCTTAGCAGCGTGCTAAAGGAAGGTAAACATGAGCGATGAGATTTATAGTAGAGTTGTTTATTTCGATGAAGTAAAAGATATAGAAATACGCCTAGGTATTAACGAATTTAGAGGAGTTGAATACCTATTTCTTCGTAAGTACTATAGAGATTTTAGTGGTGAGTTTAAACCTTCAACAGAAGGTGTAAATATGCCTCTAGGTATTGAAAATAGTAGAGAAATGTTTGCTGCTTTAGTCGAGATTCTATCACTAGCAGAGAGTAAACAAATAATTATTGATAATTTTAAAGAGCTAATAGAGGCAACGTATCAATGAATAACTTTTTAGCTTACGCATCTGCAAAGTATTATGAGGGTAATCCGATTATTACTGATGGTGAGTTTGATAAACTAGCTTCTCAATATAACTATGAAAGCGTGGGTGCTCCTGTCGATACGTCGAGAGCCGTTGCCCACGCTTATCCTATGTATTCACTACAAAAATGTTTTGTAGGTCAATCAGTTATTAAACTACCTAGTGATGATGTAATTGAAACTCCGAAACTAGACGGTGCAGCAGTATCACTTCTATATATTAATGGAAATCTATCACTGGCACTTACGCGTGGTGATGGTAAGGCTGGCCTAGATATTACAGATAAAATTAAGACTCTAGTACCTAATCAAATTACTAAGACAAAAACCTTACAAATAACAGGAGAAATTGTAGCTCCTAAAACTATTAGCAATGCAAGAAATTATGCCGCTGGTGCTCTTAATCTTAAAAATATTGAAGAGTTTAAAACCCGAGACTTAGATTTTATTGCATATGGATTGTACCCATCTTTATTCCGAAATTGGAAGGAAGATATGGATTTTCTATATAATCTAGATTTTGAAACTGTTTGTAATAGTCGTTTCGACTTAGAAACATCTTTTCCAACAGACGGACGAGTATTTCGAGTAAATGATAATTCATTATTTGAAGAACTAGGATATACTGGTAAACATCCACGTGGTGCATATGCATTAAAAGAAATT
>JAYVRB010000029.1:0-2056 GCA_043776675.1 bacterium
CATCCGTAACGACATAGATCAGCCAGTTGCAATTATTGGAGTAGATAATGTCGTGGTAATCAATACTAAAAATGGCGTGCTCGTTACTAATAAAAACTACGCCCAAAAAGTGGGTGACATCGCCAAACGCCTCCAGGTATAAACTACCTTTTGATGCTTTTTATTATAGTTTTTATTATTCTACCGTCACAGATTTAGCGAGATTACGAGGCTTATCAATATCTAGACCTTTATGATTGGCCACGTGATAAGCAAACATCTGCATGACGGCTGCTATGAGTGCAGGCTGTAATTGTTCCAGCGTTTTTGGGATGTAGATAGTATCGTCAGCAAGTTTAGATACCGATTTATTCCCAGCGCTTGCAACTGCTATCAATGGCCCCCCACGGGCTTTTATCTCTTGAATATTTGAAAGTGTTTTATCAATTAATGATGTATCTGGAGCTAAGGCAAATGTTGGGAAATTACCATCTATCATAGCTAGTGGTCCGTGCTTCATCTCGCCTGCTGCAAAACCTTCAGCGTGAATATAAGAAAGTTCTTTCAGTTTCAGTGCCCCTTCTAATGCGCATGGATATGCATACCCACGACCAAGGAACAAAAAGTCACGATAATGAGAATATTTCTTGGCAATTTCTTTGATTGCATCTTCTTGTTTGAGTACTTCTTTAAGCTTGTCGGGTAAGAGCAGGAGCTCCTGCAGCACAGGTTTATAAAGAGGTGAATGCCCGTCGCTTAAGCGTAAGGCAATTTCTGCCAGAATGGTGATCTGCGCTATAAAGGCTTTCGTACTGGCAACCGAACGCTCTGGGCCAGCGTGACAATATACGCCTGCATCAGTGAGACGTGCTATAGATGAACCGACAGCGTTAACAATACCAAGACGTAACACCCCAAAATTTTCAACTTTCTGCAAAGCTGCAATCGTGTCTGCAGTTTCGCCAGATTGTGAAATTGCAAGCAGCGCAGTGCTACGCGAAAACGGTTCATTTCTGTATTTAAATTCTGAAGCGAGCTGAACTTCAACAGGAATTCCTGCGATTTCTTCTATTAGATATTCACCAACGAGCCCTGCATAATAAGAAGTCCCACAACCTACAATAACGATACGGTCTATGTATTGTAGCTGGGCAGTTACATTGTCCAATCCTCCAAGTTTTACTATGTTTCCATCACCTAATATGCGGCCACGTGTTGCAGACTGGATAGTTTGGGGGCCGTCATAAATTTCTTTACGCATAAAGTTTTCAAAGTCTCCAAGTTCTGCAGCCTCGATATCATGTTCGAGTTCTTCGGCCTCACGGCTCGTATCTTTATTGTCACGAAGGTTCTCAATATGTACATCATTTGCAGTAATATAGGCTACTTCGTAATCATCTAAATAAACAACCTTCTTGGTGTGCTGCATAATAGCTGTTGCGTCTGAAGCTACATAGTTTTCTTTATTACCAACACCGATAACAAGCGGGCTGGATAGGCGAGCTGCGTAAAGTCTGTCAGGCGTACCTTCATAGACTGCTGCAATTGCATAGGCGCCTTCAAGTTCATAAATAGCTAATTTAAAAGCTTTAAAGAAGTCTTTCTCATTACGTAAGAAATAAGCAATAAGATTTGGGATTACTTCTGTATCTGTTTCGGATAAAAACGTAAAGCCAGCTTTTTTTAACATTGTTCGTAGTTTTGAATGGTTCTCTACAATTCCGTTGTGAACAACGTATATTTTATTATTGGAGTCAGCGTGGGGATGAGCATTCAAATTACTAGGAATACCATGTGTTGCCCACCTCGTATGGCCAATAGCAAGGTTAGCCATCTTATCACCTTTTTCTTCAACACTCGTTACCAATGAATCGACTCTGCCTATTTGTTTTATTGTCTTGGCTCCTTCTGGAGTGACAGTAGTTATACCAGCCGAGTCGTAGCCACGGTATTCTAGAGCCGACAAGCCTTCCAGAACAGGAATAATTGCTGATTGTTTACCTATATATCCTACTATTCCACACATGTTATATCCTTTCGATTAATTATGTCTGAGAAGAAAGAATTTTATCTATAA
>JAYVRB010000030.1:0-7887 GCA_043776675.1 bacterium
CAAAGGGGGCATTTGCCATGTTTAGTTCACTAAAGAATTCAAAGAGTAAGGGCTTCACGATTATCGAAGTTATGATCGTGTTGGCCATCGTAGCATTCATCATGTTGGCATTATTCCTTGCAGTTCCTGCATTAAACCGCAGCAGAAATAACACTGCCATTAAGTCAGATGCAGCTAGTCTTGCAGCAGCATTGACAGAGTACGTGAATAACAATAACGGAAGATTGCCAGCTAATACTGGTGTATTTGATAATAGTGTAGCTAAACTGTGGAACCCTAGTTTTTTTACTAACTCACCAACAAACATCAAATACGTAGCCAATACAGTTGCATCAGCCGTAACAGCACCTACAGGAATTGATAGCGTGAATTTAGGCGCATTTTCAGTGTGTGAAACTACCACAAATCTAGGTGTCGCAGCAGGTGCGTCAGCTCGAGGTGTTGTTATTGTGTACAATATCCAGACCGCAGGAGGCACTTCTCCACAATGTATTCAAGCTCTATAAAGAAGTTTGATATCTTAAACAGGCTCTTCGGAGCCTGTTTTTTGTGGTAAGATTGAGCTCATGGTAACTGCGCATATATTGATACTAGGTTTGGTGTTTGGGAGCTTCGTAAATGCTCTAGTTTGGCGTCTGCATGAGCAGGACCTACTATCTAAACAGCCTGTCATCGTGAGCAAATTAAGGAATCTCCAAACTGTCATTCTGAACGTAATGAAGAATCTGTTTGTGATTATTAACAGATCCCTCTCTGCGCTCGGGATGACAACAAAAGTAAAATCTAGTGTTTCTTCAACACAAGATAGACTTTCTATAATTTCTGGTCGATCCATGTGTCCTAAGTGTAAACATGAACTATCTGCCCTAGATTTAATCCCAGTCTTGAGCTGGCTGATGCTAAAAGGGAAATGTCGCTACTGTCGCAAGCCTATCTCTAGCCAATATCCAATAGTTGAACTTATTACGGGCATGATATTTGTAGTCTCTTATCTGTATTGGCCATTGAACTTAGTTGGGTTAATTAATTTTGTGTTGTTTGGGCTGTGGCTATCTCTATTAGTTGGTTTCATGGCGCTAACCATCTATGACCTTAAGTGGATGTTGCTACCTAATCGACTCATATACCCACTTAGCCTGCTGGCTCTAATCTTCGCGGCGCTTAATATAAGCAGTTCATCCAGTCCCGATACTGCCGTTATCGATACCTTACTTGCTGTCATTCTGGGTGGAGGAGTGTTCTATATTCTATTTCAAGTATCGGCAGGCAAGTGGATAGGCGGTGGTGACGTAAAACTTGGCTGGTTGCTAGGCCTAGTGCTAGCGACGCCTTCAAAGGCAGTATTTATGATATTCTTGGCATCAAGTCTCGGCACCATTTATTCACTGCCATTACTAATCTCTGGTAAGGTCAAGAAACAATCAATTATTCCATTTGGACCTTTTCTAATCGCTGCTACCTTCATAGTCGTGCTCTTCGGCCAAGATATCATCAATTGGTATCTAGATTCGCTTCTAATTAGGAACTAGGAAATCGCAAGTTCATAAAGTTGAAAGTTATAAGGTAGAAAGTAGAAAGTTATAAAGTATAACGATAGGAACTATCAAGGCGTCGAACGGGTCATCCAGAGCGTACTCCCTGTCATCCAGAGCGTAGCGAAGGATCTGCAAGTTTTCGAATCACAAACAGATTCTTCTTCCGCTATTCAGCGGACTCTGAATGACGGTGGGTGCTATCCAGAGCGTACTCTGTGTCATCCAGAGCGATCCGCTGTACAGCGGAGAATGTTCTGCTAGTTCTCGAAGGCTCACGATGTTGCTTATGCTATACTTGAGACAACATGACAGGTGTAATAAGGGCGGCTGGGTATACAATTATTGAGGTAATGATCGTATTAGCTGTGTCTAGTGCCATCTTCTTTGTTGCATACGGTTCTGTATCTGGCAAGCAAGCCAGCACTGCGTTTACCACAGGTACTAACGAGTTCGCCACGAAGCTTAGAACCATCATCTCTCAGATTCAGAACGGGCAGTACACGGATGTTAGTATCGGCTGTGACAGTAGCGCAACTAACATATCTTTCAATAGTTCGGTTCCTAAGAATAACTGTGTGTTTATAGGTAAATTCTTGCACTTTTCATTAAATGGAGATAACACAAAGTACGAGATATTCTCTATTGTAGGTTCGAGCGGAGCTACAACATTAGCTGGAGCGCGAGCAACACCAGTTACGAGTTCTATAATCCCAACTAATCCTGAACTCACCACTCAAGAAACTACTCCACAGAACCTCCAAATATCAAGTATCAAGAATACCTTGAACGGATCTTCATACTGGGGTATTGGATTCTTCCAGAGTCTAAGTGATACCGATGCTTATGGCAGTGCACAGCCAGTGTACCTAAGTTTTGCTCCTAATCTTGGTTCTAATAGTACTCAAATTGCTGCAGCTTCACTATTGAATTCTAGTTCACTAACTCAGACTAATTCTGCTACGATTTGCATGACTGACGGCAAAAGATTTGCAAACATCGTGCTTGGAGATGCTACTGGAGCGGGACAAATGAACGTGGATCTTAAGGTAGTAGCGTCATGCTGAAGCTCAATCGTGCAGGAGACACAATTGTGGAAGTCATGGTTGTTTTGGCCATTCTTGGTATGGCTATCGGCATATCTTACGCCACAGCGACTAGCAGCCTACTGGCTAATAGATCTGCTCAAGAGAATTCTGAAGCTACGCTATTGGTACAATCCCAAATCGAGCAACTTAGGAACTTCGTTTCTATAGATTCTGGATTCTTTAACAATCAAAGCGGCACCGTAAGCTTTTGTTTTGATACCACAGGTAGTTTTATTCCAATTAACGATCCGATCGACTACTCGAAATACCCTGCTGGGTGTGGTCTAGTGAATGGGATATATAACGTTTCTATAACCCGATTAGCTGTCGATCCTGCCAGCGGAGCCATAATCAACAAATTTACCGGAAAAGTTGTTTGGGATAATGTCCAGGGACGTGGACAAGACAGTACAACATTGGTATATAGGCTTCATCCATGACCAATCACAAGGGCTTTACTATTATCGAGCTAATGATAGCCACGATGGTATTCTCTGTCATAATCGTGCTCAGTTCACTGATGATAACTAACATTGGTAATCTCTATAACAAGGGTATCAATCAATCTCGTATTCAGGGTACGGTGAGAAGCTTAACAAGCGATTTATCCCAACAACTCAAGCTATCAAGTAATCAGTTTACTGTTCCAATTGGCCCACTTGTTGTTGGTAATCAGAACAAAGTCTATGGATACTGCATTGGTTCAGTCCGTTACTCATATATATTAGGTAGCAAAATTGGAACTATTCCTCATGTACTCTGGAGAGATGTAAATAATTCACAGGGAAGCTGTACGCCTGTAGATATATCTTCCTCAACACTGGTCAATAGTAATAAAGGTATAGAGCTAATGGGCCCTAACTCCAGACTTACAACCTTCTCGATAACTGCTGATAGTAAATCTGGCGGATCTCCTTACGCTTTAACCATAAAGGCAGCCTATGGTGACGATGATTTGCTGTGTGATGAGAAGGCTCAACCAGGGTCATGCAGCAATAATGTCGCACTAGTCAATTACTCTAGTCCTGATGTTGCTTGCAAGGGTGGAAATATTTCTGGCAGGCAATTTTGTGCAGTCGCGGGCAGCACAGTGATAGTAAACCAACGAGTTTATTAAAAATAGGATAATATATATACATGAAACATAAGCGGGAAGTTCAATTATCAAAAAATCAAAGCGGTTTTGCGTCTTTAGTAATCGGACTAATACTAGTCGTAGTCTTGGCGCTTATGACTACTGGGTTTGCGCAACTCTCTAGACAAGAACAACAGCAAGCACTAAGCAGTCAGCTGGCTGTTCAGGCTAACTATGCCGCCGAGACCGGCATAAATGACGCATTCAATGCGATTAGAACACAAAAGATAAAAGCCGGTGACGGAAGTACTTGTGTAAAGCCAGCTAGTTTATTCAGCACTGAAGGTGATACGTCTAATAGTAATTCCTCGCTCAATATAATCGATAGTGCTACTGGTGTACAATACACCTGCGTGAAAGTTACGTTTAATTCAGCTAGCCTTGTCTATGATTTGGCTACTGATGAAGGAAAATCTGTGGTAACTACCGCCAGCGTTTCTCCTAGTACTATCAAGGTTTCGTGGTCAAGCAATAGCGGGCGAGTGGCAGTACCAACTTCTGGCACAGCATTTAATAAAATTACTGAATGGAAGAATGCTTCCGGTCTTGGATACCCAGCAGTCATCCAGTTTGACATAACCCCACTCAAGGATTCATCAGGCAATTCACTTGTTGATAGGGCCAGTTTGATTAGCAATACTCGAACATATTTCTTATATCCGTCTAATGCGAATAGTGGTGCGAGCTACCCAGGAACGCCCTCAGGATCTATAGTTACTGGCCTTTGCCCAGGAGGCAAATGTACGGCTACTATCACAATGCCTGCATCCTATACCCAATTTTTATTTCACATGGTCTCGTTCTATGACAAAAGTCGGGTCACTATATCTTCTCCAGGTATAAATTTTGATGGGCAAGTTACCATCGATTCCACCGGCAAGGCTAAGGACACACTCAAGAGGATCAAAGTGACTATCCCGACGTATACAACAAATAGTATGGTGAATTACGCTATTGAAGCACAAAATGTTTGTAAGCGAGTCACATCGCAAGGATTTGATCTTACAGCTGGATTTGTTGGTTGCTAGACCTGATTACTAGGGTATCTTATGGTGGAATTTCTCGTGAACCGCTCTTAAGTGCGGATCGGTAACATGGGTATATATTTGAGTAGTTGCTATGTTGCTGTGGCCCAGCATGGCCTGCACTGAGCGTAAGTCTGCGCCATTCATTAACAAATCGGTGGCAAAAGAGTGTCTCATAGTGTGTGGACTGACGTGTTTGGTGATACCGGCCAACAGGGCATAATGAGCGACTAATCTCTGTACGCTTCTGACAGTCAGACGATGGAAGTTGCCTGACAAATCCAATTTCTTACTGCCACTGTATCTGATGAATAGTGATCTAGCGGTGTCCTGACGCTTATCAACGTACATAGCTATCCAGTGGGCTGCGGCTTCGCTTATGAATATTGGTCGGTCTTTTTGGCCCTTGCCGCGTACCATGAATTCACGGCGCTTTAAGTTGATATGATCTTTATCCAGTCCAGTTAGTTCGCTAACGCGTAATCCGGAACTGAATAGTAACTCTAGTATTGCTCGGTCGCGTAGCCCGGCGATAGTTGATATGTCTGGCTCTGCGAATACTCGTTCTAACTCTTCTTCAGTTAGAAATGTAACTTGTTTGCGTTTCGTCCTAGATAGTTCTATCTTGTCAGCTGTAAGTGCTGTGATATCACGCTTGGCACAGAATTTAAGAAAACTACGTAGTGCAATTAGATGATAGTTCTGTGTAGATTTGCCTAATTCATCGGACATATTAGTACCCAGGCGATTCAACCAAAGTCGCCATTTACGTATCATTTCTGGATCAATCTCAGTTACTTTTATTTCACCCGCAAAGTCTAGCAGGCGAGTTAAGTAATGATCATAGTTCTGAATTGTTTTTTGAGAGCGGTTCTGTTCGATTTCTAGATATTCCAAAAAATCTGTTTTGGCTTTTGAGAAGAGCATAAGCTTATTGTATCATTTTGCGACACGCTGATATGTAATTGGTTCGATCATACTAGTCAGCTATAATATAGGTATAAACAAGGAATAACATGGAACAAACATTAATCGTACTAAAGCCTGATGCATTGCAACGAGGCATTGTGGGCGAAATTATTACTCGTTTCGAACACGTCGGACTAAAAATTGTTGCAGCCAAGATTGTCTCTCCAAACGAGGCACACTTTTTTGAACATTACGAAACTATCGGGCAAATGATATCGAGGCGTGGACAAGACGCCTTTGACGTTACGGTGAAGTTCATGCAAGCGGGTCCAGTACTTGCTATGGTGCTAGAAGGTATCGAAGCAGTATCACTTGTGCGCAAGATGGTTGGCACTACCGAGCCGAAGAGCGCTCAACCTGGAACTATTCGAGGTGATTACTCACATATCAGCTTCCAATACGCAGATAGTATCAAGATGTCTATACCTAACTTGATCCATGCATCAGGCGATACTTCAGATGCATCCAAAGAAATTGCGCACTGGTTCAAACCTGAAGAACTTTTTGAGTATGAGACGGTTCACGATAGGTTTACGCAAGCTAAACCAAAGAAATAGATAATTTGTTACACTTAAAGTAGAGTAATTTACATTATTGTTTTTGTTTAGCTGATTATTGCTAAATGTTGATATACAATTATAAATTGCGCTTCTATGTCCCCATAGTTCAATGGATAAAATAGCTCCGTCCTAAGGAGAAGCTCCACGTTCGAGTCGTGGTGGGGGCACCACTTTCAATAGGAAATAGGAAGTAGAAGGTTGAAAGTTATAAAGTTGTAAACAGGAACTAGCATGATGCCGAACGGGTCATTCTGAACGCATCCCCCGTCATCCAGAGCGATCCGCTGTACAGCGGAGAAGGATCTGTTGTTGCCGTTTATCAAATATCTACTATATTATCTAGGAGTGTTAAAATATTCTTATGGCTATAACTAAACAAACAAAACCTAAATATTTCGAAGACCAGTTCGATGACGAAGAAGTGCTATTCGTATTTCGAAAGCATCCGGTAGTGATGCGTAAGGGCTTGATAATAGGTCTATTAGGGCCACTTATCGGAATATTGCCAGCTGCAATCAACCCAAATTTGGGTTTTGGGTTTTTCTTCGGAGGACTTGCTACAGGTGTATTACTAGGGATATTATTCTTCTCTCCTAGCTGGGTAAGTTGGCATTTCAGCGTCTTCATTGTCACCGATCAGCGTTTCATTCAGATTTCCCAAAAAGGATTATTCAGTCGCTCTGTAGCCGACTTAGGTCTTCAACAGGTACAGTCTGTTAATTATGAAGTTTTAGGACTGCAGGAAACTCTGCTAGGATTTGGTACAATAAAGATGCAGACTTATGTCGGTGACTTGGTTATCAAAGATGTTTATCATCCTGCTAAGATCCAGAAGAGGCTGTTGGGAATATTGAGAGACCAAGGTATTAACACTAGTTCATATCCGTTAGCGAGTATATCACGTGGTCAGACCGAAGCAAATCAAGAAAAAGAAGTTTAAGAGACTTAAAAATAAACTCGCTCGAGTCCCTAAAGTATTCAAGCGTGCTTTAGCTACTGAAGAAAAGGTTAGTGAGGCGATAAAAGCCGCACCGAGAATTACTAACGAGACCGTTATAGAACATCGAGAAGCAATATTGAGCGGTGCTCGAAGGTTCATTTATCCATTACAGCACTCTAAACACAGTATAGTTCGTACTTCATCTAGTATTTTGGGAGTAGCATTGATTATATTTCTCGTTTACACGGGATTAGCACTCTATCGATATCAAGGTACGTCTGGGTTCGTCTACGGAGTTGTTAAAGTATTGCCTTTGCCAGTAGCCAAAGCCGGATCCTCGTGGATAAGTTACGAATCTTATCTTTTTGAATTAAGACGAAATATGCATTATTATCAGACACAACAGGCTGCCGATTTCTCTACAAAGGAAGGCAAATCACAACTCACTGCACTCAAAACTCAAGCTATGAAGCAAGTGATACTGAATTCATACGTTGACCAGCTAGCTTCAGAAAACCGTGTTTCGGTATCAAATCTAGAAGTTGACAACCTAGTAACCCTGCTCCGTAATCAAAACAGACTGGGCAGCATCACCAGTCCAAAAGTATTTGAAGATGTACTTAATGAATTTTGGGGAT
>JAYVRB010000031.1:0-2051 GCA_043776675.1 bacterium
GGTTTATGCCAGCCCCGTTGTCTTTTGGTTTTGGAATGTAACCCTGTGCCTCATAGCCTTGTTCTATGCCAGTAAGTTTACCTAACTGAAAATGATTAGTTAAGTAGCTATACCACACATCTCTTCCTTTCTGATTGATTTCTCCACCACCCATCTGCATCAATAACCATGTTGCGCCTGTATTAAGTGACAGATTCAGCAGTTGAGCAAGATTACGTGTTCCAGCGCCGCCATCTTCTTCAATATTTGTAATTTTAAATTCATCAACAACCCAGGATGCTGGGTCATAATAAGTTGTATCATTACTGACTACTCCTAGATCCAATGCTGCTGCCGTAGTTAGCGATTTCATAATTGATCCAACTTCAATTGGTTGTGATACTGCGGCGTTATTAAACAAATTCGCATCACTTACTTCAAAATATTTTGAAGAATCATAAGTTGGAACATTGGCCATCGCTTTTATTGCTCCACTATACGGATCTATGATTACTGCACTTGCGCTCTCTGCGTTAACTTTTTTTGCGTCTCTACTAAGAATACTCTCTACTTGCTGCTGCATTGAAAGATCTATGGTTAACAAAATATCTGAACCATTCTTGGGTGTTTGCAGGATATTATCTTTGCTAGCTGCTAAAGGGATTCCATTAATGTCAGTGATTGCTTTGAGTTGACCTGGCGTTCCACTAAGCTGCTTATCTGAAGCTTGTTCAATCCCATACTTACCACTTCCCTCATCGTTAACGAAACCAAGAAGTTGAGAAGCCAGAGTCCCTTGCGGGTAAGTTCTATAATCTACTTCAACAGTACCGAGTCCTGGATGCTTTAGTGCAGCTATCGCCTTTTTTTGATCTAGAGTAATTTTCTTTGCAAGTACCACATACCTAGTATTTTTTGTTTTCATAAGTTCTAAGTAGGTGCTAGATTGTCCTCCAATAATTGGAACTATCTTTTCAGAAGCAACTTCTGGATGCTTAAGAAATGCTGGATCTGCGTAAAGAGTATAAAGCTTTTGATTAAGTACAATTGGAAGCACGGTATCGTTGTAATGAGCTTTGATGATTCCACGAGTAGCTGGAATTTCGTATTGCTTCAACTGGTCGCTGAGTGCTGCACTACGATAATAATCATATTTAATTACTTGTACATAGAACAGGCGCGCAACAAAAATAATGAGTATGAGAACTATGAATGCGTACCATATACGTATGCGATAGGTAATATCAGAAATTGTGTTTGTGTTTGATGTAGCCACTATAATAATTATAACAGGAGAAGGATTTACAAGATCCTATACCTAGTAGTGAATATTAGTTACGCAATGATTCAGTAGGAGCAACTGATACTAATCCACTTGCAACGCTACTAGTTTGAACTCTAGACAATGACTGCAAACGTGCTGATGCTACTGCCAAATCATCGTGTTCAGACTTAAGTTGTGCTTGCTGTTGTTGGAGGTTATTGATCTGATAACCGTAGGAGTTTGTCTTAGTCACTTGAGTCAGATATAACAATCCTAGTAAGCATGCTAGGACTATCAAAATTATTGTGTTACTTACTGGTCCAAGTGCGCGAGTTCGAATACTAAAACTTACGGAATTTTGATTTCGTCCGCTGTATTTAGTTCGATTCAATGCTAGTGAGCTTGAATATGTCATAATTTCTCTTTATTTATTTTTGTTTTTAGATCCAGCTCCGATTTGCACCGGAGCTGGAGATTGCGTTTAGATCACTTTTACATGAACCTTGTACGCACGGGAGCTACTTTTGACCTGGATAGGCATGAGTTCCCTTTCATTTTTTTATTTTCACGGCGGCTCTTAGTTTTGCACTACGAGCTCGCGGATTAAAAGCTAATTCATTGGGGGATACCGTGATCGGACTTTTTGTAATTAACATCAGTTCTGCGTCATACCTGTTACCGCTTGTCTCAGCCAAAGCTTGCTTGACCAACCGGTCTTCTAGGCTGTGAAAACTGATAATAGCGATTCTACCACCAGGAGATAATAAGTTCTGCCAGATTGGCAAAGCTTTTTCTAACAAATTAAGTT
>JAYVRB010000032.1:0-7852 GCA_043776675.1 bacterium
GATTATTACGATACACATCACTTGTTTTTTCCACGATTTGAATACACTACGCCACTAGAGAAGAAGTTTCGGAAGGCCTTTGTGTTACCGATTCATCGCGGTATACACGATGAGCTTCATGCTAGAGTGCCGAAGCCAGAGAAGCCAGGTCGAATAGCTATGTTAGCTTATCTAAATTCGTTAGCGGTATGTGACATGCCAGATCCGGCGGCTTAAGATGAGACGATTTTGGTGTTGGTTTGGGCTAGGGCATGAATGGAAATTTTTTAAGAGTGGTCATAATGTTTATTGTGTTTGGTGTCACCGTGTTACAACGATTGGTAATTTAAGGAGATTTGATTGATGACAACAGCTTTTATTACCGGCTTTACTGGGCAAGATGGTACGTTTTTAACTAGGCTTTTATTATCAAAAGAATACAAGGTGATAGCACTTGTTAGGCGTGTTTCTACAGAGCCTCCGAGACGCGTTCGGGGAGGCTTTGATTTTAGTGCGGAATTGGCATCGGGTCAACTTGTTTTAGAGGCAGGGGATTTGGAGTCAGTAGCATCACTTTGTCAGATCATTTCAAAGCATCAGCCGGACGAGGTTTATAACCTTGCTGCACAGAGCCATGTTGGAGTGTCGTTTTGCCAGCCAGAATTGACTAATAATGTGGTGTTTATGGGTGTTGTGAATTTGATTACGGCGCTTGAAAATTGCAACCAAAAAGAGTGGCGTATGTATCAAGCTTCTACGAGTGAAATGTTTGGTGATGTGGATGTGGATGAGGGTGCGATGCTTAGTGAACGCTCACGCTTTGATCCGAATAGTCCGTATGCAATCGCCAAATTGGCGGCTCACCAATACTGCAAAATGAAGCGTGGTCAAGGCCGATTTATTAGCTGTGGGATTTTGTTCAATCACGAGTCGGAAATTAGAGGTGGTGACTTCGTGACTCAGAAGATTGCTAACGGAGTAGTCAATTGGCAGTCATCTGGTGAACCGATCTACTTAGGCAACTTGTATTCAAAGCGTGATTGGGGTTATGCCGGTGACTTTGTTGAGGGCATGTGGCGTATGCTTCAGCAAGACGAGCCTGATGACTTCGTTTTAGCGACTGGTCAGACGCATACAATTAGAGAGTTTGCGGAGGCAGCGTTTGCACATCTTGGCTATCCACTTACTAGCAATCAGCAAGAGGGCGTAAGTGAGGTGCTTAGTTTTGATGGTAAACCGGCGGTCGTGATTGATACTCAGTTCTATCGGCCTAACGAAGTCAGCTATCTACTTGGTCATGCTAATAAAGCTAAAAACATTTTGGGCTGGGAGTCGGCACATAGCTTTGAGCAACTAGTTCAAATTATGGTAGATAATGCTCAAGGTAAGTTATAATATAAATGTAATTAAAAAAAGGAATTAATTTTATGGCTTTTGCAAAACTTGGTTCACCAGTAGATTTCATGAACCGCAAACAACTTGTTTTTCGCGCTCGGCAGTTAGGCTTGGCTTTTGACTTGTCTACAACCAGCGCTGCTTTAATAACTGCTATCAAGGCAGCTTAATATGATTGAAAATGTAGATCCACTGACTACTGGTCAGATTATGCATGGCGAAGATATTCAGAGTATGGCTGGGATTACGCCACAGCCAGTGGCTAGTTCGGATAAATCGCAGCATAACCCTGGCTTGCCTGTCCCTGGTTCTAGCGACAAGCCTAATAAATCTAAATTAGAACAGATTAGGGTCGCAAAAATTCGGCAGAATATAAAGGGTTAAAGTTCTTTCCTTGCCAATATTTCGGATCGGTAGGCGCATCGCCACCTATAAATCGCCAGTCATAATAAGCAACATCCTCTAGTTCGTGCCATTTGAAAATATCAATTGGTATACGAGTGAAGGCGCAGGTTTCATCGCGCAGTCCGTAGCTGACTAGTAACTCCTTATTCTCTTTACCCTTAGACCAGACTATGCCTGATACAAACTCAACTGACTCGCGGATTTGTGGCCGCCAACCAGTACACATATCAAAGAATTGGCTATCGTGAGTAACCAGTCCGGTTTCGTCCATCATTTCGGCTACCGAAGCGTACCAGCGGTGAGTAATACCACGCAGATTTATTACTTGATGAGCTATGCGGATCCAGCGTGTAGTTGGGTATAGCTTATTTCTATAAGGAATTACTTGGCTACCGCCGTGAGTGATGCCGGTATAGGTTTCGCCATAAACTTTGTTCTCTAGGACTACTTCAAGAGGTGAGTAAATGAAGTCAAACATATAGGTTGGGACTGAAGGTGGTGACCAGTTTTTTTCCATGTGACCTTTCATGTCGTAATTCCAATTGTTGAGTAGCTTGTAAGTGCCTTTTTCGTAGTCAATTAGGATCTCAATTTGGTAAACACGAGTTTCGTCTGGATGGGTGTATGCGTCAATGGCCGCGCCAATACCGTGTAGGCCATCTTTGCGCCAGAATATCCGGACGTCTTCAATCTCTTTTTCTATGAGGTATCTTGGTGATTTTGGGGCTGGCTTTATGCGCTTAACACCTGACACTTTAAGGGTTTTTTCGTCTAAGATACCAAGCATTAGCTTAGATGGTGGGTGCGAGTAAGGTGCCGCTATGTTGGCGTATCGGACTTTTGGCAACTCGTCATGATGACGAGTGCTTACCCATATTTTGCCAGTACTATCACGAGCGATGGAGGGGTTATGATGCCGAGATTTGTGGTTCAAATCCCAGATTGTTATAGGATAATTCAGTAATTCTATTGTTCCGTCTTTGACGACTGTGTTCACGCTCATTGTCTTCGCTTCCTTGTTAAAAATTTGTTTTGTCGTATGTTACAATCTTATCATGAACATACTCTACCTTCTAAAAATCCTTAAAACCAACAAAATATCGGAATTAGTCGCAAATATTGATTTGCCGCCAATTGACATAAATTTGGCAATTTGGGATGCGACCAAAAATGGTCAAATTGAATTGGATTTGAAGAAAGATAGCATAATTGCCCTAAAAGAGGCAGAAATTAGTTTTGACTCTGATCTTGCAAACAAGCTAATTCGTACTATTCAGCACTATGCTGGCGAAGAAATTAACATTACACGCGGCCGACTCAATAATGTTATTAAAGATCCGACTGATGGCAGGGGCTACCCTTATCACGAGTATTTGATGGCGCTTCAATATTTGATTGATAGTGAGCAAGTTATTGAAATGCCGGTAGATGTGCCAAAAGTTGGGAAACGACCATACCACAAGTTTGTCTTCTTATGCTTACCTGAAAACCCAAATGAAGATTGGAATAAAAACGAAGTTAATAAATGGATTGCAAATTTTAATAGTAAAAAGTAAAATATAGGTGGCGAAAGCCATTGTCTTCTGTGCAAAAGTCCCCTCCCTAAAAAAGAGGGGATTATGTTTATTCTTATGGTATTGTTTATTCAAGGTATGTTACTATATTGAAAGAATAATCATGTTAAAGGAAAATCATGTTAACAGTCAAAATCTATAAAAACACTACTGCAAAACCTGTAAATGTTATCGGGGTTGGAGTAATTGAGGCTAAAAGTCAGATTAGTGTTATTTCTCAATATCCCTATCCTGTGAACTTAGTAAATTATCCAGGAATTGTAGATTTAACTGATGAAGAGGAGGTTTCAGGTGAGTAAGGGCAAAATATTCAAGTTACCGTTGATTGGACGAATTGCAATTGTTGCCGATCGACATGGTGCAGCTACTAGAGCTAGAGACATTACCGGTGGCTCGACTTTTGAGACTAACTTAAGTGTCAAAGTATTTGATAAAAACGGCAAAGAGAAGAAAATTCGTAATTATTTTGGCTCTAATAAGCTCGAACGATTATGGTATTCTTTGCTGTATCGAAATAAGACCAGTTTAGACCTTGGTTCCGGTCTAGTTACTAATGTCGGAGTTTTGGCCCTTGCTAACGAAGCTGTAACCTTAGCTGCTCCATCAGGCGCTAGAATAAATACCTTATTTTTAGCTAACCAACACTTTACCGGCACCGGCGCAACCGCTGCCGCCGCAACCGATATTAAGATGCAAACTATTTCCACTGCTGGTGGTCAAACCGCTGTAGCTGGTACCCAAAGTCTAGTATCGGCCGCCAACTCTCAGATTTATCGAACCGTAGCAACTGTCTCATATAGTGGTTCAGAAGCAGTAACGGAATGGGGACTTCACACTAGCGCTACTCGAACGGCTACTACTGGCTCACCATTTACTGCAACGACAGCTACTTCATTTACTGGGACCGCCTCTCCATACACTGCTTCAAGTGCAACTGTTCAGGGTCTACAACAGCAGATCCTTGAAGCCGGTACAACCACTGTTTACGGTTTCGTGATTAGTAACACAACTTCGGTTGGTACAATCCCTGCTTGGTATAAGGTTGCTGACGGTACAGCTGGCTCAACACCAGGTGCTACAGAAACTTACACTATTCGTCCAATTCTCTGGGATCGTAAAGTATTCTCAGCCATTAACGTAGTTTCTGGTGACTCAATCCAGTTCACATACTCTTTGACAATATCTAGCGGCGGTTGAGGTTTATCTATGGCAAAGAATTTTGCTTACTCAACAGTTTTAACTGCTCCGTCTCCAGCATCATCGGGTACATCTTTAGTAGTGCAGTCTAGTGATGGCACAAAGTTTTCAGCTGTACCTTTTAGGGCAACGGTTTGGCCGGTGGGTGTCAGACCGACGACTGCCAACGCCGAAGTGGTTATAGTTACCGCTATCTCGACAGATACCTTGACGATTGTTAGGGCAACCGAGGATTCCAGCGCTCGAACAATCGTAGTTGGTGATCAAATAGCTGCCACTTTAACGGCTGAAGATGTACCCACGGTCGGGATCATGCTTAATGGCACAGCTACCGATAGAGGCTATGTACTTAGGGGTGGCCAAGATTTTATAGCTGAAGACCACTTCGAAGTCGGCTCTGGTTATGCACTTGAACTTCCATCTAACTCTACGATGGAAGTCTTGACGCCTTTTAATATGGCTAGTAACGCATGGATGCCAGGAGCAGTAATAATGTCAGCTGCTCAGATTATACCTTCTGGTTGGCTACTTTGTGATGGTTCTGCGGTGCTGAAAGCCACTTATCCAAATTTATATTCAGCTATCGGTACGGCTTACGGTGCAGGGAATGGCACAACAACTTTTAACATACCAAATCTAAGCGGTCGTATGCCGATGGGCGTTGGCACAGCTACAGCCACCGGCGCTACAGCTTGGGGATTGGGTCAGCAACCTACAACCGGTGCTGGTGGCGAACAAACTCACGTACAAACTCTTGGCGAACTGGCGGCTCACACTCATAATCTCACCGAAAACAATCCACCACCCACCGCAACGGCTGCTAAAGTCTCCATTGGTAACGCTTCAGCCATAGATACTGCTGTGACTGCCTCCGCTGGTAGTAGTACAGCCGCCAATATCCTACCACCTGTTTCAGTTGTGAATTTCATTATTAAGATATAAGATAATAGAGAAGGAAAAAATACATTATGGCCGGAGAATATAAATTAAATAACGTAGCCGCTCCAACCGCACCTGCAACCGGTAAATTTCTTGTTTACGCTAACACAGATAAGTATTTTCACTCAATGAATGAGAGTGGTTATGACGCTATACAGCTTCAAGCCTTTTTCACTAGCAACGTAGCTGATTTTACGATGGCTAATAGTGCGTCTGCTCAAAGTCCTTTTGCGGCCGCTGTTGATGTCGTGACTCTACCAGCCTCTACGACCTATATAATGGAAGGTTTTGTAGTAATTACTGGTATGGGCGCTACTACTCGCACGACTGCGCTAGAATTTGACGCAGGAACGGCAACATTAACCTCAATAGCTTATGAAGGCATAATCTCCACAGGCGCGGCTAATACTATTTATACTGTTGCTCCGACTGGCATTACGGCAGTTGCGGCAACTGCTCAGGTGATGAATGCAACTGTTGCTACCGCTGCCGCTACAATTAGATGGAAGGGGATAGTCAGAATCAATGCTGCCGGGACGTTCATACCTCAAATAAAGTTCAGCGCCGATCCGACCGGAACAATACTATGCAAGAAAGATTCCTGGTTCATGCTCACACCTCTTGGCACGAATACTGTCGCTAGCGTTGGCAGTTGGGCATAGGTAAATCTTATGTATGGGGGCAACTACTACGCCCAGCCGTACTATGGTCAGGCATATGATGATGGCATTTCTTTTGATGCCACCTCTGGTTCGGGCTATCATGCCGCCGATGGTAGCTATAGTTGGACACATGTTGTTGGTACTGGTAACAAGCAGATATTAGTTGTTAGTGTTGGGTTACTTAGTGTCGCTAACTCAGTTACTTCGATAACCTATAATAGTGTGGCGCTTACAAAATTACGTTCTGACGTTAGTGTCTCGACCACGGTTAGGACTGAGATTTGGTATCTGGTTGCTCCCACAGTTGGTTCTAATAGTGTATCTATCATTCTTAATGTCGCCAATGTCTCAGGTGCCACAGCATCTTCTTATAACAATGTAAATCAGACCAATCCGGTAGACGCTCAGAATGGTACTACAGCTGTTACTGGCGCCGGTGGCGGTTCTTCAACTGTCTCTACGACTACTGTTACTAATGGAGCATGGCTTGTCGATGCCATCGCCACAACTGATACTTCGATCAATGCGACCAATTTGCAGACAGAGAGAGGCAATATCACCGGAGCTGTAGGTAGCACCGGACAGTCTGATAAACAACCGAATGTTACCAGCTCTTCGGTAGCTATGGGTTGGGATAATATTGCTGCTCTAACTACTTGGACGATGAGTACTATTGCTCTAAAACCGGTTACTGGGACAAGTTATACCAATAGCTTAACTGCTGCATTGTTATTTGTGGGCAGTAATAGCCGAAATATTGGATATCCTCTATCGGGAGTCCTATCTTTCGTTGGTGCTACAACTAAAGTTGTGACTAGAAGTCTATCTGCAACATTGTCTTTCGTTGGTACATTTACTAAATCACCGCGTAAAGCTTTATCGGGTACTTTGAACTTCGCAGGAGCTATTAGTAGATTTAATAGTAAGACACTTTCGGCCATACTTTCTTTCGTGGGAGTATTTACCAAGATAATGTCTAGGGGTTTGACCGCCACTCTATCATTTACTGGTAATTTTTTAAATAGAGCTGGGAAAATCTTAGCTGGTGTACTGAACTTTAGCGGTACACTACTAAAAAGAGGTCTAAAGACTCTAACAGCTACCTTGAGCTTCGTTGGGTCTTTGGTTAGGTTCTTGAGTAGAACTTTTGGCGCGAATTTGAGTTTTATTGGCAGTTTTGCTAAAAGAGCTAGTAGGGCATTTACTGGCACACTCTCTTTTTCGGGGAGCTTACTAAAACGTGCTGGGAAAGTCTTAGCTGGTACGTTAGGCCTTAGTGGCGCTATTATTAGATATCTTACTCGTCCGTTGACAGCTAGTCTAAGTTTTGTCGGCAACCTAGTCAGGCAAAATAGCAGAGCTTTTACAGCTAGTCTAAGTTTTGTCGGAACTTTCATCAAGTTAACCAGAAAGTCATTAGCAGCTAGTGTAGGTTTTATTGGATCACTAGGAAAACTATCTAAGAGAATCCTTAGCGCGTCATTAGGTTTTATTGGTATATTGACTAGATTAGCAAATAGGACTTTTAGCGCGTCATTAGGTTTTATTGGTATATTTCTCAAAATTCCATATTTGCGTAATAGATATACTACAACGGTAGATACGGACTCAGTGCCATCATCGGTTAACACGTTAGGTAAGTCAGCTAGGATAGATACAGATTCAACACCGTCAACGGTTGGTTCTCCTCAAGATAATAAA
>JAYVRB010000033.1:0-7838 GCA_043776675.1 bacterium
TATCCATACAACGATCATAACAAATATACATTAACTAATAATTAAATAGAGCAACTTCGTTGCAAATACTTACTGGGTCCCAGCTTTCGCTGGGATGACTTTTGGGGGCTGGGATGACTTAGGTTTGGTTAGTAACTATTAGCAACTAGATGTTAGCAGCGAAGGCTAGTTCTTTTCGGTGGCTTTGACTACAGCTGTGAAGGCAGCTGGTTCGTTGACGGCTAGCTCAGCTAAGATCTTGCGGTCTAAGGTGATATTAGCGCCCTTGAGTGCTGCGATAAACTTACTGTAGGTAGTACCATTCAAGCGAGCAGCAGCATTGATGCGAGTATTCCAGGTCTGTCGGAATGTTCGCTTCTTGTTGCGTCGATCTCGGGTAGCAAATTGCAAGCCCTTAGTTAGGGCCTGGCGACCACGCTTGATACTTACTCGGTTAGGGTGGCTAAAGCCTTTGGTTCCCTTACGGATCTTATTGTGACGCTTATGAGCGGCAACGCCTCGTTTAACTCTCATCTTAAACTCCTAAATTCTTCTTGATATTCTTAGCCATTTTACCTGTTCGGGTAGTAAGACCAGCTAGCGAACGCTTGCGTCCACCGCTTTTCTTAGACAAAAAGTGACTCTTGTTTGGGTGGCCAACACGAACTTTGCCGTTCTTGCTGATTTTGACTCGGTCTTTGGTACCGCTATGAGTTTTCAATTTGGGCATCACTAGCTCCTTCATTACTTACCTTATTTGCTGTAGGTTTGTGAGAAGGGTTGAGCCTAATCACGAAACTCAATTGTTTACCTGCCAATACGGGAGGTTGGTCGACTACGATTATATCACCGAAATCGACGATTACCTTATCTGCCAACTTAAAGCCTATGTCCTTGTGGGCTTGCTCTCTACCTCGGTAGATTAGGGTAATCTTTACTTTGTGGCCAGTTTCCAAGAATTTCTTGACCTTGCCCATCTTAATCGCTAAATCGTGTTCGCCAATCTTGAGACCGAATCGCATTTGTTTCATTTCCAGCACCTTGGCAGCTTTGCGGTTTTTTTGCGCTAGCTTGGTGCGTTGGTAATTGAACTTTCCCCAATTGACGATTTTACAAACCGGAGGATTGGCTTCTGGTGAGATTTCGACTAGATCGAGTTCTCGTTCTTGGGCCAAAGCTAAGGCTTCTTGTTTGCTCAAGATGCCAAGTTGCTTGCCATCTTCGTCGATAACCCTGAGCAAGGGTGCCCGAATGTCGTTATTCAGGCGGGTATATTTAGCGATATTTCTCTCCGGCTACTTAATTATTTAACGTTAGTACATTATAACAGATGACAGCCCAGAGGTCAAACGGAAAAGTAACAAGTTTATAAAGTGGAAAGTTCATAAAGCAGAAAGCAGGAAGTAGGAATTAGGAACTAGGAAGTAGCAAGTTATAAAGTTATAAAGTGGAAAGTAGCAATTAGTAAATGCCTAATGGTAATTAATTTGTTAAATGATAACTGTAAAATGATAAATACTGTCTTAACAGATCCCTCCATTCTGTTCGGGATGACAGAGAACTGTACGGATGCTTCACATCGCTCTGGATGACAGATGGATTAATTATCGAATTTCTAATATTGCCCTAATTACTAGTTTCTATTTCCTAATTTCTAATTGGTAAATAATTTGTTAAATGGTAATTGGAAAACGATAAATATTCCTCTAACAGACAAAATATAACGGTCCAGAGGTCAAACGGAAATTTAGATAGTTGTAAAGTCATAAAGTCCATAAAGTATAAAGTAGCGACCATTGTCAACTGCTACTTTATAACCTTCAACTTTATACTTTCAACTGTCTATTCCTTGTAGGCCTGGCCTCGGTAGGCAAGAGCTTCAGAGATATGGGCTTCTGTGACAGATTCTGAAGCTTCTAGGTCTGCTATGGTCCGGGCGACCTTGACAGCTCTCATATAGGCCCTGGCGGAGATGTTGAGCTTGGCAGCAGCAGTGTTCAGTAGCTGTATAGCTGGGTCGTCAAGTTTGGCGTACCGCTTGATATCGGCATTAGTCATGTCGGAGTTCAGCTTAGTCTTCTTGGCGTACCGCTTGAATTGAATTATCCTAGCACTTTTAATTCTGTCTTTTACAGCTTCATCGGCCAGCTGGTCTACGCCTTGAGTCAATAATTTGTCGTGCTTGATCTCGGACACACTGCTAAACAAATCGATTCTGTCTAGGATTGGTCCAGAAAGCTTTTGACGGTATTTGAGTATTTGATGCGGTAGACAGCGGCAAGTACCCGTTGTGCCGTAATATCCACACGGGCAAGGATTGGCGGTTGCCACTAGTATAAAATTCGCCGGATATTCAGCGGTATCTTTGGCTCTGGCGATGCTAATTACTTTGTCTTCAAGTGGTTGTCTCAATGCTTCAAGGGTCATACGGCTGAATTCCGGTAATTCATCAAAGAACAATACACCTCTGTGAGCAAGGCTAATTTCTCCTGGTCTCAGGCTAAGCCCGCCACCGATTACTGCAACATGGCTGGCGCTGTGATGTGGCGCGCGAAAAGGCCTAGACTGAACAATCTGCTCATAATCGTGGCTAGCTAAGCTGTGCAAGTGAGTCACTTCAAGCATTTCTTCTGGGTTGAGAGGCGGCATGACAGAAGCCAAAGCCTTTGCCAGCATACTTTTGCCAGTACCAGGCGGACCAGTAAAGAAAATATTATGTCCTCCTGCAGCGGCAATGGTCAGAGCGCGTTTGGCTTGAAATTGGCCTACAACCTCGCTAAGTTGAACCGAGTACTCTGCCGATGCAACCTCAGTTTCGATATCGAACACTCCATCTCCGGTCTGCACAGGCTGGATTACAGATTGTTTATTGAAGTGGTCGTAAAGTTGTTTGAGATTTTGCACTGGAATCAGGATAAGATTTGGTATTAATTGAGCTTGCCTCATATTAGGCTGGGGGATAAAGAAAGTGTTGATGCCCTTGGACCTACCCAATAAAAGTTTACCGATAATCCCTCTAACTGCTCGAAGCTCACCAGACAAACCTAGTTCACCTATAAATGCTTGATGCTTATCAAATCCAGCCGGTATCTGTTCGCTGGCCAGAAGAATGGCAACCGCGATTGCTAGATCAAATCCACTATCGGCTTTCGGAATATCTGCTGGCGCTAAGTTCACCGTAATACGTTTACGGGGCAGTTCAATGTGGGTATCGGCGAATGCACCACGGATTCGTTCTTTGGCCTCGTCGACTGCTTTGTTGGCGAAGCCGACAATTATTATGTTGGGCAGGTTGCTTGATAAGTTACATTCAATATCGACAATCGTTCCAGATGTCCCAGTAGAAATAATACTCTGAACCTTTGCTCCCATAAGAAGTTCCCCTTAGACCTATACCTGTTACTAGGGCAAAGTAAAACACCTTGTCCCGGGAAAGACAAGGTGTTTTAAGTATTATTTAAGGTTTTTGTTTCTGTGTATGTTGCGGGTTGCCCCACGACCTATTCATGGAACAACGGCTTACGAGAAGCCGTTGTTTCTAGATCGTTTTTGTTTTGAGTACTTAATTTACTCAAGTACCTCCCATATCTTATAAAATAGATATGGGCACGTCAATATCAATTATGCTTAATTTCTACATAAAGCTGTGTATAACTTTCAACCAATTGCTCGACTAGAATATTTGGGTACTAGAAATATCAATATTTTTGGTGCTTAGAGAGCAGAAGTCATAAAGTTGAAAGTTCATAAAGTTATCAAGTAGAAAGTTATCAAGTATGAAGTCGTAAAGTATAAAGCTTGTATCTAGGAGCAAGCTATTAGCAGATAGAGGGCGAGAAATATTAGCATCTAACATCGATCGTCTATAGTCGGCATCCGAGCCACACCCCATGTTTGTTGCAGGTTCTAAGCGACACTTCATTAACAAAGCTCAACGTAAAGGGAAATTCTTGTTCTATCAGGAATGACAATAAGGCATCTAGTTCCTAGTTTCTAATTCCTAGTTCCTAACATCGACCTTACAACCTTCAACTTCTTATTTTACAACTTCCAACCCCTGTAGACTAGCACTAGTATATTGACTTAAGACGTCATTAATGCTAGATTGATATACGTAAGTCACAAAAACAAAAACCTACAATTTAGAAAAATTAGACCCGAAATGCGGGCTACTAGGAAGCCCTCGTGGGGGCGGTTCTTGGCCAGCCAGAGAACAGACTTACAGATAGAAACGGAGTGATCCGTACCCGTCGCTCATTTAGCCTTACCGGCTAAAAGAGCGGTCAGTCAGCTGTGGGTGATAAGCGCCATTTAATCTTATATTAGGGCGGATTTATCACCCCGGCACCATTTCTACCTGCAAAGTTAGGATAATTTATTTCCTGTACCTTAAGATAAAAATGCAATGCCCAAAACGAAATTTATTAAATCAAAATCAGGATTACTTACAGGTCTTATAGCGCTTGATAGCGCTTTTTTCATGTCAACAAATGCCGGTAGCGTTTCGTCTCTAACATTGATGCTAGGATTTCTGCTACTTTTGGTCACTACCTTTCTGTTAATAAATAGATTGTATGCCTTTGGACAGAAGTATGGCCTAATACTTAGTAATAATCCTAAGAAGTTCACAATGCTTGGAACGGTATTATTTGGAAGTATCTTGGCTCTACAGTCAATAGGACAATTAACAATGCGCGATCTATTCATTGCCTTGCCATTTGCCCTTGGAATATATGCATATTTAAGCTACGGACGAGGTAAATCTAGACTTCAAACTACCTAAGTCAACGCTTGATAAGCATAATAATTTAACAAAACTTGGAATATAGGGTGATAACTATATAAGTAGCCTGTATAATGTAAGCATGAAGCCAAATTCAAACGAAAATCCACGTATCAACCTACCAACACCTGTGGGAGAGATTCCACTACCAAAGTTAGGTTCGCCAGAAGCTCAATATTTTACTCAAGAATTAGGAGCAAAAGTAGCAGAGAATAAACAACCGCTATTTACTCCACAAATGGCTCAAATGCCTCAGTCTATACCAAATCCAATAGTTCCAAGCCTGAGGGGTGTTGTTGGTAAATCTACAGATGACGTTGTGTCTATAACAGCAGATGATGGGGATTTGATTGAGAAAGAGTGGGTCAATAAAGCTAAACGAATTATTGAAGCTAACAGAGAAGACCCAAGAAGCCAAAGTACTGAATTAACACTTGTTAAGTCAGATTACCTCAAACAGCGCTATAACAAGACAATTAAGTTGAGCGAAGAGTAAATATGTCAACACTTATTGTCGCAGGTATAGTTATTTTCGCGATAATATTAGTGGCTGCTCCAGTAATATTTATACAAGCTAGACGTATTTTCCGTGAACAAAAAAATTATGAAAGAGCCCTCAAGATTGTTCCACTATACATACATCTACCTCCTATCAGCGATGACATTGACGTGGGCGGGAGAGATGTTAGAGATGTTACTGATGAGACTATTAGTAAAGCTCAGACTGTCTACAACATTATTGCTAGTACCTATAAACCAGGGTTTAAGAATATATTTTACGGACAGAGACACTTTGCATTTGAAATTATTGGTACCCAAGGCTTCGTCTACTTCTACGCGGCGGTTCCAATTGCGCTTTTGGACGTAATTAAGCAAGCAATAATAAGTGCATACCCAACAGCCAGACTTGAAGAAGTTGCCGAGCATAATATATTCAACGCAGTAGGTAAGATGACCGGCACACTGGGCGGTGAGTTAAGCCTAAAAGAGCATTATGCATATCCGATAGCTACCTATCAAGATTTGAAGCGAGATCCGATGCAGGCGCTTCTCAATGCGATGTCTACACTAGATAAAGAAGACGGTGCTGCTATTCAGTTTTTGGTACGACCGGCACATCTTAACTGGCGACAGCGAGCATCTGAAGTAGCTAAGGCAAAGCGATTAGGCAAGAAAACAACCATAAAGGCAACCAACATTGTCAAAAATGCCACACTAGCTCTTGCTAAACCACCTGAGTACAGCAAAGATAAAGCCGAGCTATCTAATATCGACCAGAATATTGTTGATGCAATCGACGACAAAACTCGTCATCCAGGCTTTGATGTGATGATTCGTATAGTGGTGTCATCTAATATCTCTCAGCGTGCCCAGGCCATATTGAGCAACATTGTCGCCAGCTTCTCCCTGTATGATTCGCCAGGCAGGAACGGCTTCAAGTACACTCCAGCTAAAGATACGGACGCCCTAGTCACGGCTTACATAATGAGGTTCTTTCCACAACACCAACAACACGACATCTTAAACGCTATCGAATTAGCCACGTTATTCCACTTTCCAGACCAGCGCAGTATACCGACTTCACAGCTTACTAGGCAGGACTCCAAGCAGGTCGACGGACCACGCAATATTCCTGAAGATGGGCTTTTACTTGGTTACAACGTTTTCCGCGGCGCTAAGAAACCAATCCGCATCGATACATATGATAGAGCAAGACACATGTATGTTGTCGGCCAGACTGGAACGGGTAAGTCTACCTTCTTCGAGAATCTAGCCTTACAAGATATGCTTAACGGCAATGGCTTTGCGTTCGTCGATCCACACGGTGATGTGGTTGAGCGGTTATTATCAATGGTCCCTAAAGAGCGTACGGAAGATGTTATCTATTTCTCACCAGCAGAGATGGATTATCCTATGGGATTAAACCTATTTGAATTTACAAGCCCTGATCAGAAGGACTTTTTGGTTCAGGAAGCACTTAATATGCTCCAGAAATTGTACGATCCACAACATCAAGGAATAATGGGACCGAGATATGAACACATATTCCGTAACGCCGCGTTAGCGATCATGTCTGATCCTGCAGGGGGTACTTTCGTCGACATACCAAAGTTATTTCGAGATCCTGAGTTCCTAAAACAAAAGTTACAACATGTTACTGACCCAACCGTATTAGAGTTCTGGCAGAAAGAATACCCAGCTAGCTTACGCTCAAACGACTCTGGTGAAGTTACGAGCTGGTTCGTCAGTAAGTTCGGTGCTTTCTTAAGCAACGAAATGATGCGCAATATAATTGGCCAGACCAAGAGTGCCTTTGACCTTCGTGACATCATGGACAACAAGAAAATACTTCTTGTTAACCTTAGCAAGGGGCGCACTGGCGATCTTAACTCCAAGTTACTCGGTATGATTTTCGTTATGAAATTTCAAGCAGCTGCAATGAGCCGATCAAATATTCCAGAAGATCAACGTGTCGACTTCTCCCTATACGTCGATGAGTTCCAAAACTTTTCAACAGACAGCTTTGCGACTATCATGTCCGAGGCCAGAAAGTATCACCTTAACCTGATTGTAGCTAACCAGTTTACGACTCAGCTAACTCCTGAGATTCGCGATGCAGTGTTCGGAAACATGGGTACTATTGTGTCGTTCCGCATCGGCCAGAACGACGTTGAAAGTCTAGGTAAGTACTTCCAGCCTATCTTCGGAAGTGATGATTTGCTGCGTGTCCCGAATTACAACGCAGTTGTTAGGACGCTAATCGGCGGTGTCCCGACTCAGCCCTTCAGTATGTCGACGCTACCTTCTTTGGGGACACCAAACCCTAAACTATCTGTAGCTCTAAAGCAGTTATCGGCAGCCAAGTACGGCCGCCCAAAAGCTTTAGTCGAGAAAGAGATTAATATGCGTCTAATAGCGATTGAAGCTCCAAAGCCAGAGATGGGAGCTCCTAGCGGTCCTGCAGGAATGACAGCTTGGAGTCAAGCCGGTGCGCCAGCACCGCAACCTAAACCAGCTTCGTTTTTGGACGATTGGCTAAGCAAGCGTCGTGGTAATGGAACCCCTAAGGCAGTAG
>JAYVRB010000034.1:0-28434 GCA_043776675.1 bacterium
GGACATTTTATTTGGTGGGCAAGGAGGGACTTGAACCCTCAATCCGTGAGGAACGCGATTTTGAGTCGCGCGCGTATACCATTCCGCCACTCGCCCATGTAGACACTAGCTCATTTGCAAAGTTCAAGCATAAACTAAATTAGCATTAGAGTAATTTACTTAGGCTATAAGGGGTAATTGTACTATACTTAAGGGCAGAGGACCAGTAATCTAAACTAACTTTATGTCCGAAAATACCAATCCATATTCTTCACAAAACACTGAACCACAAGATGCAGCAGATATCATACGGGCTAAGCTTGCCAGGCTTTACGATGCAGAACCCGTAGCCAAGCAAGAATTGGCTGCAGCAGAGTCGCTACAATACCGTAGTAAGCATCAGCAATTTATGTACGAACTTGGGTATTCTGGAAAAGATCTAGCTGCAGTCCAAGTCGCTTGGCATGATTATTACCAGAGCTTGGGTCCCGAAGATAAGCATCAAGTTTGGCAAGAATTCTATGAGAGCCAGTACGCAGCCACTGGACAGCCTCACCCATCAGCCACCGACCCACAGACACTATCAAATCATAAGCAGCGTGTTATTAGAGTCAAGGTACCTACCAAGCCAAAGCTTAAAGATGCTCGAAGCCTAGAAGAAATTCGAGCTACACTAAGGCATAAGATTTCAGCCGGTGGAAAACTTAACGCCAAGCATCATCTTCAGTCGCTACTGTTTGGGTTAGGGCTTGGCTCTATAGTAGTTATAGTCTTCTTGTTTGGATTCTTCAACGAAGTGATTATAGCTCCATTCATTCAACCTAGTCGTACCGTTGCTGCAACACCAGTAATTGTTAGTTCATCGAGCTTGCAAATATCAAATATTCCAGAAGTTCTGATACCCAAGATTAATGTTCAGATTCCAGTCAATTACACAGAGACTTCAACAGATGAAGAGTCTATACAGACAGCTCTTGAAGGTGGAATAGTACACTATCCAACTACAGCGTATCCTGGTCAAAATGGCAATGCAGTCTTCTTTGGACACAGTAGCAACAACATATTTAACAAGGGCCAGTACAAGTTTGCTTTTGTGTTACTACACACTCTAGTTAAGGGAGACACGTTCTACCTGACTTACAACGGTAAGATGTACGCCTACAAAGTCGTTAGCCGCGATGTAGTAGAACCTTCCAATGTTAGTGTGTTGGGACCGATAAGTGGGCAAACTGCAACAGCAACTCTTATCACGTGTGATCCGCCTGGCACTAGTCAACGTCGCCTTATAGTTGTTGGTCAGCAGATCAGTCCAGATCCAACAGCTAATGCAGCAGTGGCGACAACAACTACAGATTACAAGTCGTCAAAAACTTTGCCTGGAAATGCACCAACTCTTTGGCATAGACTCTATAGTTCAGTCTTTGGCAAGTTTATTTTAGCGACTCTAGTTATTTCTGGAATCGCTTACACAGCTAGCAGGCTAGCCCGACCTAGACGAGCATATCGTTTCTAGGGCTGCATTACTAAGGATATAGCTCTGAGTATTGTGGCTTGATCTGATTGCCTATCAAAAACAAAAATATTTTTGAAGTCTGATGAAAGATAGATTCCATGGCTAGGGTTTGATGTGACTAATGCTTGAATATTGGAGCCGTCAAAGTCAGAGATTGTGGATATTCCATTAGCTACATATCCCAAGTGGCCCGTGTCTATCCATGAAACATTTACTTGAGGAGCGTCAAGACTAGTTCGAAGTTTATAGTTGAAAGTGTCATGATTCTCAATATCATATATAGCAATCTGATTATCCTTTCCAGCCAAGATATACTGGAATTCTGGGGAAAAACTTAAGTGATCAATACCAATGACGCGCAGCACTTGGATAGGAGCAATCTGCTTAACTGGTAGAGATTGTAGCTGCTTAGTAGGGTCTTTGAAGATGAAGGCACGATTTTCGACTGTTGACGAAGCAACTAGATAACTAAAACCATTGTAGTTCGCTAGTCTGGTAAGGTAACTGCTGCTAGGCATAAAATAGCGAACGACGTACGATTTTCCACCTCTGTAGATCATCAAAGCTGTCTTACCAGAGACTTGTGATTTATCTGTAAAGTAAGCAACCTGATCACTCCCTAGTGTCGAGAAGCTGAGTACTTGATCGACTACAACTACGGGCAATGGATTTGATAGCGAAATAGTTGCCAAAGATTTCTTATTCGAATCAAGTAGATAATACTGGTCAAACTTGTTGTCTCGAAAGCTAAAATCAGAACCAGAAACTACCAGAGCAGCATTAAGATTTAGAGAAGCATTAATATTTTGCGTATCTAGTAGTAGGTATTCTGACTTACGTGCAAAGTCATGTCTAATGAGAATGTGGCGATTATCGTCTGCCCAGTCTATGGCAGTCCAAGTACTACTAGAATCCACTGTATAAACAGTGGCAGGAACAGTTAGTTGCAACGGTAGTGCCAAAGGATTCTTTAAATCAAATAAGTCGTAGGACAAAAGCGACTCAGCTTTTTGGACAAGTAGAGATTTTCGGTCAGGACTCTGAGACACTGAAGATGGTGGCAGAATATATGATTGCATGGTAGCCGTCTTTAACTCTTTGGGAATCAGTAGTGGATAATAAAAATTTTGAACGCCACCACCTGGAACAAATACATCTTTTAGCCAGTCACGATAACCCGTTTGAGACAGCCTAAATTTATAAGAACCCGAAGGTAGCAAGAATCTAGAGCTGGTCTGACCCTTCTTATCTTCGTTTATGTATATGTCTGCGCTAACAGGTCTAGAAACAAAGTATGTGAGTCCATTTTGAATAACATTACCGTTGCCGGCTATTCCGAAACCATATGCTCTGTAGATTAGAATAATAGTTGCAAACACAATAGCAACAGCAACGAATACATAGCCTATCAACATAATTAGGCGGTGATTGTGTTCTTTTTTTGGGTCAAGATAATCCATAAAGTGCAACATATAGTATGTAGGGACTTGCCTCTAACCACAAGAGGGGTTAAAATATTTATAGATACGCCCCAGATATTGAATAGGAAACTATGGCGAAAATAAATAACATTATAAAAATCAACGGAAAAAGTTATGATGCAACTACGGGTGCTCAGTTAAGTAGTGAGGATAAGCTTGAAAAGTCTACTGCGGTCGCTAAGACAACAAGGGCACATGTTATAGCTCCAAAAGGGCACATGCATCAGACACAACATTCGAAAACCTTACGTCGAGATCTATTAAATAAGCCTGTAATTTCATCTAAGATACTCTCTAAACCTGTAAGTGCTGCTTTGACGGTAAAATTATCAGCCAGCAAAATTGATAGTCATAGGCTCTCAGAATCTAAACTAACTACTAAGAGCAAGTTAGTTACTAGATTCGCAAGCCGACCATCTGAATCTACATTTGTTGCTTCACCAGCTGAACAAACGATCGTAAGTCATGTATCGAATCCAAAGTTGCATGTGTCCCCCAAATCAGACTTCTTGATGCAAGCCATCGACAATGCCACTAGCCATACTCAGCCACTTCATAAAGTAGCTAAATCTAAAAGACATCGGACGCTTGGCAAAATTGCAGGTATAAGCTCAATCGCATTTGGCCTGTCAGTTCTGATAGGTGTTATTGGGTTCCAAAGCATTGATAGTCTTAAACTAGGTAGCGCCTCAAACCAAGCGGGCTTTATGGCTAGCATACCCTCAAATCAACCGTCTGGATTTTCCTTGGGTGAAATTAATTCTAGCCCAGGAGAGATCACTGTGAACTTTCTAAGTAACAGTAACCCTAGTGACAAATTTAAGCTGATCGAAAAACCCTCAAATTGGGATAACTCAACCCTAATTACAAACTATATAAATACTGTGAGCAGTAATCATCAAACTATTGATGTTGAAGGTTTGACGGTCTTCGTTCTAAATAATAATTCAGCGACTTGGTTAAGTGGGGGAATTTGGTATCTTATCAGCGGTACTGATTCGCTAAGTACTAACCAACTAATTGATCTAATTTCTAGTATCTAACCTTTAAAGATTAGACTCTAACAGATATACTAATCATATGACCATTCGAACACGTTTTGCTCCCAGCCCAACCGGCTATATCCACGTTGGAAACATACGAACAGCGCTATTTGCATGGCTGGTAGCTAGACAGGCAGAAGGCCAATTTATCTTGCGCATTGAAGATACCGACAGAGCTAGACACGTAGAAGGTGCCGAGCAGCATATTATAGATAGCCTGAAAGCTCTAGGTCTTACGTATGACGAAGGTCCAGATATTGGGGGATTGTATGCTCCATATAGACAGAGCGAACGACTTGAAAACTATAAGCAATGGGCTCAAAAGCTTATTAACGCAGGCAGAGCATATGCCGATCCTTATACCTCAGAAGAACTGCAAGAATTCAGAGAAGCAGCACAGGCCAGCAAAAAACCTTTTTTGTACCGCAATCATCGACCAGAGAACCCACCGCATTGGGATGGTACGACTCCTCTAAGGTTTAGAAGTGATCCTAAGGCATATGCGCGAGTAGATGCAGTCATGGGTGAGCTTAAGACAGGCCCAGAGACTATCGATGACTTCATACTAATCAAGTCGGACGGCTACCCGACCTACAACTTTGCTCACATAATTGACGATACCGAAATGAAAGTCTCTCATATCATTCGTGGGCAGGAATTCTTATCAAGTATTCCAAATTATTTGAATCTGTATGATGCCCTTGAAATTGAATATCCAATCATGGCTACTATGCCGCATATTATGGCTCCAGATGGCAAGAAGAAACTCGGCAAACGAGACGGAGCCAAGGATGTTCTTGATTATATTAGACAGGGAATACTTCCTGAAGCTTTGGTAAACTTTATCGCAACTCTAGGTTGGAATGACGGTAGTGAGCAAGAAATATTTAGTATCCAACAATTAATCGACAAATTTGAACTTAGCCGCGTTCAACGTGGTGGTGCTCGCTTCGATGAGCAGAGGTTACTCTGGATGAACGGCACACATATACGAAGTATGGCTGTCGACGATCTGATGTTGAGGTCAGTAGGCTATTGGCCAAAATCTTCAGATTCTTTTGATGTACATTACAGGCATCAAGTCCTGGGGTTGATTCAAGAAAGGTTAAAATATCTGGCGGAAATCCCTGAATTAACCAATTTCTTCTTTGAAGATCTACTGGTTAATCCAGCACTTATTAATGAAAATAAAAACCTTAGCAAACTATCAATCCATGATATTAAGGACCTGCTTTCACAAGCTAAAGAATTATTAGCACAAAGCGACTTTAGCCTTGATGATTTAACCAGTAAACTTAACGAACTATTGGTGACGACTGGTCAAAAGCCAGCAGTATTGTTCACCCTCATTAGAATTGCCACGACTCAAGCTCCATCTAGTCCAAGCTTAGCTCAAACGATGACTATACTCGGCAGAGATCGAAGCCTGCGGCGTATCGATACCCAGCTCGCAGCTTTATAGATTTTCAACTAAATTTTAACCCTGCTATATAAGCGTAAGCTTGATACAATAGATGCTATGGATGGATTCTTACCGCGATATAAACCTACAAAATCATCAGTAGAAGATGTGAAAAGTGTTGAGCGAGAAAAGCCCTTAGACAATAGTCCTTTAGAGCCTGGGATCACACCTCCGATTTTGCCTGAAGAGACAAAGCCTGAGATCCAAACACCCCTACTAATCTCTGCAACATCAATAGATAAATTAAAGCCTAAGAAATTTAATCTACGTATGCCTAAAGGTAGAAGAGAGTGGTTGTTAGTACTCGTAGTAGTCGTGTTTGTATCAAGCGCAGTATTCGGCTGGATGAGCTCACGTACCTCGAAAGCTCCTGAAACTAAGGTAACTACAAAAATAGTCGTCAAGCCAAAGATTGTAGTACCTGTAACCGTCGCATCAACTTTATCCGGCTTGATTGTCGACCCTAGTCTTAACGCGCGTCCAGTAATTGGTGTGATGATTGAGAACAGCGAAGATGCACGGCCTCAATCTGGACTAAGTCAAGCAGGTGTAGTGTTTGAAGCTATTGCTGAAGGCGGTATAACCCGATTCCTAGCCCTATATCAAGACAATGCACCTGATGATATTGGACCAATCCGTAGTGCCCGACCATACTACGTACAATGGGCACTTGGATTTGATGCAGCCTACGCCCATGTTGGGGGTAGTCCTGAAGCAATAGCTAATATTCGAGACTGGGGAGTTAAGGACTTAGATCAGTTCTATAACTCAAACTCCTATCGACGGGTAAGCAATCGATTTGCACCACACAATGTCTATTCCGGTATTAACACTCTCATGCAGACAGCTGTAAGTAAAGGCTACTCCACCAGCAATTTCGTAGGCTTCGAGAGGAAAATTGAATCTGCCGCGAATATTCCTACTGCTAGGACAATCAACATAAATATATCTAGCTTCACCTATAACACCTCTTACATCTATGACCCCGTTACCAATAGTTATCCGAGAAGTGAAGCAGCCGCACCTCACATAGATGCCAACACGAACGTACAACTAAATCCAAAAGTAGTAATAGCCTTAGTGATGCCATACTCTACAGGTGGAGATGGGTATCATTCAGAGTACTTAACTATTGGTACAGGGCAGGCGTTCATTTTCCAAGATGGACTGATTACAATTGGTCAATGGTCTAAAGCTTCCAATACCAGCCAACTCTCATTCACTGACGTCAACGGTTTAGTCATCAAACTTAATCCAGGCCAAACTTGGATTACTGCCGTAGCTAATGCCACTGCCGTAATATATGCCCCTTAGGAAAAAATGAATCATCTAGACCAAACAAATAATCAAATTCGACGGCTGGTGATACTGACAATAGTTATTGAAAACATCTTAATATTTGGGCTGCTCTGGGTCGGTCTTAAATTCACTAGCTTAGACTTGAATGTCTTGTTGCCGATAGGGTTATTTATTGCAACTTTATTTTCGGTAATTACTGGCCTAGCTATCAGCAACCAAGTTATGCACCCGCTAAAATCTATCTGGCAAGCAGTCCTACATCTAAGTCCTACTGAGCAAGGAGTAGCTGCGCCTAAGCTTGATGACCTCAAGCTAGGTCGTGAACTTGTAGCTAATTTGGTGGGACAAATCTATCAATTCAGTGAGACAGTAAAAATAACAGCCAACAGCGATAATGAGAAAAGCCACGACCTTCACAATAATTTTATTGCCAGCAACCTTCCGTTGCCACTACTAGTGCTAGATGATACTGAGACTATCATTTACGTAAACCAAGCTGCAGCTACATATATTGGTATCGCAGCTGAAAACTTAATTGGCAAAAACGTTTATATGATATTGGATATGTCATTCTCTAGCGATGATACCCTTGATACTTGGCTGAAAGATTCTAAAGCAAATAAGGCGACTTCTAGTGGTGCATGGGAGAGGGTCAGGTTAAATATACAAGAGAACCATCCAACTTTGATGTTCGATCTTTCGGCTTACTACAATAAAGACAATAGTCAGAAGATGACAACTATGCTGGTGCTATTTGACCATACGAAACAATACAGCCAAGACGATCAAGCGGTAAGTTTCATCGCTCTGAGTGTTCATGAATTACGAACTCCGCTAACAATGCTTAGAGGATATATTGAAGTATTTGAAGAGGAACTTACCGGTAAGCTTGACCCCGAACTTCAGGACTTCGTTCTCAAGATGCGCTCATCTGCAGAACAACTGACTTCCTTTGTGAACAATATCCTGAACGTAGCCCGAGTAGATAATGATCAACTTCAACTAAAGCTTCAAGAAGCCCAGTGGCCCGCCATACTTCAAAGTGCAATAGATATGATTGCACTGCGAGCCAAGGTGCGAGGAATAAGTCTTGAGTATTCTGCCAGCCCTGATTTACCAAGCGTTGGGGTAGACAGCTTAAGCATTAGAGAAGTTGTAAATAATCTTATTGATAATGCCATCAAGTACAGCGGTAAGAGTACGGTTATCAAGATCGATACACACATCACACAAGAAGGTATGGTTGAAACTACGGTCCAAGACTCTGGGCTTGGCATATCGAGTAGCATTATGGCCAACTTGTTCACTAAATTTTACCGAGATCATCGTAACCGAGCACAGATAGGCGGCACAGGACTTGGACTGTATCTAAGCAAAGCCATCGTTACGGCCCACGGTGGAAATATTTGGGTTAAAAGTAAAGAAGGCGAAGGAAGCACATTTGGCTTTACGCTCATCCCTTACTCCAAACTTGCCGAGGAGCTCAAGCAAAGCGGTGACCAAGAAATGGTACGTGGAGCACACGGATGGATCAAGAATCATTCATTGTATAGACGTTAGTGTCTAATCAGTAATACCTATGATTCCACGACTTACAATCACCATCTCAACGTAAACTAAAAACTCCTCCTAACTTTATAACTTTCAACTTTATAACTTATTCCTCGTTCCTATTTCCTACTTTCTACTTTCTACTTTATAACTACTCCCTAATTTCTGCTAAAGTATAAAATATGAATCCCGACCAAGTATCAGCTTCAAGACCCAAGAAAATATTGATTATTGAAGATGAATTTTTTATTGGTGAACTCTACACTCGTGCACTCATGAAGGCTGGTTATGATATCAAGGTAATTGGTGACGGGGCAGAGGCACTCAAAGAGGCCGAGACTAACGCCTACGACATCATCCTGCTTGACCTAATGATTCCGAACATTACTGGTATCGAAATCCTCAGGGCTCTAAAAGACCCGGCTCGCCAAACACCTATCAAAGCCAAAATTATCATCACTACCAATCTTGAACAGCGCGAAAATGTTCGCGACGATATCGAGCATCAAGCTGACGGCTACCTAGTCAAAGCTGAGCTCACTCCACACGAACTTGCCGACTTCGTAAGCCACATCAAGTAGAGATAGTTAGAAAGTTGAAAGTTATAAAGTTGAAAGTTATAAAGTAGAAAGTTGAAAGTTATAAAGTTAGAAAGTTAGCTGCTAAATGATAGATTATCGGCAAATGTGAATTGTAAATTGTGAATCGCTTTATGTATAATAAGCGCTAGCCATGTGTGGGCTTTCTAGTTTATAGAATTCCTCCACGCAGACTTATATTTTGGAAGATACACCTAGGTCCCTGTTTTCCACCTCATTCAAATTAGTTTCCGGCGCATAAACTCCGATCCTGAACGGTATCGTATGAGTTCTTGCCTGAAGCTCGCTCCAATCCGTTCTCTGACCATCTAACAGATTGCCAGTCTATTTTATTTATCTCTTAAACAGGAACTTACTCTATGAAAATCTCAAACTACGAAGAACAAGAAGTCGAAATTACCGCCGTATATTTCCGCCCTAGTAACCAAAAACATAAACTTGAAACTTACCCTAAACGTATGATCGTGAATGGCCAAGAATACAATTTCATGGAATCTGGTATGCGCTACTTAATCCGTAAGGGCCAAGACTTCGTCAAACTATTCGATGTGAGTGACGGACAGAATCAATATCGACTACGGCTAGATGGTCAACACTGGACCCTAATCGGCACGAAGTCAACAGTTTAAGCAAGCTGTCCTTCTGAGCGTAGTCAAATAGTCTGTTGATATTCAATCTCAAGCAGGTCTCTCGCTACCGCTCAAAATGACACAGAAAGATTAATTAAAAAAGGGGATTATGAAAGAAACTATCAATCAAGAAGTTAGTGTAGTTATGTACTACAGCTCCAAGAAGCGCATTGCTCAACCACACCTCATCAACTGGCAAAATCGAGATTATGCCGTGGGTGAGATAGGTTATCATCATACTGTTTATGAGGGTGCGACATTGCATCACATCTTCGAACTAGTAGATAAAGAAAAAAGTCTGTGGTTCAGACTCAATTTTGATACTAATAATCTGCATTGGCTACTGGAGGCTGTCAGCGATGGACTTGCCACTTAATTATAACCAGTCGCTGATCATGCACATCGATCTCAATAGTTGCTTTGCAATTATTGAGCAACAAGCCAATCCATTGATCCGCTACAAGCCGGTGGCGATTGCTGCCTATGACTCACCCAGAGGAGCTGTAATCGCTTCATCTTACGAAGCCAAGGCTTTGGGTATAAAACTGATGGTCAACGTTCAGGAGGCTCGTATGCTGTGCAAAGACACAATAATCTTGACTCCGGACCCAGACAAATACTTTGACGCTCATCGGCGCTTCAAACAAGTCTTACTGAAGTACACTAGCGACGTAACGCCCAAATCGGTTGACGAATTTGTGGTTAACTTCCAAGGTTCCAGCGCTCTGCGTAACGGCCTTAGCCTGTCAGAGATTGGCCACCAGATCAAGGCAGATATCAAGCGCGAATTGGGTGACTATGTAACCGTAAATGTCGGTATCTCAACCAATCGTTTTCTAGCCAAATTAGCCGCCGGTCTGCATAAGCCTGACGGCCTCGACATTATCACGGCTGATAACCTTCGGGAGGTCTATAGTCATCTTAAACTAACTGATCTGCCGGGCATCAACCGACGATATGAAACTCGTCTCAATATTGCCGGCATTTATACTCCACTACAGTTTCTTGATGCTCCTGTCTGGCAACTCAAAAATGAAATCTTCCACAGCATCGTCGGCTACTATTGGTTCCTGAGACTACGTGGCCATGAAGTTGATGCTATAGATTTTGGCCGCAAAAGTTTTGGTCAACAATACGCTCTAGGCAAAAAGACCTCAGACCGCCAAGAACTGTCTCGCTTACTCATGAAGCTCTGCGAGAGAGCTGGCCGGCGCTTACGTGAACAAGACTACACGGCTGGTGGTGTACACCTATGGATGAACTTCGAAAATCACAGCTACTGGTCCAAAAGCCTCAAAACCAAGTCGATAGTCTATTCCACCCAAGACATTTATCTAAACGCTCAGCATTTACTCAATGACGCCTCACTAGATTTCAAGGTTACTAATATTAGCATTACAATTTTTAGCCTTATGCCTGCCACTCCAGTGCAACTTGGATTGTTCGACGACACTCGACTCGATAGCCGTTCTCTAGCACGCGCCGCCGATCTGGTAAATGATCGCTACGGGGAATTCACCGTAGTGCCAGCCGTAATGGCCAATATGCAAGATATAATCCTTAAGCGCGTAGCTTTTGGAAGTGTCAGGGATCTATAATAGAGTCATGAAACATCTGGGACTACTCAGCAAACATCCAATCATCTCCGATCAAATTGATCGGCAGGCTATGACAGTTGTACTGCGCGAGCTTGAAAAGACCCTGGAGCAGGGCATAGACGGCGACATTGCAGAATTTGGCTGCTACATCGGGACCACAAGCATCTTCATCCGCAGACTAATGGATGGTCTAGATCAAAGCTCCAGCCGAAGATTTTATGTTTATGATTCGTTCGAAGGCTTACCAGACAAAACCAAAGACGATGGTAGCAGCGTAGGGATCGAATTCAAAGCCGGCGAGCTATCGGTAAGCAAGAGCCAGTTTCTAAGAACATTCCAAAAAGCCGGACTTACAACTCCAGTAACGATCAAAGCCTGGTTCAAAGATCTAACCGACAATCAATTACCAGATAAGCTAGCCTACGCATTTCTCGACGGAGACTTCTATGAGTCAATCCTCGACTCACTTAAGATAGTCTGGCCACGTCTGACCGTTGGTGGCATTGTAACTATCGACGATTACGAGCGGGCAGCTCTGCCAGGCGTCACCAAAGCCGTACACGATTTCTTCAAAGGCAAACGCATCGACCTCCGCCATGAACACGGCATCGCCATTATCAAGAAAACTTAGATGTCTAATATAATACAAGATATTCTTACTAAAGCGCCACTGCCTAGTATATAGCCCGGACTTTCGTCAGAGCTATATATGGTGACTCCTGCGGGATTTGAACCCGCGATCTTCAGGATGAGAACCTGATGTCCTAGACCACTAGACGAAGGAGCCGTATTATTAATTGTAAATGTAGTGAACTATTTTCTTCAGATCGCTCCACGATCTAACGCTTTGATGATATAACATTCCGCAAGCTTCATGTTCTATCATCGCTACTTATTGTCAAATAACGCATTTGACAATAATCATTCTGAGAACCTAATGTCCTAGCCCACTAGACGAAAGAGCCTAATTAGACTGTAAAACTACAGAACTAGTGCTAATAAATCATAACTGGGCTATCTTATCACATCTGTTAAATTGCGTCTATGAGCAGTAAATACTCTGCTTTAAGATATATCCTTGCCTAAAACGCTTATGGCAACGATAATATAGGTAGGTAATTATGTTAGATAATATTTTAGTTAAACATGGAGTGGGACGACGCATCATGGCTTCGCGTTCAGAATTATGAATTTACCATGGAAAAAATCTCAGTCATTAACCAGCGCAAAAGCAGTGAGTGACGTGCGCAACCGCTTTGAGGTGATTATCAATAATATTGAGGATGGTGTTGTACTTCTAGACAATTCAGGAACTATCCAATCTTTTAATCCTGGAGCCAGCAACATAACTGGATGGAAGGTCGAAGATGCCATTGGAATTAATTTTGCTCAAGTTATGAAGCTTGTTGATGCAAAAGGCGAGAAGATTAGCGAAGACGATAATCCATTCTTGCAAGTATATAAATCTGCCCAAGTCGTACATGATTACAAGGCTATCTTGATGAACCGCAGCCAAGCGCAAGTTCCAGTCGGTTTAAGTATTAACCCTCTACTCGACGATGCGAAACAGGTCAATGCTGCGATTGCAGTATTTAGAAATGTTAGTTCACAAAGAGCTGAAGAGAAACAACGTGCAGACTTTATAAGTACTGCCAGCCACGAAATGCGTACTCCAGTAGCTGCTATAGAGGGATACCTTTCCTTAGCACTGAACGACAAAGTCGCAACCATTGACGACAAAGCTAGAGACTATTTAGAAAAAGCACATTCTTCAACCCAACATCTAGGCCAGCTATTCCAAGACCTGTTGACTAGTGCCAAAGCCGAAGACGGTCGCCTAACTAGTCATCCTACAGTCGTTGAACTCGGAGGCTTACTTGAACAATTGACTAATGATCTAAGGTTTACTGCTGAGAAGAAAAGCTTATTCGTCGAGTTCAAGGTTGGGGCGTCAAACACTATCAATGCAAGAGCGGATGGCGCAGAGAAAATAATTAAACCACTGTACTATGTTTACGCTGATAATGATCGACTGAGAGAAGTTATTTCTAATTTATTTGAGAATGCAGTCAAGTATACGGACGAAGGTAAGATCACGATCGGAATCACAGGTGACACCCAAGTGGTGCAGTGTTCTGTGAAAGATACTGGGCCAGGCATACCCTCAGAAGATCTTTCTCACTTATTTCAGAAGTTTTATCGAGTAGATAACAGTGCGACCCGTACAATCGGAGGCACTGGACTTGGTCTATTTATATGCCGAAAGATTGTCGAGCTTTATAACGGTCGAATCTGGGCAGAGAGTGAAGTAGGAAGTGGTAGTAGCTTCTATATTAATTTTCCAAGATTAAGTACAGAAAAGGCTATGAGTATGATGGAGAAAGAAACTGGAATCAATTGATGCAATTCCTTTTGATTGACCCTGTTCGTGATACAATAAGAATCAAAGCATAAGCTTAACACTGCAAGGAATTCAACTATATATGTCAAAGATACTACTAGTCGAAGACGACAACAACTTACGCGAGATTTACGAGGCAAGGCTTCAGGCTGAAGGCTATACAATTGTTTCTGCACATGATGGTGAAGAAGCGCTAGTAATAGCGAAGGCTGAGAAGCCAAATCTAATAATCTCTGACGTAATGATGCCTAAGATTAGCGGCTTTGAAATGTTGGATATACTGCGTAATACTGATGGACTTAAAGACGTCAAGATAATCATGTTAACCGCACTTGGTCAGAGCGAAGATCAGCTTCGCGCTAACAAGCTTGGTGCCGATCGATACTTAGTTAAATCTCAGGTAACTTTAGAAGATATCGTAAAGTCTACACACGAACTGTTAGAAGACGGCGTCACTGAAGTTCAATCTGCTGAATCAATCCCTGTCATTCTAGCTACTTCAGCAGTACCGATTGTTGCCCCACAAACTGACGTAATAGTGCCAGAGATTATATCTCCCACAAATGAGGTGTCACTTCCTACTTCTGTCATCGTAGACCCTGATTTAGCGGAAACAACAAGTCAAGAACAAAGCGAAGTCAAAGCTGAAATCCAACAATTTGAAAATAATATATCAACAGCTGCACCTATACAGGTTGAAGTTACTGATAGTATTAATCCAGGACCAGACGATATACAGCCGGTTATTCCAGCTACCGAACCTATGGATAATTTAGACCTGCCGGGAGTAGTCGGCTTGACTACTGAAGCTAGCAAAGAATCAACAACTGAAGTATCTTCATTAAATGACCTTGATAGCAAAGCTATGGATGATGCCATCAGTGGAATAATGTCAGCTTCTGATCCCGAGCCTTCAGAATCGCCAGCAGTTCAACCTACTGATACAGTGGCTATCGTTCCTGTTATGCCAGAAATTCCTCAAACTACGTTTGATACTCTGCCGACCGCAACTTCAGTGAGCCCTCTATTGACTGTTTCTGTTCCTGCAGCCGTCGATACAGTAACACCTACACCAACTCCTGACGTAGCTACTCAATCTTCAGAAACTAAGCCACCCATCAATCTCAGCCAAATAGCTCTTTAGGTTCATAAAACTGAGCGTTTCACATTAATAATAAAATCTCTTTGTAAGCTACTTTTCACTTTATAACTTTTAACCTTATACTTAGGGAATGCGTATTAATAAATTTCTGGCCTATGCTAGTGTCTTGAGTCGTCGAGCCGCCGATTCAGCAATTGCTGAAGGTCGAGTCACGGTAAACGGTCTGCTTCCAGTGATTGGCCAGAAAGTTAATGAGGGTGATCTTGTAACTCTCGATGGCAAAGAGTTAAGCGCTCCCGATAGGCCCAGAACTATAGTGCTAAATAAACCTGTGGGTTACGTGACATCTAGAGCAGGCCAGGGAAGCAAAACTGTCTATGATTTATTACCAAATGAATACCACGAACTAATACCTATAGGTCGACTTGATAAAGACTCGTCCGGGTTATTACTGCTCACTAACGACGGCGACCAAGCCAACCGTTTGACTCACCCAAGATTTGGTAAGCAAAAAATATATGAAGTTAAGATCGATAAGCCCTTGAAGCCAGCCGATAAATCAGAACTAGAATATGGGGTAAGAGTCGAAGACTATACCAGTCGTTTGAAGCTATCTCCGATTGATGAAAATATCTGGCGTGTCACTATGAGCGAAGGTAAGAACCGTCAAATCCGTAAAACATTTGCTCGTCTTAGCTACAATGTCGTTGAACTACATCGCACTAACTTTGGTGAATATCATTTAGGCAATCTCAAATCTGGCGAATTCAAAGAGATTTAACTTATTTTATTTACATAGAAATAATAATATTCTGTCAACTGTCCATATCTGTTATAATTACATTAAATGGCAACTAAACTACCCATAGTAGCAATCGTCGGACGCGCCAATGTTGGCAAGTCTAGTTTGTTCAATGCGGTTTTAGATCGCCGCGAAGCGATTGTTGCCAAAGAAGCTGGAACTACTAGAGACAGCATCATGGCTAAAGCCGACTATAAAGATCAGAATTTCTGGCTAGTCGACACTGCGGGTATGAAGAATCCAGAGGATGATTTTGAATTTACTATTCAAGAACAGATTATTCAAGCAACAGAAAGCGCTAATGTTATCTGGGTCGTAGTTGAGGCTAACGTGCCCATCACAGAAGACGACCGACGCGTAGCTAAAATGGCCCTCAAAAGTCGTAAACCGGTATTTCTAATTATCAATAAGCTCGACAAGGCTAAGAATGTTGACCTTAACGCTTTTGACCGCCTAGGCATCAAACCGATTATCCGCACGTCAACCACCCAAAATGTCGGAGTAGAGCAACTTCTGGAAACTTTGATTTCTATAATCCCTAAAACAACTCTTCTAGATGATGATAACCGTTTAAGTATTGCTGTAGTTGGTCGTCCTAACGTCGGTAAATCCAGCCTATTCAACGCACTTGCCAAAAAGCAGCAAGCCGTAGTCGCAGATAAAGCCGGAACAACTCGAGATATCAATCGCACAATAGTCAGATACAAAGAGCGAGAGCTTGAACTGATGGATACTGCTGGCATCCGTCGACCGGGCAAGATTGGACTGGGTATCGAACACTTTAGCGTTATACGTACTTTAGCTGCTATCGAGCAAGCCGATATCGTATTTCTATTAATTGACGTTAATGAATTAAGCGTTCAGCTTGATCAAAAAATTGCCGGTATGGCAAAAGAGGCTGGAAAAGGCTTAGTCTTGGTTGTAAGCAAATGGGATAGTCCAGAAGATAAGACCGCTTTTAGCCGTGACGAACTAGCTCCAAAGCTAATATATAGCTTCCAGTTCGTGCCTTGGGCGCCTCTGATCTTTACCAGCTCCTTAACTGGTCAGAATGTCACTAAGTTGTTTGACTTAGCCCTAGATATTGATGCTGAACGCAGCAAGAAAATAACCACTAGCAAGCTTAATACTTGGTTGAGGCAAGCTGTTGATGCTCATCCACCAGCAGGTCTCAAGAATCATAGTCCTAAGCTCAATTACATGGTCCAAGAAGATGACAACAAGACTCCTTCTTTCAAAATTTTCGGCAGCCACACGACTTTCATTCACTGGAGTTATAAGCGCTACCTTGAACATTCACTTAGAGACAAATTCGGCTTCACAGGCACTACAGTACAGCTCTGGTTCATAGAGAAACATATCACCCACAAACATGGCGAAAGCCCAACCTATTCAGGTAACAAAAAGTAATGGCCTGGCTACAGAGAAAGCCGCTAGTCAGTGACTCGATTCAGTACTATAGTATGGGGTTGAATAAGACTAAGCTTGTGGTCGGGCTAGGCAATCAAGGTCCAGAGTATGTTGGAACTCGCCATAACATCGGTTTTGAAGCTGTTAGCTCCTTTGTAGCCGTCAATTCAGAGTTTGAGCCTTGGGTAAACAAGAAAGACCTTAAATGCCTCTTAAGTAGCGCAAAACTAGGTAGTATTAGGGTGATCGCTATCAAACCAACGACTTTCATGAATTTGAGTGGTGAGTCAGTACAGGCTGTAGCTAACTTTTATAAAATCCACCCTCACGACGTAATTGTAGTCCAGGATGAATTAGATATCATTTTTGGTCAAATAAGAATTAATACTGGCGGTTCGAGTGCGGGTCATAACGGTATCAAATCTGTAATATCAAATTTCGGAGATGAATTTGGTCGTATACGAATTGGTATTGGCCCTAAGACTCCGTCAGAAATCGATAGCGCCGACTTTGTACTACAAAAATTCTCTGTTGAACAACAAGCTCAAATGAATAATCTATACAAGGAAGCAAATTCAATCATTAGTGAATGTATCTACGGCGAACTACCTAGAGATACCCGTAGCTTCATAATCTAAGCCATAAAAAATAGACCGACGAGAGGGGGTGGGCACCGCTCGCCGGTCTATTATTTGTGGGAACCGAAGTTCCCACAACCACCCTTCAACCCACCCCAGCAAAACATCAATGTCTATATAAAATGACTCGTGTCTGCTTCTCCGAAGAGAGGCAACCATTTAGGCTTGCTTTGATTGGGGACCACTCAAGTCTCTCGAAAGAGACAAGGGGGATCTAGTTAAAGGGGTTAGTATGCTTTAGAGCGCTTCCAAAAGGGTAAACCCTAAAGGAGAGCCGAGAATAAGTGGAGGGTAACAACTACATCTAGCACGCTCTAAAACAATCTAACTTAACACCTAAGCTTTTGAAGGCTTAAGACGTTAGATGGGGTTATAAGGTACAAGAATCATATTACAATGACTCACGATTTGCTATTTTAGCAAATGAATGTCTTAATGTCAATACTCTAAAATATAACTGTACTTTTAGCAACCTGCTTATGCTAGCCCACATACCTTAAATAATTATTAATTATCCAGATTATTAATGTGATATTGACCAGAATTTGCATACTATTCACTCATGGAGGTGAACAAACTATCTAGGAACTCGAATGAATTTCCAGAATCACTCAAGAGTATCGCAAGCTCACCTACGGTGCTTTATCACAGAGGTGCATCACTGTCTGAACTCCTCAAACGCCCTAGGCTTGCAATTATTGGCAGTCGAAATGTTTCACCATACGGCAGACAAGTAACTACTAGACTAGCCGAGGCAATGGCTGAGCAGGGAGTGGTGATCATTAGTGGTCTGGCTCTTGGCGTTGATGCAATTGCACATCAGGCAGCACTTGATGCCGGAGGATATACGATTGCCGTATTGCCAAGTCCAGTAGATGACCCATACCCGTCATCAAACGCTAGATTAGCCGCCAAGATTGTTGCACACAAAGGTGCGTTAATTAGCGAGTATCCAGATAACACTTACGCATTTAAAACTAACTTTGTGGCCCGTAATCGGCTTGTAGCAGGGCTTTCTCAAGCCATACTGATTACTGAAGCTGCTGAGAAAAGTGGTAGCCTGCACACAGCAAGATTTGCGCTCGAGCAAGGTAAGGATGTCTTGGCTGTACCAGGTAATATCACCTCACTTGGTTCGGTTGGGACCAACAATCTAATCAAGGCAGGGGCTACACCCATAACTTCGTATCTAGATATCCTATTTGCAATGGGACTGAAGCCACATCGCTCTAAAGTAGGGCACATCATCGGAAGAACAGAGAACGAACAAAAGATAATAGATCTTCTCTTGCAAGGTTCAAGCGATGGCGATATCCTACTCAAACTGAGCAATTTAAGTATCAATGAGTTCAACCAAGCCATGACGATGTTAGAAGTTGGAGCTAAGATAAGATCACTTGGCTCCAACCAATGGTCGCTGTATTAGCGAAATTAGTAGCCTCTAAAATGCAAATGATGGTAGTAAGCGATTCATAAGCGTAGACTTAAAATATGAAGCTTATGATTGGTCTAGGGATATTCATCGTGGGTACATTTGGAGGCTGGATTGGTTCTTCGATGTCGAACGGTAATATGTTCAGCCTATGGAGTATTCTTTTAAGTACCATAGGTTCACTTGTGGGTATCTGGGCAGGTTACAAGACAGCCCAGTATTTTGGTATTTAAGATTTTTGTCTTACTGTTTAGTGAAAATATCAAAACTTGATTTATATTTATAAGACGTGTAAGCTTACGCTTTGCATCTAAAGGACGTATACTTAACCAATCTATGGCAAAGAATCTAGTAATCGTTGAATCACCAGCTAAGGCAAAAACTATTGAAAAGTTTCTTGGCAAAGACTATGTGGTCAAAAGCAGTTTTGGTCATATTCGTGATTTGCCTAAAAAAGGCTTAAACATTGATATTGAGAAAAATTTTGAACCAAATTACGAAATCAGCCTTGATAAGAAGAAAGTTGTAGCTGAACTACGCAAAGCTGCATCCGGTTGCGAAGTATGGCTAGCATCAGATGAAGACCGAGAAGGTGAAGCCATTGCCTGGCATCTGACTCAAGCCTTGAAACTCGATCCCAAAAAGACTAAGCGAATTGTATTTCATGAGATTACTCAGACGGCAATCGAGGAGGCTATCAAACACCCTCGTACTGTTGATACTAATCTAGTAGACGCCCAACAAGCGCGTCGTATCTTGGACCGTCTAGTTGGCTACGAATTATCGCCTGTATTGTGGAAAAAAGTACGCACGGGACTTAGTGCGGGACGAGTTCAGTCCGTTGCGGTACGTATTATCGTCGACCGTGAACGCGAAATCAAAGCTCACGCTGCAGAAAGCTCGTATAAAGTAACGGCTCTATTTGATGTGAACGGTCAGGATTTGCCAGCTGAGTTAGTCACCAAACTTCCTGAGATAGAAACATCTAGAGCATGGTTAGAAGCCAATAAGACTGCAACTTATAGCGTAATCGACATTGCACAGAAGCCAAGTTCACGCAACCCAGGCGCTCCGTTTACGACCAGTACGCTTCAACAGGAAGCCAGTCGACGCATTGGCTTTAGCGTCCGTCAGACCATGTCCGTGGCCCAGCGACTCTACGAATCCGGACATATTACATATATGCGAACCGATAGTACTATTCTGTCTGGACAGGCTATCCACGCTGCCGAAGATTATATCCTGAAGACATTTGGTGAGAAGTATTATAAGCGTCGCCAATTCAAGACCAAGAACTCGAGCGCTCAAGAAGCCCATGAAGCTATTAGACCTACTGACTTCAAGGTACTAGAAGCCGGCGCCGATGAACAACAGGTAAGGCTATATAAACTAATCTGGCAGCGAACTCTAGCTACTCAGATGAGCGAGGCGGTACTTGAGCGCAATGAGGTGACAATTGAGATTAAAGCTAAGCTAGGTCTAGTGAAGAACGACAAAGTCTTGATTGCCAAGGGTGAGATGCTTAAATTCGACGGCTTTATGAAAGTTTATGGCGGCACGAAAGATGACACCATACTCCCAGAAGTAAAAGTAGGTCAGGACCTTGATATCCAAAGTATTTCTGCTGTTCAAAACTTCACTAGACCGCCCGCTCGATTTTCTGAAGCGTCACTAGTAAAGAAGCTTGAGGAACTAGGTATAGGCAGGCCGAGTACTTACGCTCCTACTATTTCAACCATCCAAACACGTGGTTATATTGAAAAATCTGATTTAGAAGGTGATGAACGTAACATAATCGAGTTAGTTCTTGTTAAAAACGACGTAAAGGAAACCTCTACTTTAACGGTTGTGGGAGCTGATAGAGGCAAATTAGTGCCTACTCATATCGCCGAGGTTACAACTGACTTTTTGGTCAAACATTTCCCCAGCATAGTTGATTATGATTTTACAGCTAAGGTAGAAGGCGATTTCGATAATGTAGCTAGCGGTAAGCAAGAGTGGCAGAAGATGATTGAAGGATTTTATAAAGATTTTCATCCTTTGGTTGAAAAATCTGCTGACGTATCTAGGCAAGAAGTGTCTCAAGCCCGTGAGATAGGCATTGATCCAGCTAGCAAAGAGCCGATATTCGCTCGATTCGGTCGTTATGGACCGATGTTACAGAAGGGAGACTCGACTGATGAAGCCAAAAAAGTCATCTTCGCGCCTATGCCTAAAGGTTCGACTATCGATACTGTTAATTTAGAGCAAGCTCTTGAGATGTTCAAACTACCAAAAACTGTTGGTCTAACTGATGACGGAAAAGAGATTAGGGCTAATGTAGGCCGTTTCGGTCCATATATACAAATAGACAAGATCTTCGTCTCTATTAAGCCCTTAGATCCAACAACAATCACAGAAGTCGAAGCGCGTGAATTATATGTCCAGAAATTAGCCAAAGACGCTGCCAAGAACATAAATGAGTTCAAAAGTGGCATCAAAGTATTAAATGGACCTTATGGAGCATATGTTACTGATGGAAAGAAGAATGCTCGTATTGCTAAAGACATTGATCCAGCTAAATTAACAGAGGTAGAAGCCAAGAATATTCTTGATACAGCCCCAGCTAAAAAGCGCGGATTTAAACGTCGAGGCGGAAAATCTTTCAAGAAGTAAACTGTTAATTTGCCTCTTAGTAAAAGCTGTGGCATGATAACATTTTTACAACATAGAATACGCACACTTGTCAGTAATGTGCTACAATTATTTTATCTAAGTAAATCGTTTGACTTTTAAATTCTAAAATTGTATAATAGTCAATATTGATACTATTTACAGGGAAGAGACAATGGCAGAAACCAAAGTAAAGCCTACACAATCTACCGCACAACTGGTTACTGACATCCTAGCTACTATTGACCGTGAACGAGAACGCGAAATTATTGCACGACGTTTCGGGCTATTTGATCGCAAAGAGACTCTGGAACAAATCGGAGAAATGCTCGGCATTACTCGTGAGCGTGTTCGTCAACTTGAAAAAACTGTTGTTTCTCGCTTGATATCTGCGTCAGAGCAGGGGGCTCTACCTCATGTAGTTGATCTACAAATGACATTGAGCACACTTCTGAGTAATATGGGTCACTTGGCTCGAGTCAGTGAACTTTCTAGCAAGCTTTCAAATTCTCTAAACCGCGAAGAGCAGGCTAGAGTCGCTTTCATTGCTCAACTCTGCCCTGATCTCGTCGTAGTCCAAGAGAACGACGACTTCTTCTACTCCGTCGGTATTAAGAAAGTCTGGAGCGATAAGGCTATCAAAACCGAGACTACTAAACTGATCACTGCAGTCAAAAAGTTTGGCGAACCAAAGACCGTAGAAGAAATCGCAAAAGCGATTAGCATTACTGATACTAAGCAAGCTGCAGCTCTCGCAAGCATTACTAAAGCATTAGCAACTTTAAATAATCGCTGGGGGCTCATTAAGTGGCCTATGGTCAATCCTAAGAACATTCGCGATAAAATCTACGTTATCTTAAAAGAGAATGGTAAACAGCTTCATTTCAACGAAATTGCCACTTCTATCAAGGACAGCAGCTTCAAACGTAAAGACGTAACAACTCAAGCTATTCACAATGAACTTATCAAAGACAAACGCTTCGTTCTAATTGGTCGTGGCATCTATGCTCTCAAAGAATGGGGATACGAGAAAGGCACAGTATCTGATGTCATTTCTAATATCTTACGCGAAGCAAATCAGCCATTACATCGCGACGAAATCGTCAAGAGGGTACTTAAGAGCCGTTTTGTTAAAGAAACGACCATATTGCTCAACCTTCAAGGTAAACCTCAATTCAAGCGCGTTGCTAAAGCCACCTACGCTCTAGCTGAAGCAGAATAATCATCTTTGTAACTAGCGAACGTTTTACGAACAGTTTACGTGTCTGAAATAAATAAGCAGGTCTGTGAAAACAATAGCCTAACATGTGGGAAGGCTAGAAGCTTAGTGAAATAATAATAAATGGAAGACAAGTACATAAAACAAAATGATAAATACCGGGTTAGAGCATACCAAGTACATATACATTGCATGTCGCACAATGTATATTTTGCGACTCGGTTATTGATGTAATAGTTGATTACTTGTACCTTCCCGCGTAGGGGAGTTTTGATACATACTCACATTATTAATTAGATTTTGATTACCATGTCACTGCTTCTACTATGGCCTGTGCTCGTTCTGGTAGCTGCCCTGAAAACCCTAGCGTAGTAATATGTTTCACGACACTATTATACTTATCCACAGCATTGTAGTGAAAACTTGCTTTTCGTGTAGTTTCGTTTCAATATATGTCTTACCCCTGCCTTGCTGTGATTTGTCAGTCAATTTGACTTTCTTCAAAATAAGTTTGTTTATATAGTTTTTTTGTAATATGTTTAATTTTAATTATACGAACGTTTTACGAACTAACAGGGTAGAAGCACAGGGGTTTCCTTACGCCTTTTATTTATACTCAGTAGTATAGAAACTTTCTACTTTATAACTTTCTACTTTATAACTTTCTACTTTATAACTTTCTACTCACTGGTAGTATGCCCTGCCCGGCACCCTAACATCTATGTATTTAGCAGGTACTATACCTTGACTAGTTAGTCTAGCATTAACAGCCAGGAAGACTCCGGCTTGTTTCTTTGGATCTCCGTTCTGTAGGTTGAACCTAACTATATAAGGCTTAGACACAATATTAGCATCAACTTCTCTAGTAGCAGGTGGCAGCGTAAGAATTGAGACTACGAGTTGTTTTGCGGCAAGTTGTGCAACAATTGATTTGATAAACGAAACGTCTTTTGAACTTATGACTTGTTGGCCTGTGAGGAGCTTGAACCCACTATTATCATTAACTTGGGGGATATTGTACTTTAATAGTTCGTCTGGACTCGACAATGATACTAGAGCGCGTCCGCTAGCATCAAGTACATAAGATCCAGTTGGATTGACTAATATTAAAGCTGGTTGGGCTGGAGTTAAATAAACTAAAGGTCTATGGGAGATAAACGGGAGAGTTATATTCACCGCACTTAACTCAGGGAATTGTTTCATAAGTTGAGATGCTATAGAACTAGTATTGATAGTCAGCTTATTGCGATTCCATATTGAATCAGAGAATAGCTTACTAGCTGCAAGCTGATAGCTAGACTGTTCCTGAAGAAGTTTCGAATTTGCAACTTTTAATTCAATTACTCTTGGATTAGTCGTAAGGGTAAGACCATAAATAACTGATGAAATTATAGCAATCAGTAATAATACTACCCCTGCTCTTGGAATAACATTATCCAGTATCCCAGCAGAAGGTTTAGGTCGGTTCTTCTCTTGTCTTCGTCCAGTGTTGGTATCTTCTTGGGTGCGACTGGAATAATAGCTGTTTGTGCGTGATGAAACTTTTGGTGCGACAGATTGACGATTTCGACCTAGTTTAGACACTGGTTGTTTTGTGAATATACGCATATTATCTGATGCTTCTAAATATCAGATCTGCTAGATCTTTTGTAGCATTAGGCATAGCTAACCTAGACATGTTGGTTTCTAAAGCAGAAATTGACTCGGGTTGACTAAATAAAGTTCTGATTTGATTTGCGAGTAGATTTGAATCCTTAGCAAGTTCCGCCTCATCCAGAACTATTGCAGAACCACTTTCTGAAAGAAACTTAGCATTCTTTAATTGGTGACCACCAGTCAAGAAAGGGCTTGGTATGACGATACATGCCTTACCTTGCAGCGCAAACTCAGCTAAATTTGTAGCCCCTGCCCTTGTGACGACCATATCTGCTGCACCGCTGTACTTATAGATATCGGAAATATATCCGAATGTAATTAATCTACTGTGTTGTTCTGCAGATAACTTATCGTTATATCTTTGATTCATTGTAACTTCATTAGCCCGACCTACTCCGTGAATAACGTATAAATCTGGAAATTCAAATAAAAGGCGTGGAACAATATCGCTGATTACAGAATTGATTCGTTGAGCACCCAATCCTCCACCAATTATTAATACTACTTTGGAATTGATTGGAATTTTAATTTGATCGCGATATTTGGATTTTAGTTCACTTGTAACGGGTACAAAGGCGGTTTGTAGTGGAATACCCGTGGTAACAGTTCTATCACTAGGGTAAGGGTATAGCTCCTTAGGTAGTGCTACAGCATGGAACACGGCCCATTTGGCAATAATCCTATTTGCGAGACCAGGTATTGAATCAGAATCATGAGTAATGTACGGGATCTTAAGTGCTGCTGCTGCCAGCCCAACAGGCACGCCAACAAATCCACCTTTGATGAATATAATACTAGGACGAATCTTCCTTAACAGAACATAGCTTTGGATGATGCCAATTATCACATAGACAATATCTCGTAAGTTTTTGGCTATAGTTGGAAAATCAAATAATTGTTTAATGCCCTCACCATGATATCGCCTAAGCTTCCCTGCTCTTACTTTATATACTGTATCAATACTTTTATCTGCCGCTGGTATATCACCCAGTTTGTCGGAAGTTTGACCGATATATATTAGTTCAATCTCAGGATGATTAGATCTAAGTTCTGCGGCAATTGCCTGGATTGGTGTAATATGACCCCCAGAACCACCTCCAGTCAATACAATCCTAGTTTGGTTCATCGATTTGCTCCTGTTCGCGTCGACGCATTGGTACTACGTAATGAATTCGCCACAGCTCTTGGCGTCGTAAATGAAGAGTATTTAGAAACTTGATATACTAGACCAACTGCTGCTGAAACAAAAACTACGCTCGTTCCTCCGTAACTTATGAATGGCAGAGTGATACCTTTGAGAGGAAATAGTCCTAACATTGAACCAATATTTATAAAAGCTTGAACGCTTAGCCATGCCAACACGCCTACAACTAACAGCCTGCTGAAATCATCTGTCGTTCGTTCAGCGATGGTCTTTATTCTAGAAAAGAATGCAAATAGTAGTCCAAGTAATAGTGTACTGCCTACAAAACCAAACTTTTCAGCATAGATTGCGAATATTGAATCATTTGCTGCTTCTGGAAGATAACCGTATGCTTGTACACTACTTCCAAGTCCTAGCCCCATGATACCTCCTGAACCTACTGCGATAAGCGCTTGGCAAGCTTGGTATCCAGTACTTTGGCAATTCGCTGTGGGATTAAGGTATGCTTCAAACCTAGCTCTGCGATAAGGTGTAATAGATATCGCTACAGTGACTATTAACGATATCACCACTCCTACTAGCATTATTCGACGTAACGGTAAACCTGCTACAAAAGCCATTGTCAGTATCATTGCAAATATAACTCCAGTTGAACCCAAGTCACTTTGTACTCCAGCAATAATAATAGTAATCAATACTAGTATATATATAATTGGCTTTAATGATTTATGAAAATTCGTTATAAGACCGGATTGAATCTGTTTAGCCAAAAATACTGCTAGCCAAATCATAATTGCAAACTTGACTAACTCAACTGACTGAAATGAGAAACTTCCAAGCCTTACCCAGCGGTGAGCTGGATGATCAGGATTAACAGGAAGTATCAGAGCTAGGAATGTTGCAAGACTAGCAAGAATCAAAAATGGCTTATAAAATCTTCGCCAATAACTTAGAGGTATATTAGCGGTCACAAAGAATGCAGCTAGGCTCAGTCCAATCGCTAACAACTGTTTGGATATATAGTAATTACTACTAGTGTTATTAGCCTGAGCTAGAGCTGGACTAATTGCATACACAACTATTAAGCCAACGGAAAGTAAAATAGCACAGAGAATTAACAGTACATAATCAGGCTTGTGCTTACGTCCTAAACTTAAGTCTGGGATTTTAGTCAAAATAGAGCGACGCGGCGCCGCACTGAACGCCATAGCAATCTACACTTGCCTTCCAAATAGGAAGACAATAAGTCCTAGTACGCCTGCAAACTGACCAAGAATCCAAAAACGCATAGTAACTTTCGTCTCCGGCCAACCGATGGCCTCAAAGTGATGATGTATAGGAGAAGATACGAATACCTTTTTACCATTTCTAAGTTTTTTAGATACGCGGTTGACAATTACTGATCCAGTTTCAAGAACGTAGACCATTCCAATAATCGGTAGAATATAAATTGTATCTGTTTGCATAGCAACAATACCCAGTGCAGTACCTAATGCAAACGAACCCACGTCGCCCATCAAGAATCTAGCTGGAAATATATTGAACCATGTGTAGCTTAATAGTGCACCAACAACCGTGAAGCAGAAACCAGCCAAGGCAATTTTGCCTTGAACCATGCAGATAATTGCATATGACATAAACGAAGAAACCAATAATCCACCAGCAAGTCCATCAAGTCCGTCAGTAATGTTAACTGAATTAGCTGTTGCAATTACTACTAACCAAAAAAGTGCAATAACGAATATTCCTATATGAACTTCTTGAATCCCAGGAAGATAGATTGAATCAACGCCAAGCTTGCTATAGAACCACCACCCACCTATTAGTGCGACGATGCTATATAGAAGAAACTTCACTTTTGCACTCATACCAGCAACACCTTTTCCACTACTCCGGACATTCATGGCGTCGTCAATCAATCCAATTGCAGCCGCTCCCAGCATTCCAGCAAGTGGTAACCACGTCTGCCCACGATTGAGATTCAGTAGTGTAACAGCAGTGATAGCCAGAACAAATATAAGTCCTGCCATGGTTGGAATATTGCGTTTATGCTTATCGGCATGTAGCTTCTGGTAGACAGTGGCTTCTCCGCCTGACCATGCTTCAGTCCTCTGACGCTTCCACCACTTTTTTCGGTACGCGATTGTAGTGTAGATAGGTGTTATCAGCATGCTCAAAGCAAACGCCATGAAGCCTAATATAAGCATCATCTTGAGGTTATTTGAAGTTACGGCAATTTGTAATGTATCCATAGGTGTTAATTACTTCTAATTATAACACTATTGAAACGTGTTTTAAGCATTAAAGGATCGTCTTAATTTATTCATTTAGTTTACACTCGATCTTGGTATTACGTAAGAATCATTAATCAGCATCCTTGCTATATCTGCAAATATCGGTTGAGCGGCAGCTGATCCTGCATAGCCGCTAACAATTGGCTTGTTCACAAAAACTGCTATCACATACTGTGCCTTATCTCCACCTACAAATCCAAGATATGTACCGTTGTACACGTCTTTATAATATCCACCCCCAGGCTTAGCTACTTCTGCAGTTCCAGTCTTTCCGCCTACAGAATAGCGAGTCTGATCAAATGGAGGCGATATATTGTGGTTGTCTATTACGTATTGAAGTAGTGAAATTATCGTCTTGGATACGCCTGGGTTAACTACGTTCTTTGAAATAATTGTTGGCACAATACTAACTACTTTGCCGTCAGAACCAATAGTCTTATCAATAAGATGAGGTTGATAATAAGTACCTCCATTTACTACTGAAGCAAGTGCTGCAGCCATTTGAAGAGGAGTAGCAGTCATACCCTGTC
>JAYVRB010000035.1:0-7635 GCA_043776675.1 bacterium
ATAACGCGGGGTGGAGCAGTGGCAGCTCGCGTGGCTCATAACCACGAGGTCCCAGGTTCGAGTCCTGGCCCCGCTACCAAAATATGAACCTCATCGTAAGATGGGGTTTTTATTTTGGTAATGAGCCAAGATTTGAACCTGGCATAAGGTCCCAGGTGAGAACTGCCAGTGGCAGTTCGGAAACGAATCTTCACCTGCAAGCTTGCTTGCAAGGCAGAAGTTCGGGGCCCGCAGAATGTGGGCGAGTCCTGGCCCCGCTACCAAGATAAGTAACCATAAGTAATAATTTAGAGTACTATACGCTTATGAACACCAAAGATGCGGTAGATTATTTAGCTAAAAGTAGTAAATATATTTTCATGCCTACCCGTGACGATTATGCAGATTTTAAGGTTGATGTAGAAGACAGTTTTAATTGGCAAGGAATCTTCGAACAATTAAAAGAGGATGATCAGGAGATTGAAAATAAAATAGCTTTATTTATTTTTAGATCAATCCGTAGAGCCAGAGTAGATGATAAAATACTGAAACAACTAGACGATGCCGCTCTTTTGTCAGCGGAAAGTGCGAAAGGATTTATACATTACGAGCCATTTGAAGGATTATCTTATTGTTTATGGCAAACTCCAGAAGATGCTAGAGCAGCAATAAGTTCCCCGGATCATGTTTCAGCAGCACGCTATGCCGAACAAGCTTATGCTGAATGCCACTTGGTGCGTGGCTGGTTGCTGCAATCACCGGTAGACGGTAGAGTAGATTTGATTAAGACATAATATATTCTATACAGTTCTGACACACTTAATTATCTATTAGGTAAACGGTATTGGTTATGGTAATATATGCCATATATATCGTTTAATCGTGTAGTTTAAAATAAAAAACAGAGGTATAATATGAAAAAACTCATCCAACTTGGAGTTTTATCACTCGGAATTGCAGTATTAACTGCAACCCCACTAGTATCAGCAGCTTCGTCGCCATCACTTGGAATAGCTGATAGTTTTACTATACTTTCAGGAACATACTCCAACACCACATCGGGGACAGTTATCAGTGGTGATTTAGGATATACTACTCCACCTGCATCGCCCCCGACAGTTAACGGCATTACACATGTAGCAGATTCTATATATAATCAAGCAGGAATTGACCAAGGCACTGCACTCAGCGCGTTAAGTAGTCAGCCGTGTACTTTTTCTTTTGCACCCGGTGCTATTGATCTTGCGTCTGATATAACTCATGGAGCAGTTGGAGTTTACGTACCGGGGGTTTACTGTATATCTGGAGCAGCATCTATTGGTGGTGGTGGCACAATTACTCTTACAGGTGCGGGCACATATATATTCAGAATGACAGATGCCCTAAACTCATCAGCTGGTTCGATAATTGCACAGGCTGGCGGCGCATCGGCTTGTAATATTTGGTGGACTCCAGGTGCAGCAACGACACTCGGTGCAAATTCTACTTTCGGTGGTAATGTCCTAGATGCTTCAGGAGTTATTATCGGTAATCTGGTCACATGGACAGGACGAGCTCTAGCTTTTGGCGGTACTGTATCAACAGATAAAGATACGATCAACAGCACTACGTGTGCAAATGGTTCTAGTTCAGCAAACTCATCTGGAGCAAAAACCCCAGGTTTGCCGAATACCGGCTTGAGCGAGCCAACTCATACGAGCTATTTTAATAATTCTCTATTTTTAGGGATGTCTATATTGATTACCAGTGTGATAACTGTGCGAGCTGTGCGTAAACGGGCCTAAACATAACTTATTCCTAAATGAGTTATAAATACACTCACGGCAAAAAACAGGTGACATGGCCTAAAAACTTACTCGTTGTCGTGAGCATGACGATACTATTAGCCGGTATTTTAAAAGTAGGATATATCTATGCCATACCACATAAGCAAACCCAAAAATCAGCTCACGCTATGGCTATCAATACCTTATCTACTACGCCTAAAACTAGCGCAAACTACGCTATTCCAATTCGATTACAGATCCCTAAATTACAGATCGACTCACTAGTTAAATACGTTGGTATAACCAAAGAGGGGAATATGAATATGCCCCAAACTGTTAGTGACGTTGGATGGTATAAGTATGGTGCATTACCGGGCAATCAAGGCACTGCAGTAATCGGTGGGCATGTAAGTGGATTACACGGTCAGCCTGGTGTATTTAGTAATCTTACTAAACTTACCAAGGGCGATATTATAATTGCTACAGAAAGTAATGGAGTTGCTATAAACTTTGTTGTCCGTGAGACACGAAATTATCCAGAAGACGCGCAGCCAGACGAAGTTTTTCATAGTGCAACGGGTTCACACCTAAACCTCATTACCTGTACTGGGAATTGGGATAGCTCAGGTCGAAGTTTTACGCAACGTCTAGTCGTATTTGCTGATAAAGTTCTTTGATATTTTCAGTCGGAAATCGATGGTAAACGATTCTAACAGTAAGTTTGGTTCTACTCCTACACGGTAGAGTAAGCTAAAGGTGTTACACCTTTAGAAAGTGTCAACCATCTGACTAACTCAGCTTTAATTTGATTTTCCAAACTCTCCTATCTTAACCTTCTCACAGCACTGCGGGCGCAATATCAGTTGGCTCTATTTTGAAGCTAATGTAAAAGTTACGGATTCTACCGGTACCAGTAAGGTCTCTACATGAATTTTAAAAGGCTCTAGTACGTCAACGCCAAATAACCGTAGCCCAAATCCCGTGTAAGCAACTGAGGCTAAGTGTTCAATACTATATAAATGTCCTCTTGCGACTGTTCGTTTATCAACAAAAGTTTGAGCAACATTTTCATCGCTCATAAACTCTATGTCCGATGTGCTGTCAGTGAGAAATAAAGCTGAAGCAGCAATAAGTAAGAGGTCTTTTGGCTCTTTAGATATATGGAGATGTCTATTAGTAATGTCTATTATATGCCTTGCCATAGTTTCTGGGACAATCCCATCGGGTGCTAAAAGCTCAGCTTCAAGTGCTAATTCTCGCGTTAGATCTAGTGTTGGCATATCTTTATATTGTTCAAAGATTGATCTCTTAGGGTCTGCCATAATGTTCAGAGAATATCACTTACTATACTTTAAGGCTACTCAATGTTCTAAGCCATCAGTTCTGGTAATGTGCGGTGGTACAACCTAACAAGCGGCTTAGGCTTCATAGATTCTATTATTGGTTCAACTCCCCTAACAACTACGTTTCAGCTACAGCGTATCTGGCTGACAAATAATCATTAACTGTTATTTTTATCAACGTAGGTCAATTGGTATAAAACTTTCATATAAATCTTGAAATCTTCTGGTTTAACTGTCGCGTATATACTTTTTCTTAAACCTTTGCGCAAAGTAGCTTCAATTTCTGCGCATTGAGGCACGAATTTGCTGTTGATAGAAATAAGCTTGGAACGGCTGTCGGTTTCACTATCTTTACGATTAACCATTCCCTTCACCTCTAGTAAATTGATGGCGCCCGTAATATAGGACATAGTTGTGCCGAGTGTTTCGGCCAGCTCTGTCAACCGCATCCCTTCTTCGCCGCTATCTAAAACCGTACCTATAATCAACCAGTGCATTTTACTTATATCATAGGTACTTAATATAAAATCACACTGTTTTTGAAGTATTCGGTGTAATTTTGCTTGCAGCACGCCGGCGTGATATGTAGTAATATCCGAGAGATCAACGTCCTTTAAATAATTATCTATTGACAGGTATTTCATTTAAGGATAGTATCAAATTAAGTTTATTTAGTAAAGTAAAGTAATTTGCTAAATATAACTGCAATGTTTAAACTAAACTAATAATAGGAGGATCCTATGGATCGATCAAACGATAACAAAGGTAGCTCAATGATGATTGCGGTAGTACTCATTCTCGGTCTACTCATAGGTGGTGGCATTGGTTATGCCAAGGGAAATAGTAAAGATGGTAATGACAAGGCAGTGAAGTCATCATCCGTTTCATCACAATCTACTGACACAAAGGCAGCCGGCCTACGCGTAGTACTTAATAACTTAGAAGCACAGCACGTAGACCTTGCCTCTGCTGCTACACGAGCAGGCTTTGATGGCAGTCCGATGTTTGAAGCTTCAGCTGGTGCATTAGACCAAAACTCAATCGCTTTATCTAAGGCTATTGGAAGTGTATATGGTGCGGATGCAGAAGCTAAGTTCCTAGAAATCTGGCGCAGTCACATCACCTTCTTTGTAAACTACACAGTAGCTGCTAAAAAGGGTGACACAGCTGGTATGGACAAAGCCGTCTCTGACCTAAATGGTTATGTATCTGCAATCTCTGACCTGCTTGGTGGAGCTACAGGCTTACCGAAAGAAGCAGTTGCCTCATTGGTTACAGAACACGTTGGTTTACTAAAATCAGCTGTTGATAAGCACGGTGCTGGCGATTTCGCTGGTAGCTATGCTGCACAGCAAGCGGCTCGTGACCAGATCACGACCAAAATTGCCGATACTCTAGCCGGTGCTATTGTTAAGCAAAATCCTAGCAAGTTCTAATTTAGAATAAGCAGTAGGCACAAGGAGGGACGCTCGTAGTGTGCGTCCCTCCTTTGCTATATACTGTAAATAATAGATAAGAAAGGAGTTACTGTGAATAAAAACTTCAAAGTAGGTATCGTCATAGCCGTCTTGATAATCTTAGGGTTTGGCGCGACCATGTTAACTAAGACTAAATCCACAACGAAAACGAACGATGCTATGGCAAACCATAGTTCAACGAGTACCGCTTCCGATTCAAAACAATCGAGCTCAAAGATGCAAGACACGAATCAGATTACGTATAAAGGTTTTGCGGTGGTTCAGAAAACTATCCGAGTCAAAAAAGGTACGACCGTTACATGGACGAATGAAGATAACGCTAAGCACGATGTTACGCCAGATAAAGAAACAGCGGAATTCACGGCAAGTGAACTGTTTGGTAAGGGTGAAACGTATACTTTTACTTTTAACACCGTAGGTACTTATGCGTACCACTGTTCCCCTCACCCGTATATGAAGGGCACGATCGAGGTCACTGAATAATGAAACCTGCCAAGGGTTTTGCAAAAAAGCAAATAATGACATTGTTTGCCGCACTGATAGTTGCAGGCCTTATAAGTTTTGCGGCTATCTATACATACTCGTCAAAACATACCCGAATTAGCTCGCAGTCTGCATGCAAAGATACTTGCGTAAGCCTTTATTCAGATAAAGCATCCCCTAATACCCTTGCAGTAGCAGTAGGTGGCTATGTGCAGTTTAATAGCAAAGATGGCAAGACGCACGATTTAAGCTTAGGGGCTGGCGGCGAAGAGCACCAACATGTTGGTAAATTTCAGTCGGGAGAATTTAAAGGTGATGAGGGTTGGAGGGTACAGTTTAAAGATGAAGGTACGTTCACATTCCATGATCACTACAACCCAAAAGTTAATATAGTAGTCATAGTCTATACTCCCGGTAAAGATTATAAAGTTCAATAAATGGAGCTATAATGAAAAAATTACGCCAGATACTTGATGCAACCACTATGTACCGTGTCGTGCTCTATGCTCTAGCTTTCCTAGTTTCCGTTACCTTTGTGCTTAGAGCCATGAATATAGTGACCTATTCTTCGCTTAAAGTAATGGCGCTCAACTTGACGCTTATATCTACGGTCTGTTTTGTGGCTAATACGCTTTTAGGCAAGCTCTTCAACGTCGCTACAAACCACGAATCTTCAATCATTACTACACTCATACTGTTCTTCGTGCTGGCAGCTCCAACTAACCAAAAAACATGGATAGGCATTGGATATGCTGCATTGGTTGCGATTGCGAGTAAGTACGTCATTACCTGGCGCAGAGCACACATCTTTAATCCAGCTGCTTTTGGCGTTCTCATCGTCAGTGTATTAGGAATAGGTAGCGGCGCATGGTGGATTGCTGATAGGGCGCTATTTATACCAATGGTATTAGCTGGCCTCATAGTAGTAATGAAAATTAGACGCGTACAGCTCGTATTAGCATTTATGATTCCTGCGCTTGTAATTATAGTTATGAAAACTATTGCAGGTTCTACTTTAACAAGTACAGTTGTAGCCGCTTTGACCCTCTACCCAATACTTTTCCTTGGAACAATAATGCTTACTGAGCCCAATACAATGCCCGTTACACAAAATAAACGGCTAGTTTTTGGGGTTATAGTCGCGATAATTTTTGCAGCCAACATAGACATTGGTTTTATAGCAAGTTCGCCTCATTTAGCTTTGATTGTAGGAAATCTGTTCGCATTTCTTGTGACAATGCGGGCGAGCACACATTTGAAACTTGTAGAGAAAAAACAGCTGACGCCAACTACATATAGCTATGCGTTCAAACCCAGTCAAGCAGTGCATTATACAGCTGGGCAATATATGGAATTTACAATTCCTGGCGTTGGGTTTGACTCAAGAGGAAACCGTAGGACTTTTACTATCGCAGCTTCTCCACACAGTAGTCTCATAAGGATTGGAGTAAAATTTTATGATAAAGGTAGTAAGTTTAAAAATAGTTTAGCTGCCTTACGTGAAGGCGATGCAATAATTGGCAACCATGTTGCGGGGGACTTTACCCTGCCAAAAAATACGAATGTGCCTGTAGTGTTTATTGCAGGTGGTATTGGTGTTACACCTTTTATCGCAATGATTGAAGATGTTATACATAAAGATTCCAAGCAAATAATTGACCTGTATTATTTTGTTACAGATAAAAGTGAAATTGCCTTTAAAGAGGTTTTAAAAACTGCACTCGACAAGGGTATAAATATCCATATGAAAGTTGGTAAGGGACAAAGATTAACGGAAGATGATATCAAGATACATGCTGCTTCAATGTTTTACATTTCAGGCCCGCCAGGGCTTGTAAGCGCATACAAAACCTTGCTCCAAAAAATGAAAATTAAAAAGATCTATACAGACCTATTCACTGGTTATTAGATATAAAAACTCCTATCCATGGCTATCAAGTAAAAGCTTACTTTTTAACGGGTCGTTTTTTAAGTTCAGTTGCAACTACTTTTGGTAAAACCAGAACAAGAAGTAAAGCAAAGCCAAAGCTACCAACCATCTGTCCCACATACATCAAATGCACGACGTGAACAGCCGAAAGCATTCCTATAGTTGTGCCTATGAGCATGATCAGCAGATATGCAATGGTGTCCAATGAGAATCTTTTAAATAAGAGCCAGAATGCTAATAGCAGTTCATAGCCAAACAATGCAATGCTGATATTATCGTGGATGTCAGAAAAAATAACGCCGAACCTACGTGGAAACGTCGTTATATAAACTAAAAATATAAAGATGCACAGTCCGCTCAGATACCGTGCAAGATTTTTGAATCGCCTGTCTAAAAGCATGAGTGCTTCGGCTGCCAGGTATATATAAATAATGTCGGCTATAAATGCGATAGAATAAAAAGTAACAGTGCTGTAGTGGTTACCAAAATTGCTAACGCCGCCGTTGGTAATTACGACGCTTGATGCCAAGAAGCTGGAGATAATGAGCCAGCCAAATAAATTAATTTGGCTCAGCCACAAATATCGTTTGAGCTTCTGCATTTTAGTAGTTTAGCAACTTTTTTATATATCATTAGCATATATCGTATTATGATGC
>JAYVRB010000036.1:0-68912 GCA_043776675.1 bacterium
TACACAGGTCTAATAAAGTGTGGAGAGTGTGGTTGTAGCGTTATATGCAAGCCTCAGATGAAGTACATCAAATCGGCACAAAAGCATTTCATGTATATACACTATTACTGCACTCGCAAAAGTCAAACGCGTGAGTGCAATCAGCGTAAATATACGCGAGTAGAGTCAATTGAAGCCGATGTAAATGAGTTACTTTCAAAATATACGATAATTCCAGAGTTCCGAGACCTTGCATTGAAGATACTCAGACGAAAACATCATGTTGAGGTAAATGACAGGAAGAACATTTACGAAACTCAGCAACAAAAACAAAAAGACATACAATCACGACTAGATAAACTCGTTGATATGCGCACAGGTGGTCTTCTGAACGATAGCGAATACGTAGAACAGAAGGATAGACTTTCAGAGCAACTTCAAATCGTTCGTGAATCACTCGAGTCGACGGAAAAACGAGCAGATGATTGGCTGGAGCTTACTGAGCGAGCCTTTGACTTCGTTACCTATGCTAAAGTCAGATTTAATGATGGGGACATACAAACAAAGCGTTCGATACTTACAACATTAGGGCAGAACATTATCCTCAAGGATAATAAGTTGCAACTGACGACTAGCGAGTGGCTAATACCTATCGCAGAAGCATATCCAGCACTAGAGGAGGCTTACCTCAAGGGTCGAACTAACAAAAAAGCCTCATCACTTGAGGTAGATGAAGCTTTTTCACATATTTCTGAATCTTGGAGGGCCAGGCGGGACTCGAACCCGCGACATTCTGCTTAAGAGGCAGACGCTCTAACCAGCTGAGCTACTGGCCCTCGTCGAAGCTTACGAACCAGTCTCGTTTTGCCGTTAACGGCAAAAGCTTCGACCTAGTTCTATGCTTTTCCTCTCAATTTAACATTCAGTCGCCTACGGCTCCTTGGATCGTGAAATTGGGAATCGCATTTAATGAATGCAACCTCGAAATATTAGCAAATTACCCCTGTTTTGGCAAGTATTTATACCGACTTGTTCTTGAGCATTTGGTATAGGATAGCAGTAGCCGCACTATACATTACGAAGAAATAGATTGCGAAAGGGATACCGACGATTGTTAAGAAGAGTAGTGCTATTAGAAGGCTCACACCTACGATTTCCCAGACATACCTCATAACAGTCCCCCCACTAGCCCACGATGCTTTAAGAGCGTCAGCAACAGCCATATCCTTATCGATAATATAGTAAGTAACAAAAGCAAGCCTTGGTAAAACATATATTACCGGTACCACAAGTAGAAGTATGCTGAGTGCAATTCCAACTAATTGTAAAAAGCTTGCCACGAAGATTCGCGCGTAGAGCACAATATCTTTAGAATACGTATCGGCAAAGGCTATTGTCTTGCCTTTGGTTCCGGCAATAAATATCTTAATCATGAATACGGTTAATACCGTGCCGAGCACCCAAGATAATAACGAACTTAAGCCATCATCAAATACACTTCCCTGCAAAGTATCTAGAGCAAAATAGACTACAAACCCAGTTACCAGTAAACGAAGGTTGAACTTTATAGTTTTTCTAGAATACTCGTAGAGCTTGAATCCACCCGGCCAAGTCTTAGGGATTAATTCGTTTGGTGTTGACTTCACTTGCTTTACTCTCTTCGTAGTAGCCATGACTTCTCCAATAGTTATGATTGAACTATATCACAGAATCTAACAGGCAAGAGGGGTCTAATTATAAGGGGTGGTATAATTCTAAGATGAAAATATTAAACGGCAGTGAACTAGCTGCCTATATTAAACAGCGTCAAGCCTTTCAGGTGCGTGGCCTAAGGCAAGCTGCAAATGTTTTTCCTAAGCTGGCGATAATAGTTACCATTGATAACCCCGTGATTGATTTGTACGTACGTCTTAAGAAGCAGTACGGTGCAGACATACTAGTTGATGTAGATGTTTATAAAGTAAAGCAGGTGGAAGTAAGGACTTTGTTAGAGAAGCTAGGTTCTGATAATAGTGTCCATGGGGTGATAGTTCAGCTTCCTATCGAAATTCCTTCAGAAACAGACGATATCTGCAATTTAATCCCTGCTAATAAAGACGTTGATGCGCTAAGCACTAACTCAGAGTTTGAACCCGCAACTCCAATGGCCATCATGTGGCTGCTGGCTGGCTATAATGTTGACCTTAGAGGCAAGAATATTCTGCTTATTGGTCGTGGAAAGCTCGTCGGCGCACCGCTCGAAAAAATATTCAAAGCTTCAGAAATGAACGTAACTGTAGCTGATAGAAAGACAGAAGACTTGAAAACTGAAACTCTGGAGGCTGATGTAATCATTACCGCCACAGGTAGCCCAGCGATACTTTATGCCGACATGATCAAGCAAGGCGCTGTAGTTGTTGATGCTGGAGTAGCTAGTGAGGACGGCAGAACCGTGGGAGATGTAGCGCCCGATGTATATGAACGCGACGATTTAACGATTACGCCAACTAAAGGTGGCGTTGGCCCGCTTACTGTCAGTGCGCTATTTGAGAATGTAATCCTGTCTGCTAGACGCAGCGTAGATATATAGCAGAACGTTCTCCGCTGTACAGCGGATCGCTCTGGATGACACAGTTCAATAAACATTTAGCATTAGCTATTCAATGACAAATGCCCAATTGTAAAATGATAAATAGTCTCTAACAGATCCTTCGCTTCGCTCTGGATGACAACATCACTGTCTTTCAGAATCCGCTGAATAGCGGATGAAGAATCTGTTTGGGATTTAAAAACTAGTAGATCCTTCGCTTCGCTCTGGATGACACATGAGCTAGCCGATATTAACTAAGTTCTAGAACAGCTGACTTGAATTGTTCGCCGCGGTCTTTGTAATTCTTGAACATGCCGAAACTCGCGCAAGCAGTCGATAGTAGTACGACGTCACCGCTAACGGCTAATTCCCGCGCTTTATTAACAATTTCTTGCATATTATTACCGCCAGCTTGATGCTCATGAAATCCTGATTTTTCTAATTCAACTCGTATACGTTCTGCTTGGTCGCCTATCAACAGCACTTCTCGAACACTACTTTTCACTACCGCATTAGACAATTCGCTATAGCTCGCACCTTTATCAGAACCTCCAAGGATGAGTATTTTCGGAGCATCAAAGGCCTGCATTGCTACAATTGCTGTCTCAGGCGTGGTGCCAAAGCTGTCATCATAATACTTAACACCCCCCAGCTCGGTTACTAACTCAAGCCTGTGTTCCAGGCCAGTAAAGCTAGTGATGGTGCTCCGGATAGCCTCAATATCCTGTGTAATATTCCAAACAGCGGTTACGGCAGCACAAACATTTTCCCAGTTATGTGCACCGAGTAATTTAATTTCACTAGTTATGCAGATTTCGTGACCCTGTATTGTAATCTTGCCGTCTATAATCTCACAGCCAGGATTCTGTAAATATGGAATTCTCAACCCACTGCTCACTGTAGCTATCCTTGAAGATACTTCATTGTTGGCATAATAAATTGCAAAATCATCTTCAGATTGATGCCTGAATATCTGACTTTTGGCATTGTAATACTCATCCAGATTGGAGTGCCAGTCAAGGTGTTCTGGGACTACCATCAGACAGACCGCAATATGTGGCGAATACTGTAAGTCGATAAGCTGGAAATTGGCTAACTCAAGCACCACCCAATCATCAGGTTCAATATTCTCTTTGAGCATATCTAAAGGAGGGATACCAATGTTGCCACCAAGATGTGTTTTGAACCCGGCAGCTTCGAGCATTCTGGCAATAAGCGTACTGGTGGTACCTTTGCCCTTAGTACCTGTAACTCCGATAATATTTCTACTAGGACAAACTTTGATAAATTCATTAGTCACGGTAGTGACTCTGTTCATAATCTCAGCAGAATTATTGGAGATAATATCTCTTGGTTTGATGCTTGGACTACGTACTATCAGGTCAAAATTGTTAAGTTGATTGAGATAGCCTTCACCAAGCTGAGCCGTAGTGTCATCGGGTATCTTAAGTCTCGTGTCTAAGTCGCAAATAGTGATTTCATTGCCACTACCCCAATACTCATATGCTGCTCGACCTTGTTCTCCATATCCTACAATTGCGATTTTCATATCTAGCTGGTAAGTTGCTTCTTGACGAGTTCGGCTACTTGCCTTGGAGTCATGTTAGCCTTGAGTATAACGTCACTTACTCCGTTGGCTTTGACACTAGCCGGGATTTCTTGCTCGCCCATATTGGTTAAAATGATCACTTTGATATCCTTACCCCAAGACGATTTGCGCATTGCATCTAGCATTTCATCGCCGTTCATTTCAGGCATCATTAAGTCAAGTAGGATGATGTCGGGCTTCATTTTCTCAGCAAGTTCAAGTCCGAGTTTGCCGTTTTCGGCAGTCTGCACGTCATAGTTCTCGGCTTCAAATTTGAAACGGTACATCTGGCTGATAGCTTGGTCGTCTTCAATAATTGCAATTTTGATCATACTCTAATCGTACGTCACTCACCCCTATAACACAATGCCCTTAAGGCTACTTGCTTTTCAGTACTTCTTGGACGATTTCGACGATTTGTGAAGGGGTATGATGAGCTTTGACGACGTAGCGATCAACGTTCAGGAAGCGTAGTTTCGACGGAGCCTCGTCTTTGCTGATGTTGGTCAGAACGATGACTCTCATACTACTACCCCAATCTGTTTGACGGAGCTTCTCAAGCATATCTTCTCCAGTCATCACGGGCATTCGTAAATCTAGCAGGATTAAGTTCGGCATGAATTCTTCGGCTATTTTGAGCCCAGAGGCTCCGTCGTATGCACACTCAATTTCATAGCCGCTTTGATCCAGCTTGAATTGATACATGCTAGCAATCGCAACTTCGTCTTCAATTATTAGTATTTTGGACATTATAATCCAATAATACCAGATAGATAATAAGCGCATAAGTCACAACGATTGAGTTAATACGGTATAGACTTTTTCTTGGTTATCTGGTAAAGTACTACTTAGTCATCTTTTATAGATGATGCAATTTAGAAGATTACGGCACTTAGTTTCTCACTAATCATTATGTATTAGTGGGTTGCTAAGTGTCGTTTATTTTTAAGACTTAGACATTATCGTGAGTATAAATCCAGAATCCAACCCTATCAATAGTGATCCTACGACATTTATTCAGGATGCTGTTGGAACACGTTTAGTCGACCACGAACAACAATCATGGGTTAGACAACATCGCATTGCGCTCGGAGTTTCAGGAATTGCAGTTGCAGGAGCTTTATCTTTAGTGGAATTCAGCTCAACTGTTGACGCTATCAAACAAGATGCACACTGGGCTGTCCCTGCATTCATAGTTACTGAGTCTCTTGCATGGGGCGGAGCCGCTCTGATGGTAGCTTCAGCCGGGCATAAAATTGGTAATCCAATGACCGTTAAAAAGCGATTGACACAAATTGCTTCAGAGCTAGAAAAAAATAAACTATTCAAGAGAGGGTTCGCTATAAACGTTGTAGGAGCTGCGGCAACATCAGCGGTCATTACGGTAGGCGCAGTTAGTTCACTTCCATCAACAACATGGCCACTTGCAGCAGGTGCAGCAGTGGCTAGCCTTGCTTTCTCAGCACTACCATTGCGCCACGCAAACAAGGCCTACATAAAGGAGTCCGCACAATGACTAAAACAGTCAGTGGACATGAAACAGGTCTAGGTATGCCAGCTTCAAACGAAATTTTTGAAAATCACCAGAATGCAGTATTTTGGATTGGAAAAGTTGCTCTTGGAACTGAAGTTATATTGCCAGACTATTACGATTCTTTGTTAAAGTTTCGTGGTAAATGGTATGTCAATGAATTACATTATTTAACAGAAGATCAGATCGATACTTTTGGGCGTGAATCGGACCTAGATGATAAAAGATCAGTGCACTTTGCGGTTGTTGAAAATGACCAAATTGATAACAATACTCAAGCAAGAGTTATCGGATCTGGAAGAGTAATTTCAAAGACATCCTGGGATGAGCCTCTACCAGTAGAGCAGTACTTTCCAGAAATATTTAATAAGCGCCCACTAGAGCCTGGGTCAGTCGAAGTGTCACGCTTTATAGCAAGACACGAAGACAGGCAAACGCAGCATATAGTTGCTCTTGCACTTATTCGTGCAATGACGCACTACTCTGTTGAGTCTAAGGTTAGGGCTGACTATTGTATCATCGAAGAGCCGTTGCTGAACCTACTTACATCAATTGGCATTCCTGTCGAAAAACTAGCTGAGCCAAAGGATATACCCGAGTATGGAGGTCAGCTTTACCCCGTACGAATTAATCCATATGAAATTCTTGACTCAGTTAAACATGACATGAGTGGAACAATTGCACTTAAGCGATTCTTTAAAGAGGAAGTGCCTAATCAGGGGATTGGGTTTTATCCAAAATCTTTTACAGGAGTAACTAATGACTAGCTCGCGATTTGAACGAAATCTAGGCTTTTTATCTGAGGCAGAACAGACTAGATTAGGTGAATCAGTAGTCGCTATTGCAGGTGCAGGAGGTGATGGCGGGATGCTTGCAATACAATTAGCGAGAATGGGTATTGGCGAAATACGTCTTGCAGATCCGGACCCATTTGAAATTGAGAATATCAACCGTCAAGCAGTTTGTACTGATAGAACTATTGGCCTTAATAAGGCCGATGCTGTTGGTGACTATGTGCAGTCTATAAACCCAAACGCTAAAGTAAGGGTTTTTGATAAAGGTATAACCAGAGGTAATGTCAATGAGTTTGTTGATGGTGCAGATTTGGTTATAGATGAGACAGAGTTTACGATGCATGAACTTGGTGTAATGCTAGGCAGAGAAGCACGCTCAAGAAAAATACCTAATATGACAGCATTAAATATGGGTTTTGGAGCGATTGTTACGACATACCGTCATGATGGTCATACTATAGAGAGGACGTTAGGTCTAAGCGAACAGTCCACTATTGATGAAATAAAGGATCAAGAAATATCAATTAGTAGGTGGTTACCTTATTTGCCTAAGTACGGCGACATAGATGTACTTAATGTCGTGGCTAAGGGTGAGAAATCAGCACCATCAATAGCGCCTGGAGTTGCAATTGCAGCAGGTGCTGCCGCAACTCAAGCATTCTTGAACCTAGTTGGAAATGAGAACAATCGACCAAGCCCAGTATATGCACCAAGAGCATTAGTTATTGATGCAATGACAATGCAAGCTAAAGTGATCGGCTACAATAGGCTATCTTACTACAGGCACGCCATACACATGCTCGGACGCAACGCATTGAAACTCAACCCCAAAGCCAGTTATTAGTATCAATTCTTAAAAGTTTTCTGTCATAATAGCCCTAATGCTTGATGGCTATATATTAATTAGTACAATTTTGTCTATTATCTTCATGCTTTTGGGCTTGGCAGTGCTAATTCGTAACCCCAAGTCGTACAGCAACAGGACGTTTCTGCTATTTAGTTTTGCGATAGCATTATGGCTAGTCACAAACTATTTAAGTAGCACAGTTACAACGCCGTACAGCCTAGCACTCGTTTCAAACAAGCTAGTCTTCTTCTTTGGAGGAATTAGTATCATGGCGCTTCTGGCATTTGTATGGTCCTTAACTTCTTTACGATATAGCTGGATATGGAAATCGCTACTTCTAATCAACGTTATTCTTATCGGTTCAACATTGACCCCATGGGTTGTGGAAGAAATTAAAGCACAGGAAAATACCTGGGTAATACATTTTGGGATATTGGCATCGGTTTATTTTGTAATGTTATTCACAGATTTTGTTGCAATTATTAGTGCTCTTATACAAGGAAGAAAAAGAGTCAAAGGAGTGCAAAAGCAACAAATTAATATTATCTTAGGAAGTCTTGCGATTACTCTGAGTGCTATATTAATTACCAACGCATTATTTCCATTCGGATTCGGATACTATGGGCTTACTAATGCGGGATCATTTTTCACAGCAGCGCTAGTATCTGGCGTGGCATATAGTATCGTCAGATTGAAGTTGTTTGATATCCGCTTAGTTGTGGCGCGTTCACTGGCGTATGTATTATCAATATTTGTAATAGTAACACTGTTTGTATCAATAGTATTTGGAGTTTCAAGCATAGCTTTTAATGTACAGATTCCAGCTAATCAAAAAATTTATATCGCCTCAATGAGTATCGTAATTGCGCTAGTCTTTCAGCCAATTAAAGCTCTATTCGATAAAGTCTCTAACAAAGTATTTTTTAGAAATGACTATAATCCACAAGAGTTTTTGAACAAATTGAGCAAAATAACTGCCAGCACACTAAACCTACCATCAGTTATTAGTGAAAGTTCAGCTTTAATGGTAAAGGATTTTAAGGTTGAAGCTTGTTCGTTTGTCCTATTAAACCCTGACGGTACAGTTCATTCTAGAGAAAACAGCAGTTTGTCACAAGATTTAATCAGACAATTTATGCACGAGCTCCCAAAGAACGTTAGGAGCACTATACTATATGGCGAAGACACGACAGGCTCTAGGCTTAAGCAAGCGATGACAAGAATTAATGCCGAAGCAATCATTCCGCTCAATTCAAGTAACACACGCGTTGGATATCTATTACTAGGTATTAAAAGTACCGGGCAACCGTTCAATTCTCAGGATTTAAAGATCTTAAGTATCGGTGGTGACTCACTGGCGGTTTCTATTCAAAATGCATTGCGGTTTGAAGAGATACAAAACTTTGCCACTACGTTGCAGACCAGGGTGGATGAAGCCACTAGGAAGCTGCGGTATGCCAATGACAAGCTAAAAGCTTTGGATGAGACCAAGGACGACTTCATCAGTATGGCATCACACCAGTTACGCACGCCGCTGACGAGTATAAAGGGCTACATTAGCATGGTGCAAGAAGGCGACGCCGGTAAGCTGAACGATACACAAAAGCAGATGCTAGGCCAAGCTTTCACGAGTTCACAGCGGATGGTCTATCTAATCGCCGATCTGCTAAATGTGTCGAGACTCAAAACCGGTAAATTTATCATAGATCGTACTCCAGTGAATCTTGCAGAGGTGATTGAACAAGAATTGGCTCAAGTTAGAGAAACTGCACTGTCACGCAAACTTGATCTTATATATGACAAACCCCAAAACTTCCCAGACCTAATGCTGGATGAAACTAAAACTAGGCAGGTGATAATGAACTTCGTCGACAACGCCATCTTTTACACACCAGCTGGTGGACAGATTCTAGTAAGGCTAATTGATAAGTCGAGTTCGATTGAACTGAGGGTAGAAGATAATGGCATTGGTATTTCCAAGAGTGACCAACCACATCTGTTCACCAAGTTTTACCGAGCTAGCAATGCGCGCAAAGCACGTCCAGATGGTACGGGTCTAGGCCTATTTATGGCCAAAAAAGTTATCATTGCCGAAGAGGGTTCTTTGATATTTGAAACAGTAGAAGGTAAGGGCAGTACGTTTGGATTCAGTTTCTCAAAGTCCAAAGCCGGAGTCCAGCAGAAGTAAGGCATGAGAAGCTATAAAGTTGAAAGTAGGAACTAGGACCTAGGAAGCAGGAAATAGAAATTAGTAAATGCTAAATGGTAATTAATTTGTTAAATGTGAACTATAAATTGATAATTAGTACCTACGCAGATCCTTCGCTACGCTCTGGATGACAACACCTTGTCATGCAGCCCCCTGTCATCCCGAAAGCATTGAGGGATCTGTTTGTGATTCAAACGAACAATAGATCCTTCTCTACCGCTCTGGATGACAAAGGAAGTTAAGAAACATGACGCTTAAGCATTGACAATATGCAAGGGCTGTGTTATTATAGCCATAACTAACAGCAAAACAGGTGGTCCAAAAAGTAAAATAATGGGAGTCCTGTATGTTTTCTAATTTGGTTAAAAAATTCAAGAATTATGCTAAAGCTGCAATCGCTTTGAGTCTTTTCACTGCAGCAGTAGCAGGTATCAACTTCACCGCCAATCATAATGCTTCTCAGGCGGCTACGTATTGTGACACAGCCAACGTCGTATATTGTGGACTAGGCTCAGGTAAAACTAACCAAATTGCCAACCTCAAAAATGCCTACAACAATAACACCACTGGCTTTTCACCAGACTACAAAGATATACGAACCATCTATAATTACATGGGCGCCAGCAGCACTGAAATTAATGGTATGAATTCTAGCAACACAGTATCTGGATTTATTTATAATAATGGCGATATCAAAGACTCAAACGGTAAACTACTCGCCACAGACGCGCGTATAGTTGCTAGGTTTTCGTGGTACGGATCAGCTAGATCTACTCTCATTCCCGGATCACACAATGCTTGGGCTAGAAGTGCCGATACTACTAGTGGTGGATATTTGTACACTCCTTCTGAAGCAATAATTATTCGTCTCGATTCAAATGGAGATATGCTATTTGCTGCAGCTACTCTTTGTGGTAATCCCATTAGCGCTACTCCGGTGGCAAATCCCAGCTATTCTATCGAGAAGAAAGTTACTCGTTATGGCGAAAGCATTCCAATAACTTCACTAAATCAAGCTGCCGGCTACACTTCAGTCAATCAGCTTGCTGGCGAGAAGGTTAGCTATAGTATCTTAGTATTAAATACGGGAAATGTTACCCTTAGAAATGTCAGCGTCAGAGATGTTCTACCTATAGGAGTTCAATACGTAGAAGGTACGCTACAGCGTGAAGGTAGTTCGCTAAGTTCTAAATCAATTTTCAGTACTGGATCAGCTGGCGTAACAATAGCTAAGGATTCTGGTACTTTCTTTACCTTTGACGCTATTGTTGGCCCTAACGACACTGCAGGATCATGTACACCACGTACTTTGAGAAATGTTGCCTATGTAAATGCTACCGGTCTAGCGACCGACAGTTCATATGCCAATGTAAATGAAACATGCCCAGCTATTGTTGCTGCTCCTAGTCCGAACTACTCATGTGTAAACTTAACTGCTACGTACCTATCTCCAAATGTATATGCTTTCAACGCGAGTGCTAGCGCTACAAATGGCGCTTCAATAACTAGCTATATCTTTAACTTCGGAGATGGTACTGCAATTCAAACCCTTCCGACATTAGGCACAAGTACATCATTCAATGCGACACTTAACCATAACTTTTCAGCTCCAGGTACCTACAATGTTAGTGTCGAAGTACATGCATACCCAGGATCTGGCTCAAACGTAACCTGTAATACGTCATTGACTATTGCCCCACCTACACCAACTCCTACACCAGTAGCGCCAGCTTATTCATGCCTAAGTTTGACCAAGACACAAATTTTATCTAATTTATATAGTTTCAATGCCAACGCTAGTGTTACTCCAAGCGGGACAATGATAAGTTTTGTCTATAATTTTGGTGACAATAGTCCTGTCCAAACAATCTTTACAAGTAATAGCTATTCCACGTTGGACTACACCTTCTCAAACCCAGGTACTTACAATGTGAGCGTTACGGTCAATGCCCCAGCGAGTAGCGCTGTAGGCACTAACGTAACCTGTAACACTAGCGTGACTATTCCTGGCACAACACCAACACCTACACCAACACCTACACCAACACCAACGCCTACACCAACGCCTACTCCAACTCCTACACCAGTAGTGCCATCAACAGGTCAATGTACCGGCATTACTATTACTAAGCCTGTTGGATCTACAAGGACTGCGATAGCTAACATTGCATACGTAGTGACTAATGGTGCGACCTTAAGTAACGTCAGCATAAACTGGAATGACGGTGTGATTACAGCTAACGGCGTAAACACTTCAGCTTCACATATATATACTGCCGATGGAACATACAACATTGTTGCTACTCTAAGCTTTAACTCATCAAGAAACGCAGTTCCGAATGTAACGTGTGCAGCTTCAGTGACATTTACTACAGCAGTTACTCCTGTCGTTACCACTACGACAACTCTTGTTAACTCTGGACCTGGCAGCGCAGCTGCTATGTTCGCAGGCATAACACTATTTGGCACACTCGGATATCGTTGGTTCTTGGGACGCCGTCTAGGCAGCCAAGAATTTTAACGGGTGTGGATAAACACTGGCGCAAAAGTCAAAATTGTGCTAATGTTTAGTTAAGTTATAAGAGCATCGTGACTGACCGCTCCCAAAATTAAGTAGAAAATCGAGGGTCCCCCATCTTTGGGGGATTTTCATTTCTTATCTGTTATGGTACTATTTATCAGTTCGAGTAAAGTAAATTGTGCTTAGTCAGAATTCCAAACCAAGGAGCAATTGCGACTGTATGGAATTCTGAGAGGAGAAACGTAGCTCTAGGTTGAAGCTTTTGCCGAATAGGCAAAACGAAACAGGAGCGTACGTTTGGACGTGGCCCCATCGTCTATCGGTTAGGACATCAGGTTTTCATCCTGGCAAGAGGAGTTCGACTCTCCTTGGGGTCACCAATATAAAAGCCTCATCGTAAGATGGGGCTTTTATATTGGGTGGTTCTCGAAGAGAACCGAACTCCGTCAAGAGTTCGATATTCGAGGACGCGCGCAGGAGTTTTCTCCGAGCACGCCGCAAGAATATATGCGCGAAGGCGCTATACTCTCCTTGGGGTCACCAATATAAAAGCCCCATCGTAAGATGGGGCTTATAAATTGGGTGGTTCTCGAAGAGAACCGAACTCCGAGCGTAGCAATCGTGCGGAAGTACCTTGTTCCGTAATGGGACTACGATGTTTGCTATACTTATTAGATAAATCAACATCTTAAGGTAGAGTTATGGAAAAGAATCAGCAACAGGAGCACGAAGGCGATAAATATCTAAGAATATTAGGTCTGAGTGATCTTGCAGAGAATCATATTGAGCTTAAGGACGGTAGGCATATTTATGCTCGAGATTTTCTTGATGTATGTGGTGAGCATGCACTACCTGCTCTTAAAGGATTTGAAAGCATGGACACATTAGATCCAAATTACGGTCCCACACTAGACGCTTTACAGAAATATGTAACTAAATTTATTGTCGGAACCGACGAGGCCTAGCCTATGCTTATGCTTGGTGGATTTAATGAGAGCTAACAAATCCCTAGAGCCTAGATCGACTAACGACTCTCTTGATCAGAATAATGTGTATTTACAGGTTCAAATTACAGAAAACACGAATGAACTTATCCAACCACCCGTAGAATATACTTACCAAAGAGCCGATGGTACAGTAGAGCGGGCTAGCTCTTCAGCGGAAGTCATGAAACGTTGTCCGGTGCTCGGTAGAATGCCAGTCGAACTTGCCAATGTCATGCTTGAGCTATCTGCGAGAGGACAAGAAATTATTAATAAGGAAAAGTTTGAAGTACTTAAGGATGAAGTCACTACTGAGTTAATAAACCAAAAACTTAAGTTAGTAAATAAGCCAGAAGTTATACAAAATATCATAGTTGAAACCATCCCAGAATCGATATTCATACCAAGACCCGAAGAATTAAAAATTAAAGATATTATCAGCCAAATAAAAAATCCTGATCAGCCAGAACCTAAAGTATCGACTATATTATTGCCACCTGAACTTAGTATCAAAACGAATATTAAGCAAAATATAAAATCAACAAATAAGAATAAAACCGAGAGAGTATTTGAAGCATCAATTCCAACTCAACCTGTGCCATACATTGATATTCATAAGACCATTCAAGCTGAAGCTATGGAAGAAATTTCGAACGAAGATACAGCAGAATCTACGTTGATTTTAGAATCCGAAAAACTTAGTGATGAATTTGTAGCTAACATCAATAACGTAGCTGCATACGAAGAACAAGTCGTTATTGAAAGCGTCGTTGCAAACGAGGAACAAGCTCTTCTTGAAAGTAAGGTTGAAATTAATAAAGAAATCGTAACCATGGAAGTCGAACCCGAGCCAAAGGAAATCCACATTCAACTAGTAAATCTAGTGTCTGAAATGCTGGAGCCTTACGAACTAAGTAAATACGATCGGCCTACCGAGGATACTGTTAATGAAAGTGCAGATGCAATAATTCTACAAAACAATTTATCAAATTCTTTTGAAGAATATGTTGAGACTCTGGCAGATGCTGAGATACCCTACACTATTGAAACAATAATTATAGACGCCGACGCACACCCACTCGAGATTACCTTGATGCAACTTGCAGAATTTTTATCAGCTCCACATTTGGATAGCGAAGAAACAACCCAATTCATCGAAACGATTATTGAAATCAGGAAAGTAATATTAGAAATCCAAACAGAACTATTTAAGCATCTAATAGAAGGTAATCAGAATTTCGAGACAGCTCAAATTACTCCAGAAGTTTCTAAAAAAATAATTGAATTGTTACGCAAGGTCGGTTATCAAGAACCGGACAATGCATTAATTAATCTAATTTCTACATACGGCATCAACTTTTTGATAGACGCGCTACTATACCTACATCAACTCACTAATAAAAATGAGCGTTTTGAATTCGAACCCATTTTTAGTAAAATTAATTTCCAATATCCCCAAGGCTCAGACTTAGCATATGTACTGGGTCAGACACTTCTCCAGCTAATGCGCATAAAATTGCATAAACAGAGCAATATTTATAAGTCCGCGGTGTTATAGTATAGATAATATGGTTGAGCTTAATAGGGGCTATAGAGGGTAATGAAGAGCAAACTCAAAACATGGCTGCCAATACTAGTTGTCTTGTTGATTTGTCTGCTGGCTGGGTATCTACTCAGAAACTATAACTTTGGAATCTTTGATCCTAAAGGCGAGATCGGCGTTAAACAACGCAATTTAATCTATCAAACTCTGGCGTTAAGTCTAATAGTAGTTATACCGGTATTCACCTTGACTTTCTACATCTCAAGAAAATACCGAGCTACCAACACCAAAGCTAAATATTCTCCAGATTGGGATCACAATCGACTGATTGAAACAGTGTGGTGGGGTGTTCCGACTATCCTAATTGTCATCCTGTCAGTTATAACTTGGAATAGCACGCACGAGCTTGATCCTAGGCGTCCATTAAGTTCCACATCAAAGCCACTTACAGTCCAGGTGGTTGCTCTTCAGTGGAAATGGCTTTTCATATATCCTGAGCAACGCATTGCAGCTGTCAATTTATTACAGCTACCGGTAGATACGCCAATAAAGTTTGTGATAACTTCCGACGCGCCTATGAATAGTTTCTGGATTCCGCAACTTGGAGGACAGATATATGCCATGCCAGGTATGAGTACTCAACTAAACCTGAACGCTACACAAGTTGGTGAATATCGTGGGTTATCTGCTAATCTAAGCGGCGAAGGATTTTCGGGCATGACATTTAAGTCAAACGTAGTGAGTAAAGATAATTTTGAAGCATGGTCATCATTCACTAATAGATCTAAACTCAAGCTAAATCAATCGACCTATGATAATCTGTCCAAACCGACAAAGAATAATCCGGTCGTTTTCTATTCGGCAAACGACGTTGGCCTGTATGATAGGGTTGTGGCAAAATATATGATGAGTGATCGTATGCATTCAGGAGCTTATTAAAATGATTTTCGCAGAATTACTTGGCCGACTTTCGCTAGATTCAATACCTAAAGATAAGATAACACTAGGCGCAGGAATTAGTATCTTGGCTAGTGGCTTTATTGTAGTTGTCTTGTTAACTTTCTTCAAAAAATGGAAATGGTTGTGGCGCAACTGGCTGACAACAGTTGATCCTAAGAAGATCGGAATTATGTATATTTTGATTGCTCTTTTAATGTTAGTTCGTGGTGCTGTCGATGTTGGAATGATTCGACTACAACAAGCAACTTCCGTTGGAGCTGATCGTGGCTTCTTAACTGCTGATCAATTCCAACAGATTTTTACGGCTCACGGTACGCTCATGATCTTCTTCGTAGCAATGGGACTTATGTTTGGATTGATAAATCTAATTGTTCCATTGCAGATTGGCGCGAGAGATGTAGCATTTCCATTCCTGAACGCTACTAGTTTCTGGTTGTTCGCAGCAGGAGCAGCTTTAATGAACCTCCCCTTAATGCTAGGAGAATTCTCGGCTGCTGGCTGGTTGGCATATCCCCCACTATCAGGTTTAGAATATAGTCCTGGTGTTGGTGTAGATTATTGGATCTGGAGTCTGCAGATAGCAGGTGTTGGGTCGCTACTATCTGGAGTAAACTTCTTGGTTACGATTTTCAAAATGCGCGCGCCAGGCATGAAGCTTATGAAAATGCCTATGTTCGTTTGGAGCGTTATGGGCAGCATGATCTTAGTCATATTTGCATTTCCAATCCTTACTGCAACCTTGTCAATGCTTTTTCTAGATCGTTCACTAGGGATGCACTTCTTTACTGCCGCAGACGGTGGCAACCCAATGATGTACGTGAATCTTATTTGGGCGTGGGGTCATCCAGAAGTCTACATTCTAATTTTGCCGGCTTTTGGTATCTTTTCTGAAGTAGTCTCCACTTTTGCTAAGAAAAGACTATTCGGTTATACATCGATGGTCTGGGCCATCATGGCTATAACCGTACTATCATTTACCGTCTGGCTACATCACTTCTTTACTATGGGGGCAGGGGCAAACGTCAACGCTTTCTTCGGTATCATGACAATGATTATTGCCATACCAACTGGCGTTAAAGTATTCAACTGGTTGTTTACTATGTACCGTGGCCGGATAACTTTTAGCGTACCAATGAAATGGTTCCTTGGCTTTATAGTCACCTTTACGATCGGAGGAGTAGCAGGAGTACTTATGGCAGTGCCTCCGGCTAATTTCCAGCTGCACAATAGCTTATTCCTTGTTGCACATTTTCACACCATGATTATTGGTGGAGTAGTTTTCGGATACTTTGCTGGACTAACTTATTGGTTCCCTAAGATATTTGGATTCAAGCTCAACGAACGACTTGGAAGATACTCATTCTGGTGTTGGCTAGTAGGATTTTTCTTGGCATTCGTGCCGCTATACATCTTGGGCATAATGGGCGCTACACGCCGCATGGATCACTATGAAGCCTCACTTGGTTGGCAGGGACTATTTGTAGTAGCTGGTGTCGGTGCAGTGACAATTTTCGTTGGACTACTTCTAATTGTATTGAATGTCATCGTGAGCGTTATCAAACGAAATCAGAATTTAGACACAACAGGAGATCCTTGGGACGGCAGGACACTCGAATGGTCAACTACTTCACCAGCACCGTTCTATAACTTCGCTGTATTACCTGACGGCTCAAAGCGTGATGCATTCTGGGCAGCTAAACATTCTCGAGCAGAAGTGGAACCTCCAAAATACGAAGCTTTCAGAGTGCCTAGAAATACGCCTTACCCGATTCTGATAGCTGGTGCTGCTCTTGCTATAGGATTCGCTGCGGTATGGCATATGCTGCTGTTGGCCATAGTTGGCGTTATTGGTCTTGTTGTACTGATAATTCGACGCACAATTTCTGACGACACTGAATACGAATTGTCTGTCAGTCAAATCGAGAAGATTGAAACTAAAGCTAGAGAAAGATACGCATGAACAACGAAGCTGTGACCATAGAACCAAAAGTGCAAGGTAGCAACAAGACTTTGTTTGGATTCTGGGTCTATCTAATGACCGACGTAGTATTATTCGCTAGTCTTTTTGCAACCTATGCTGTGCTGCGAGATAATACAGCTGGTGGTCCTTCAGGGGCATCATTATTTAGCCTACCATTTGTACTCGTTGAGACATTAATACTTCTTACTAGTAGTTTTACATGCGGTATGGCCTTGTTGGCTGCTCGTAGTCAGCAAAAGAGGTTAGTCATATACTGGCTCAGTGCTACATTCATTCTTGGATTAACTTTCCTTGGTCTTGAACTTAGCGAGTTCAGGCTTCTAATTATTGAAGGTAATGGGTTTAGGGAAAGCGGATTCTTGTCCTCGTATTTCACACTAGTAGGAACTCACGGACTCCACATCTTTGTTGGTTTAATCTGGATGGCTGTAGCAATCTTCTTAATCATCAAACGGGGGCTTGGAAGGTCAGTACTTCGTAGACTTACAATGCTTAGTCTTTTCTGGCATTTCCTAGATATAATTTGGATATTCATTTTTACAATCGTATATCTACTTGGGGCAGTGAAAGGTTAATATGCTTAAGAAAATTAACTCTAAACTAAAGAATACACAATCTTCTTCAAAGACTTACATAACTGGTTTTGTGCTTTCGTTGATACTGACTCTCTTGGCATATATGACCGTTCAATCACATATTAGTTCTGGACACTCGGGCTTTATGGACAACAATGTCGTCTTAATCTTGGCATCACTTGCAATTGCTCAACTATTCGTTCAGCTTGTATTCTTTCTTCATTTAAATCAAGAATCTAAGCCACGATTGAATTCCTTGGTAATGCTATTTGCAGCTCTTGTAGTTGTGATAATTGTTGGTGGATCAATTTGGATTATGAATAATCTAAACTATCACAATATGACACCAGAGCAAACAAATATGAATATCATCAAAGACGAACGAGTGATGAATTAAGTTGGAAAAGTTTCGTACATATTATCGATTAGCTAAACCGGGGATTGTATACGGTAATGGATTATCAGCCATAGCTGGATATATGTTCATAGCTAGGTCGGACTTTGATCTTCTGACATTTAGTGGAATGTTAATCGGTATTTGCCTAGTCATTGGTTCTGCTTGTGTAGTCAATAATTATCTAGATCGTAACTTAGACGCAAAAATGGAGCGAACAAGCAAACGCGCTCTGGTAGTCGGTAAAATTTCGAAGACAAATGCTCTAATATATGCTGCTACTCTTGGCATAGTTGGCTTCGCCTCTTTAATTATATTCACTAACTGGTTAACGGTATTTATCGGCTTTATCGGTTATATAGATTATATAGTTATTTATGGGCTTGCTAAACGATACACCAATTTTGGTACGGGATTAGGAAGTATCTCAGGTTCGGCAGCACTGGTTGCAGGCTACACTACATACACAAATCACTTTGGTAAAGCTGCTTTGATACTATTCTTTATTATGGTTTTTTGGCAGATGGCACACTTTCATTCAATCGCACTGTATCGTCTTAAAGATTACAAAGCTGCAGGGTTGCCAGTACTTCCAGTTCAGAAAGGAGAAGCTTACACCAGACTACTAATAAGGATATATATTATCTGCTTCTTGATAAGCGCTTTATTGCTCGGAGCATTTTCTGAAACTAGCGATAGCTACCTCATTGTTATGACCTTGATTAGTTTGTATTGGATATATAAGAGCTTGGATAATAAACTTGAACACAGTCTATGGGCTAAGCAGATGTTCAAGCTATCTTTAGTAGTTTTGCTGGTATTTAGCGCTTTACTCTGTTTGAACTTCGTATTACCCTAGCGATAATTAGCTTCACAATATATAATAGTCTTTGAAGCATTAACGTATTCGGGTGGATTAGATGAATACTTACAATACAGACATAGCACCAAACGTGCCCCTAAAGAAGCTCAAACGTACAAAGATTATTGCGACGCTTGGTCCATCAACTAATAGTTACGAAAAAATCTTAGCGATTATTGAAGCTGGGGCTAATGGAATAAGGCTCAACTTTAGTCATGGAAGTCATGAAGAGAGAACTCAGCAGATTGAATGGGTTCGTAAAGCATCTAAAGCGTATGGTAAACCGATGGCAATTATTCAAGACCTTCAAGGTCCCAAGATTCGACTCGGAGATTTTGAAGGAATAATTAATGTAAAAAAGGGCGAGATCATCAGCTTTGGATACGAATCTGACTACGCTGCGACTGGACACATCCCAACACAGTACGATTTAGGTCTGAAAGTTAAGCGAGGCGAGAGGATATACCTATACGATGGTCGAGTTCGAACTGAAGTCATAAGTGTGCGCGAGGGTATTGTGCATGTTGAAGTTAAGAACGACGGAATATTAATAAAGCGTAAGGGTATTAATCTTCCTGATACAGATTTTGAGGGTGATATTATAACTGCCAAGGATAAAGCAGATCTAATATATGGCTCAGCTCAAAGCATAGATTATGTAGCCTTAAGTTTTGTGCAAAGCGAAGCCGATATTCATTCGTTAAAGAATCTTTTGGGTGCAGTAAATAGTAAGGCTAAAATAATCGCCAAGATCGAAACTAAAGCGGCTGTCGAAAATATTGAGAGTATCATGAAAGCTGCCGATGCTGTGATGATTGCACGTGGAGATTTGGCTATCGAAACTCCAGCAGAAAGCGTGCCTATAGTACAACGCAAAATAGTAGGACTCGGAATCCAGTATGCCAAACCAACAATAGTGGCAACACAGATGCTGGTTAGCATGACAGATCAACCAGAGCCTAGTAGAGCAGAAGTGTCTGACGTTGCTACGGCTGTAGTTATGGGTGCGGACTGCGTCATGCTTAGTGAAGAAACCGCCAGCGGTAACTATCCGATAGAAGCTGTTGAAACCATGAAGCGCATTATCCGCTACACAGAAATACATAATCCTCTTAAGGTTACTTTTCAAAATGTGCGTGATAAATCTAGGCAATTGGCAATCTCAACAGCTATCTTAACCCTAGCCGAAAACATTGATGCTAAAGCCATCGTCGCCGAAACTAAATCTGGTGCAACTGCATTGCAAATTTCTTCTCTTCGCCCTAGCATTCCACTTATTGCAGTTACAAGTGATCCTATGACAGCTAACCAACTAGCTCTAGTTTATGGTGTAAAGTCTTACACCCGTCCAGCCGATGCAATGGCTGCAAGTAAACTTACTGATTGGCTTGAGAAAAATAAAGTGCTTTTGAAGGGTGATATTGTAGTTACCGCTTCTGGACATTATCCTGGAGTTGTCGGTACAACTGATACGATTAAAGTCAGGGTCGTTAAATAAATTATGCATTATCAGATTAAAGCTATAAAATTAATATTAAGAAAGTCATAAGCATTATATAGGGGTGGGATGTTTACTAAAAAGACAATCAGAGATATTGATTTAACAGGCAAGACAGTTCTGCTTAGGGCTGACTATAATGTTCCAATCGAAAACGGTAAAATCACAGATGATTACAGGATTAAACAGTCCCTACCTACCATTGAGTATCTATTAAAGCACAACGTAAAGTTAATAATTTGTTCCCACCTAGGAAGGCCGAAGGGTGCGCATGATTCAAGTGCAAGCTTGTTCCCGATCGCCAAAAGACTGAAACAACTGTTAGATAAACCTGTAGAATTTGCATTAGATTGTGTTGGTCCAGTTGCTCAAAAGGCTGTCGATGGAATCGGTAATGGTCAAGTAGTATTGCTAGAGAACTTGAGGTTTCATCCTGAGGAAGAAGCCAACGACGATAAGTTTGCTAAAGAACTTTCCAGTCTAGCTGACATATTCGTGCAAGACGGATTTGGTGTAGTACACCGTGCACATGCTAGCACGACGGGAATAACCAAGTATTTGCCAAGCGTAGCTGGATTATTACTTGAAAAAGAAGTCGACATTATCACAGGTGTTATGGAGAAACCCGAGCGACCATTAATGACAATTGTAGGTGGTGCAAAGATTGCAGACAAGATCGATGTTCTAAACCGCTTTATTGAAATCTCAGATTTTCTTGTTATCGGCGGAGCAATGGCCAATACGTTTCTCGCTGCCAAAGGTATCGACGTAGCTTCAAGTAGATATGATGCTACTGATCTCGCCAAAGCTAGAGAAATAATGCACCTTGCTGAAGCTGAAGCCAAGAAACGTCATTTTATCTTTTCTATTCCTCACGACGCAGTTGTCTCCACAAAAATTGACAAGAATGCAACGACTCGAATAGTTGATTGGTCGGCACACACTATTGCCGATATCGAAAACTATCCTAAACGACCACCTCTCAGTGCTAGTCAAATGCACGAAGATGAATTGATCTTAGATATCGGTCCATTTTCAGGATCTTTCATTGCAGGTGCCGTTCAGCTTGCTAATACTGTGATATGGAATGGAACTATGGGTGTGACAGAAACTGTTGGTCTTCAAGGTCCAATTGGGCCTTATTCGCATGGTACAGAATTAATTATTGAAGCAATGCTTGGAGAATTTGGGCATAAACCTTTCACTCTAGTAGGTGGCGGAGATACGGTCGGATACGTAAAGAACAGGCATCTAGTTGATAGCTTCGATCATGTTTCTACTGGCGGAGGCGCAAGTCTTGAACTCATGGCTGGCCAAAAACTTCCCGGTGTTGAAGCACTAATGGAGAAATAAGGTACAATAATCATAAGCACTATGAAAAGAACTATGATTGTCGGTAATTGGAAGATGCACCTTAACATTCACGAGGCTAGCTTGCTAGTACATCGTCTAAATCAACGCATCAAAGTCCATCGAGACATAGAAGTAGTATTGGCGCCTTCAATGTTAGCTCTTCAGCCGCTCAGTCTAGAGATTGATCGTCGTAAGTTTCGCCTAGCCGCTCAGAACGCATACTCTAAAGATGAGGGGGCTTATACCGGCGAGGTTAGTTTTACTATGTTGTCTGACCTAGTTCATTACTGCATTATTGGTCATTCAGCTCGAAGAATTTATTTTAACGAAACCTTAGAGGACGTTAGAGATAAAGTCCAAGCATCGGTTCGAAATAATATTGTCCCAATCCTTTGCATAGGCGAGACTAAGCAAGAAAGAGTTGCGGGAGAAACTAAACGAGTATTACATGATCAACTAACCACTGCTTTATCTAATCTAACTTCAGAAGATGTGACAGATATCGTTATAGCGTATGAGCCGGTTTGGGCGATTAGCACTTTTGACGGTGAAATCTCTAAGCCAGACGATATGAAGAAAGCTATGGACCATATAAGATATGAAGTAAAAGAATTGTTTGGAGAATCAGTATCTAAGAGCATTCGTGTACTTTATGGCGGTAGCGTAGATAACAGTATAGTAGGTGCGTATCTTCGAATTGATGGTTGTGACGGAGTCTTAGTTGGCGCAGCTAGCCTAAATTATGAACAATTCATTGGAATTGTTGAAACAGCGTATAAATTAAGTCACCCGAAAGTCGAAACCAATGCCTAATCCAGAACCAAGTGTACCAAAAAAGATCATTATGGATATTTCTCATGTTGGCATAGCATCACCTTCAGAAAATTCCAAGTCAGTGTTAGTTACCAGTCGTCAGATGATAGAAAATCCAATAGATAGCAAATCATCAGTTGAAAAAAATGAGCTACCTAGTCACGACGTGCCAAGTATCGAGAAGCCCAAACATGAGATTAAAACTTTAGAGAATCATCCAGAGGTTAAGCCGAAAAGCGAAGAAACTGAATCTAAGCCCCAACCAGATTCTGATAAATCAGAACAAAAAGACGAAAAAGTTGCTGACGTACCAGTTCCTGCTGGTAAAACTGAGGAATTAGATATTGCCAAAGCAGAAGAAGCCCAGAAGACTCAGCATGATGCAGAAATAGCTGAGATTGTTAATGCCAAGACTTACTACCTACCGATTAATACTGTCGAGAATCGAAAGTCTAAAAGATTCATAGCACTTGGAATTATATTTAGCGTAGTTCTGTTGTTAGTTTGGGCTAATTTGGCATTGGATGCGGGTATTATTAAAATCGGTGGCATCAAAGCTTTGACAGAGTTCTATTAGTAATCATATATAGGCCTATCTCACAACACCTAAAACGACTCAGCTCTGGTAGAATAGTAAGGTGTTAGAGCAGGTATTAGATGGTCTAAATCCAGAACAGAAACGAGCAGTAGAAACCACAGAGGGGCCGCTGCTGATTCAGGCTGGAGCTGGATCTGGAAAAACCAAGACACTAACTCATCGCATCGCTTATCTAATAGATACACAAAGAGCAACTCCGTATAATATCTTGGCAGTAACCTTCACCAATAAAGCCGCAAAAGAGATGCGTCATCGAGTAGGCGAATTGTTAAACGCAAATTCTGAAGATCGTGGATTTATGCCATACATGGGTACTTTCCATGGTATTTGTGTCAGACTTCTTCGACAAGACGGCGAACACATAGGTATACCTCGTACATTTGTAATATTTGACGAATCTGACCGTCAAGCAGCTATGAAACGAGCCAGTAGGCAACTAATGATTGACGAGAAATCATTCCCCCCACGCTTAATCTCTAGTCTAATTTCCAGCGCTAAGAATGACATGATCGGACCCAAAGAGTATTCCGAAATAGCTAAAGGTCCTGCACAAAAAGTAGCGGCCCAAGTATTTCCAATATATGAGTCAATCCTGCATGAAGCATCGGCTTTGGATTTCGATGACCTCATCAATCGCATGGTCGAGCTGCTTGAAAAACATGAAGATGTTCGAATCAAATGGCAGAAACAATTTAAATATATAATGATTGATGAGTATCAAGACACCAACACCGCTCAGTACAAATTAGTAAAACTACTTACCAACAACGAGCATAATAATATTGCTGTAGTTGGAGATGATTGGCAAAGTATTTACAGTTGGAGAGGCGCAGATTTTCGTAATATTTTAAATTTCGAAAAAGACTATAAGAACTGCACAATTATCAAACTTGAGCAAAATTATCGCAGTACAAAACATATTCTGGATGCTGCACATGCCGTGATTACCAAGAATTCTCACCGTAGCGACAAGGAACTCTGGACTGATGAAGCCGGCGGATTACCGGTTCAACTTATGCAAGTAGGAAATGAAAGAGCAGAAGCAGAAGGTGTTATACGACGAGTACGGAATGGTGTTGATAGCGGGCTTAGAACTTACAAAGATTTCGCAGTGCTATATCGTACCAATGCGCAAAGTCGTTCTATAGAAGAAAGCTTCGTACATTACGGGATTCCATATCGTATTGTTGGAGGCGTACGTTTCTATGACCGCAAAGAGATTAAAGACCTAATGGCATATTTAAGACTTATTTTCCAACCTGAGGATTATGTAAGTTTTGAACGCATTGTCAACATCCCGACTAGAGGAATAGGTGCTACTTCCATTCAAAAATTTATGACTTGGCAGAGAGAGGAAAAGTTGAGTTTAGCTGGAGCACTTCGCCAAGCCAATGACTGCTCAACTATTACGCCAAAGGCTCGAGCTGCTCTAAGTGAAGTAGGCGATATGTTGGATGGTCTGCGTGTAGCTAGCGATGGAGCTAGCGTAAGCGGGCTAATTGACTCATTAATTATGCGAATAGACTACAAACATTTTATAGATGATGGCTCAACCCAAGGAGAAGCTAGGCTTGAGAACGTTAATGAACTTCTTAGCGTGGCTCAGGAGTATCAGGATGAAGGTTTGGCAGGATTTTTAGAAGAAGTTGCGTTGGTAAGCGACCTTGATGGCACCAATTTTGATAATGATGCCGTAACCTTGATGACGCTCCATGCTGCCAAAGGCCTAGAGTTCCCTGTCGTATTTATGACTGGACTTGAAGAGTCAATCTTCCCGCATTCAAGAGCACTGTATGATCAGTCAGAAATGGAAGAGGAGCGTCGGCTGTGCTATGTTGGAATGACTAGAGCTCGTCAAGAACTATATATGATACACGCATCGTCTCGATTACTTTATGGTGGCATTCAGCACAATGCACCATCTAGATTTTTATCTGAAATTGATGGAGAGTCGCAGTCTTTGGCTACGATCGAAAGTTTCAACTTCCAGCCGATGAACGGCAGTGCTCCAGTCAAACCTTCTGATGAACTAAGGTACATTCCAGAACTTAATGAAGGTGACGGCGTAAGGCATTCACTATTCGGAGATGGTACTGTCATGGAACTTGATGGTGATATTGCGGTTATTTATTTCAAGGGTAAAGGAACTAGGAAGTTAGACATAAGTCTCGCTCCATTAGAAAAGCTATGAAGCATAGAATTACGAGGTTATTAGGTTACATAGGCTTTTGGGTAACTTGGCCAGGATTATTTGTATATCTAAAAAGGGGGATGCGAACCAGAGTGATAATCATACACGACCAAAAGATATTATTAACCAGAAATTGGTATGGTAATGGGTGCTGGTCTCTCCCCGGTGGAGGTCAGAAGTCTGACGAGTCGTTATCGGACACTGCTAAACGTGAAGTTCTAGAAGAAACTGGAATTGAAATCAAAGAGTCAGAACTCCGTGAACTAGGTGAGCACCGTGGAAGTATTTCGGGCCTTGGCTACAGATATCATCTGTTTTTATATCGTAGTATTAAGCCACCCACGGTAAGCCAAAATACCTTAGAAATTAGAGAGACAATCTGGATGAGTAAACGGGAAGTATTAGAGTCTAGTCTGAGTAGCGACCTTAAGTCTTTATCAAGTAAATGGTTTGAGTAGCTAGATTTTGGTACAATTAATAGACTGATACAGATACCGGAATTACGTTAATCAAGTAAGTGATTATATATGCGCAAGAAAATTGCTATAGCCAAGCACAGATATAGTCGGTTTAGGTTTGTAAGAATCCCTAGACATGTTCAGCGTGTTAAAAAGGCGACAGCCAACCCGAGGAGCGTTCCGCTATACACTTTTGGATTTTTGATTATATTAACCTCACTCGTTTATGTAATCGCAAGACATACCAATACCTTGCCAATTACTAAAGATTCGATTTTTGTTATTGTTGCATATGACCGTGTTCAACAGACTATACCGACTCGCGAAAAGACCGTTGAAGGTTTGCTTAACAAAATGGGCATCAAATTAGGTCAAGGTGACATCGTCGAACCTGCACTATCAACTCGGATTGATCAAGATAAATTCCGAGTTAATATATACCGCGCTTTGCCAGTAGAAATCGTTGACGGCAATACAAGGCTATTTACATTTAGCGCAGGCACTACCGCAAGAGCGATTGCGGATCAGGTAGGAAGTAAAGTCTACCCAGAAGATATCGTTATAGTTGTGCCAAGCCAAAACTTCTTATCGACGTATGCAATCGGTGAACAAGTTGTTATAGATAGAGCAACTCCTATAAGTTTGAATCTTTATGGTACTTCCTTGAACATTCGCACTCACGCTGCAACTATTCGTGACTTGATAGAGCAGAAGCTAATTACATTGGCTGCGGATGATGAAGTTAGTCCAAATATTGATACGACCTTGACCCCAAATCTACAAGTATTTATATCTCGACAAGGAACTAGAATTGAGTCTGTAACTGAATCGATTGCTATGCCCGTACAGACCATACTAGACAGCTCATTAGCATATGGAACTAGCGCAGTTCGCCAAGCAGGGTCGGATGGATCTAAAACCACAACCTACCAGATTAAACTAAGTAATGGAGAAGTTATTGGAAGAACTATCCTGCAAACGGTTATTACTAAGCCTGCTGTTACACAAATCGTAGTCAGCGGCTCTAGCCTGAGTGGTATCAAGGGAGATATGGCGTTGGCTGGTATATCGCCAAGTGACTATTATTACGTTGATTTCATAATTAGTCGCGAATCTCGCTGGTGTCCTACTCGAGCTGAAGGCATCTACGGTACTTGTCCACCATACGCTGGCTTCGTAGCAGAGACCGGTGGATATGGTCTATGCCAGTCGACTCCGGGTAACAAAATGGCTAGTGCAGGTGCTGATTGGGCCACCAATCCGATAACTCAGCTCAAATGGTGTTCTGGATATGCACTAAGTCGATACGGAGGTTGGTATGAAGCTTATACGATTTGGCGTAAGCATGCTGTTCAGCGAACAGGAATTTCTGACTATGGCGGTTGGTGGTAGTTCCCAGAGCTCGCCGTTCAACCAAACTGGTACAATTAGACAATGGATAATCTACCCAAGAAAGAACTCGGACAACACTGGCTAAATGATGAGCAAGTGCTAGAAGACATTGCTGCTAGTGCTGATATTACTAAAGAAGAGACTGTACTTGAGATTGGACCAGGACTTGGCACGCTGACAAAAGTTTTAGTGGGCCAGGCTAAGAACGTCGTAGCCATTGAATTTGACAGACAGCTTGCCGAGCAAATGACTTGGCGAGTTCCGGCTAAGAACCTAAAGATTATCAACCAAGATATCTTAAAATTTGATTTATCATCGCTACCAACTGGATATAAAATCGTTGCCAACATACCTTATTACATAACCAGCAATTTAATCCGAGTGATTAGCGAGACTGATAACCCGCCATCACTTGTTGTTTTGCTAGTTCAGAAGGAAGTTGCTGAACGTGTGGCTGCTGAGCCGGGTTCGATGTCGATACTCAGTGTTACGGCCCAGTACTTCTGGGAAGTCAGTCTTGGCAATATCGTTCCAGCCGAACTATTTACACCGCCACCTAGAGTTGATTCGCAAGTTTTGATCCTTGAACGTCTTCCTAGCCTCAAACAAGATGGAGAAAAACGAAAAGATTTTTTCCGCTTAGTTAAGGCTGGATTTTCACAACGCCGCAAAACCCTACTTAATAGTTTGAGCGGGGGACTGGATCTGGATAAATCCAAGATTCAATTGATGTGCGCCGAGGCAGGAATTGATACTGGCCGTCGAGCTCAAACCCTTAGCTTAGAAGAGTGGTCCAAGCTATACGAAGCAATGGCCAAATAATACTTGACATGTTAAGTGTCGGGTATTACGATTATGCTTATGAGTCCAGTTAATAACCTCAGCTATCTAGTCGATCACCTGGCCGCAGTCATCGGCAAGCAGTCTGACCAAGTCCTCCAAGAGCAACTTGGCATAGGTCTTAGTCAGTATAAAATTCTGATGGTTTTGGAATGGAATCCGCGCGTGCAACAAAAAACCATTGCTCTTAGCCTAGGTCAAACCGAAGCTAGCATTAGCCGTCAGATCAAACTGCTCAAAGTCAAAGGTTTGCTCTCAGCCCTACCTGACCCGCAGAATCGTCGTAAACATATCACGGTTCCGTCTACTCGAGGCATGCAAATTACTGAAGCTGCTGGAGGAATCTTACGAAGAAGCTTTGCGCCTGAATATTCTAAAATGGGCGAAGACCAGATGATGCAACTCATCACCGGCCTTCAGTCTCTACATAAAGTCATCTGTAAGCCTGGCAAGCTTGGTGCCTGCGACCACCCGCTCGGATTATAATTACTTTTCTTTAGACTTGTGTTCTTTGATGGTGTTTTCGATACTCTTTTGTAATTGCACAAGTTCTTCAAGGCTATTCATTCGTACGGCTGCAACTACATCGGCAAAGACTTGATTGCCGGTTTGTTTACGTACTTGGAAAAATGTCAGAGTCGGCACATTGTTAGTATCGTTGATGAAGATACCATTTCCATCAGCCGCAACAATCGGTGTCATATAGTTTAGTTCTAAATTGGCTGGTTCTGGATTCATAATCTAATTATAGTCAGTAATCAAAAAAGCACCAGAATAATCTGATGCATTTTTAGAGGTTCACCTAGTCAATAGTTTACCCCTATTGGTTATAGTAGTAACTAGATGTAAGATTTACTTTCGATGCGTAACGTAGACTGTCAGACTGAGCTTAAACACTGAAAGAATTCTGTAGCTCGCTAGTGGTTATACGCCCACAAAATTTGTTAGAAGTCAGGGACTCTAATGCTCAGCATCGTCTTCAGCAACAACAAACATATGATTTGCTTCAACTCCTGTAACGACAATTACCAAACAATGACTCCTAAGATTACAGGAAGGTAGTGGAAAACATTATATAAATAGTAGGGTGCACTGTAATAATACGTGCACCTTTTTAAGGCCCGTATCGGATATTCTAGTTTTGTGACTTGTTTTTGCTACTAGCAACATAGCTGACACAAGCACCCTGATTCTTGAAGCTAATGCCATCTGCGGCAAAGGCAGTCTTCCAGCCTTCGTTTTTGCATGCGTCCTTAGCTACGACATTGCCGTAAGCAAAGTTACTCCAGTGTGCAGAGTAGTCTGCAATGCCATAGTTTTTGCTATTCAGTATAGCAGCAGATATTCTAGTGCTGTCCTCGTCTGGAGAGGTAGCAACTTGTGTGCCGTTAACACGGTATACAAACTCATTGGTAATACTATCATGAGTAATTGCAAGGGTATTCCAGGCCCCCTGGTTAACTGCTACACCTACGAGATTGACCCAGTGATCTACGCTCCAGTAGCGCCACCCTGAAGTTGAGTCTGTGCTGTATTCAATTATCGGATATGAGCTTATTGAATCTGTAGCGTCATGACCAACTCCCCACAAACCAGCACGAACTGTTTTGCCTGCCCAAGCGCTGTCGACATAGATATCAGCCTTGATGCCATCACTGTCAGGAATGTCTCTCTGTAGACCCTCAGTTTTATAAAAATTACTCGAAGAAGCTAGAGTGTGGCTAAAGTTCATTTCAAGAACATTGTTTCGTCCGCCAAAACTGACAGAGCCATAGCCACCTGTGGGTGAAGTACGGTCAGGAGACCACATTGAAACCTCGGCGATAGTGAATGATGTGGTCGCATAACTTACTGGTGCTGAAGCAGCATTAGCGTGACCAATGATTCCAATTGCCAGAAGTACACCTACAGTAGTCGCCATAACTACTTTTGACAATCTGCTATTTGAGTCACTAGTAGCATTTTGATAATAGGTACTTAACATGGTGCATTCCTCCAATTAATTACTGACTCCAGCATACACCTATTAACAGTATATTTGAACTATGCTATTTTACAGTCAATCGTCTAGATGATTTAATCGGTTGACGCAATAATGTTTAGAATCCCTATGCTTCAATAAGTAATCAAAAAAGCACCAGAATAATCTGATGTATTTTCGGAGGAGCTGGCGGGTACCTGCAGCTTCGCTGCTTGTTCAGAAATTTACATATTACGAGCCAGCTCGTATCTGAAATTTCTCTTGCAGACTGCCACAGGCAATCTGCACCCTCTAGGGGCATTACCCTATTAACATATACAAAAAATGCCCAACCCAGAAAGGGTTCGGCATTTTATGGAGGAGCTGGCGGGTACTGCCCCCGCGTCCGTCAGTCTATCGAATGTTAGTCATCTACAGGCATAGTTCGTTTTAGTGTCTTAGAGATAGGATATCGAAACGAACAAACATCCCTATCTCGCAGTCTAAGTCTTAGCGACTAGTCTAGACGATACTAGTCGAGCGTCCAGAAAATATGACGCGCGGTTGCACTATCTGAAGTCATGCTTGGCGCGGCTCTAGGTATTAAGCTAAAGCTGGTGCGAATGCCAAACGCTGTCCGAGGACTTTGTTTACCATATCGCTTAGAGTAGATTTTGCATCTATTCAAATTGCCTATACGCTGACAAGCGACCTGCTGATCTAACTGATAAAGTCCAACGTCGAGCTTAAAATTCAGCCCCGTGAGCAGGATTATAACACTTTTGTGCGATAAACACTAGGGGTATATTAATGGTAGAGATTGTAAATCATAGAACGGGTAGTGCTCGGAAGTTTTCTCCTCTAAAAGTCATTTGCCACTCCGTATTTCGCGTAACTAGTTAGTCGGATATCGTGGCGCAGTAGATCTAAGAATAGTTAGTTTAATACGGCTAAAAGAGCTATCCAATTATAGATAACAGTTGAAACAGAGTATAATAAAATTACGTATTAACTAGGGAGTGTGTGATGTCTAAAGACAAAGGACGCAAAGAAGTCAAAAAGCCAAAGCAAGCTAAGGCTTAGTTTGAGCATAATGCATCAGCAGAGTCCAACCAAAGTCGTGTTCATGACACAGGACGCTATTATTAGCGCACTTGAAGAGATGGAAAACGACTTAGGTCTAGACACTAAGTCTCGACCAGCCAAGGGTGTGCTGATAGCCGCTGACTTGCCATCGTTCCGCGCAACTCACCTGCTCTATCTCAAAGAACACCCCAAGGTTAATCCTGCTCACTATCTGTCGAACCTCAAGGCAATGATCAAGTTTCGATAGTTCTAGACTTGACTTTGACGGAATATCGTGCTAATGTAATAGTATTGTTTAAATGAATCCGGGTTTGTAAAGCCTAAATTACTCGATTTCATTACCGACAATCGAGAATAATAATTTAAGTAATAACCCAAAGGATTCATTTTTTTATGTCTTCATACAAATATTCAGTGTATAAATCTAATAACCGTAACTCAGTCCGATCAGGTGGCGGTGGAGGCCGCAGTGGAAACCGTGGTGGAAAGCGCCGTGGTGAATATATCGATCCACAACGTTTCATCCGCCCAGCAACTATTCAAGAGCAAGAAGAGTATGTATCTCACCATCGTTTTGTAGATTTTGCGCTAGATCCTATGCTTCAAACTAATCTGACAGCTAAAGGTTTTGATGTGCCTTCACCTATTCAGGACCAGACAATTGCTCTAGGTCTTGAAGGTAAAGATATCATCGGTATTGCTAGCACCGGCACAGGTAAAACTGCTGCTTTCGTATTGCCTATTATGCAAGCTCTGATCTCTCGCCAGCAAACCAAGGCTCTAATAATCGCTCCAACTCGTGAGCTAGCTCAACAAATCGAGCAAGAGTGCCGCGTTTTAGGTAAGGGAACTGGTCTAACCGGTGCTTTACTTATCGGTGGTACCAGCATGGGTCCACAACTTCGTGACCTACGCAATAATCCTCGCATCGTCATTGGTACACCAGGACGTATAAAAGACCACATGGAACGCAGCACCCTCAAACTCGAACACTTCAACCTGGTTGTTCTAGACGAAGTTGACCGCATGCTAGACATGGGCTTCATCATTGATGTCAGTCACATTTTGAAGGCTATGGCTCCTGTGCGTCAGTCATTCTTCTTTTCAGCTACTATGGATGCTAAAGTTAAGAATTTGATCGCAACTTTCTCGCACGAGCCAGTAACTATCTCTGTAAAGAATAGTGAAAGCAGCGAGAACGTTAACCAAGATATCGTTCGCTACATGTCGCCACAAGATAAGATGGACAAGCTTCACGATATTTTACTCAAGCAAGAAGTCGCCAAAGTTATTGTCTTCGATGAGACTCAGCGCAGCGTCGAGAAACTTAGTAATGAGTTAATCTCACGTGGTTTCTCAGCCGATGCAATTCATGGTGGTAAGTCACAAGGTCAACGCCAGCGAGCATTAGATAGCTTCAAGGCTAGCCGTACTAAGATTTTGGTTGCTACTGATGTTGCTGCGCGTGGTATTGACGTTGCTGACATCACTCATGTCATCAATTTCACCCAGCCTCAGTCATATCAGGACTACATCCACCGTATCGGTCGCGCAGGACGCGCAGGACGTATCGGCCACGCTCTTACCTTCGTAAATTAGATTTTAGGGTTGGATTCCCGACACTAAACTCTTAACACATAGCCTAGCCAGCTAGTTCTTAATTATTTCTTAACTGCTTGTAGTTAAGGTAGTTAAATGATATACTGCAATTACTAGAAAAGCCGCTAATAACGTTTTGTTAGGTTCTAGATAATAATAAAGATGTTCTTGAGGAGCGGCTAACTGGTTTGCCAGGTTACCTCTAGACGTATAGGAGTACTAATGGCAACCAAACTATTTGTAGGATCACTATCGTGGAATACGACTGATGATCAACTAAAGGACTTTTTCTCAACTGTAGGAACAGTCGCATCGGCCAGCGTTATCGTTGACCGTGAGACAAACCGCAGCAAGGGCTTCGGCTTTGTAGAAATGTCAAGCGACGACGAGGCTAAGGCCGCTGTCGACCAACTAAACGGTAAAGAGTTAGATGGTCGTGCAATCGTTGTTAACGAAGCTCGCCCCCGCGAAGAGCGCCCACGCGGTTCCTTCGGTGGTGGAAACGGTGGTGGAAACGGTGGTGGCTACGGTGGCGGCAATGACCGCAACCGCTACTAAGAGTAATCTTAATTAGCCCAAAAGACTCCTAGCAATAGGGGTCTTTTGTTTTTATTAAATAACAGATTAGAATTGCGTCATTATATATAGCTAATCACTTAAAAACGTAGATTTCTATGTTAAATTTTTATTTACATCTAAAAAACAGGTAAACTATAAGCGATGAGCAATTACTATGTAACTACTTCAATCCCTTACGTTAACGGTGAGCCGCACCTGGGCCATGCCATGGAATTTGTTATGGCCGATGTGCTTGCGCGCAGAGCACGACAATTTGGCGATAATGTATTATTTAGTACTGGAACTGACGAACATGGGGGTAAGATTGCCGAGAAAGCCGACGAGATTGGCACAACTCCAATTAAGCTAGCAGATGAAATGAGCGCTAAGTTTTTAGAACTCGCCAAAAAGCTAGACATCAGCAACGATCGATTTATTCGTACTACTGACCCTGGACATGAACAACGGGCTAAGCTCGCCTGGAAAGCTCTCGAATCAGATATCTATAAAGGCAGTTATGTGGGGTGGTATTGTACCGGAGATGAAGAATTCTTCAATGAAAAAGTTGTGAAGACCAACAAGAATATTTGTCCAGATCACAATCGACCCTATGAAAAGATTGAAGAGGATAACTATTTTTTTAAACTTAGTAAGTACGAAGACAAGCTAAAGTCAGCTATTGAGAGGGGTGAATTCCAGATTATACCAGATACAAGGCGTAATGAAATCCTGTCTGTTATTAATGGAGGCCTAGATGATATCAGCATTAGTCGACCTAAGTCTAAAATTGATTGGGGTATTTCAGTACCTGGTGACTCTGATCAGGTTATGTATGTTTGGTTCGAAGCTTTGATGAATTACATTACAGTTCTCGGTTATCCAGATCATAAAGATTTCAAAGTATTTTGGCCAGCTAATGTGCAAGTAGTCGGTAAAGGAATCTTACGTTTCCATGCGGCAATCTGGCCAGCTATGTTATTGGCACTAGGACTTCCTTTGCCTAAAACGCTCTATGTTCATGGTTATGTCACAATTGATGATCAGAAAATGAGCAAAAGCTTGGGTAATTCAGTCTCACCAAATGAAGTTATAGACAAGTATGGTGCAGACGCTTTTCGATACTACTTCTTAAGGCATATATCTAGCTATGGAGACGGTAACTTTAGTTGGCAAGCATTTGAAGATTCATATAACAATGAACTTGCTAATGAGCTTGGCAATGCGGTTCAACGTACAGTTGCGATGATAGTTAAATATCAGAAAGGTATCATCGGTGATATTCCAGAAGCCAATCACGACACGGCGCAGTATGAAGAAGCGCTTGCAGCTTGCAAATTTGACCGAGCGCTTGATGAAGTTTGGGAGCAGGTTCGCGGGCTCAACCAGTATATTGAAGAAGAAAAACCGTGGGCCGTAGCCAAACAAGGCGACGAAAATCACTTAAGAGAAATCTTAGCTTATCAGGTTAGTTCACTAATGCAGGTTGCAAACTTACTCGTACCGTTCTTGCCTTCAACTTCGTCTAAAATTAAAGCTGTATTTGAAGAGGGCATTGTTCGGCCTATCGATGGCAGTCTTTTTCCAAAACAAGAAGTTAAGTAATGCCAGAATTAGTAGATACTCACTGTCATATTCAGTCGCTCGTGTCACAAGTCGGTGAAGCTAACACCCGAAAACTTTGGTCCAAAGCTGAAGGCTTGACCGCAGAATCGGTTATTAGTGAAGCAGTTGAAGCTGGCGTTTCACGCATGATCTGCGTGGGGTGTGATATTGAAGATAGTCGTTTAGCGGTTGATTTTGTGAGTTCTCGTCCAGAATGTTGGGCGAGCATAGGGATACATCCGCACTCAGCTGACGATTATTATGGAAAAGATCAAATACTAACAGAATTTTCTGCGTTGGTTTCAATGCCTAAAGTTGTCGCAATAGGAGAGTGCGGGCTTGATTATTACTATAATCATTCCGATCAAAAAGCCCAGGAAGCAATACTTAGATTTCAAATTGAACTAGCTCTCCAGCATGACCTACCGATAATATTCCATGTTCGTAATGCCTTTGACAACTTTTGGCCAATATTTGATAGCTACAAAGGCATACGAGGAGTATTGCATAGTTACACCGATAATCAATTCAACCTAGACAAGGCAATCGAGCGGGGACTATACATTGGAGTAAATGGCATTTCGACCTTTACAAAAGACTCAGCCCAGCTTGAAGTCTACAATTCTATTCCAGTTTCGAATTTAGTCTTTGAAACAGATTCACCTTTCTTGACTCCGGCCCCTTATCGTGGTACAATAAATAAACCAAAAAGGGTGGTAAATGTTGCAAAGTATGTTGCAGACCTACGAGGAACCAACCTCGAAATTTTGTCTGCCGCAACCACTAGCAATGCGCGTGAACTTTTCGGGATATAGCAAAGGATTTTATATGCACGACAACCAATATTCCCCAGAATTTTTATCGCCCGTAGAAAGGCGAGTTCAAACTGTGGCAAATGCAGCATATAATCTTACATCAAAGCTTTCAGAGCAATTCATGAAAGCTGAAGAGATTAGACAACTTCAACTTAAAAAAGCTGAGGAGTTAATAGAAGCTCAGCGACAGAATGTCGACATCCACCTTACTAGTAGACCAAACATTGTGAAATTTTCAATTTCTGATCCGGTTATTCCAGTTATTACAATGTCAGACAAAGATACGTTTATTAAAAAATCTATGCAAAATGTTGCTGATGCTTATGCATACTCAGAGGCTGCATAATGGGATTCCTTCCACGCATATTTAGAGCTAGCGAAGAACAGCGTACAGCTGAGGCTGGACTTGATCTCATACGAGCTGAAGGCAAAATTGGTGGCAAGCTTTTCGGACGTATACCTGAAGGCCACCAGCGTGAATTCTTCTGCCTCGACGAAACTACATGGGTGTGGTACGAAGGATGGACAGATACAAAGGGCCTATGCCAGTCAGTTACGACCCGTTATGAAGTTAGACCAAATGGTGTACTTAAGAATCAGAATAATCACGGCTACCAGACCTTAACATACCAAGAAGCACAAAACTTATTTAAAGCCGTGCAGTTATATCAAAAAAAGATCCAGCCTCTTTATAGCCAGACCGCTTAATTATCTCCACAACAAGTATAATTATTATTATGTCTAGCCCAAAAATTTATCTCGACCATGCAGCCGGCACTGCCTTAGATCCTGATGTTTTTAAAGCAATGGAGCCGTACTTCACAAATAAATTTTATAATCCCTCGGCAAACTATGGTCCAGCGCTGGAAGTCCATAGAGACATTCAAGCTTCCCGTGCAAAAGTTGCACGTTGTCTTGGTGCAAAATCAAGTGAAATTATATTTACTGCAGGCGGTAGTGAAGCAAACAATCTAGCTATTCATGGAATAATGCGACAATATCCAGAAGGAAATATCGTAATAAGTAGCATCGAACACGAGTCAGTATTAGAAGCGGCTAGACATTATGATTTCCGCGAAGTTGGAGTTAAACCTGACGGTACAGTTAAGCTTGATGAATTAAAAAAATTAATTGATGATAAAACAGTTCTAGTCAGTGTAATGTATGCCAATAACGAAATCGGAACTATCCAACCAATTAAACAAATTGGTCAAGTGGTTGAAACTATACGAGCAAATCGCCTGCTGCTTAAATCTTCGACCCTAAGTTCTAGCGTCTATTGCCTGCCGCTATATTTCCACATCGATGCATGTCAGGCTGCTAATTATCTTGATCTACATTTTTCACGACTTGGAATAGACCTGATGACGCTGAACGGCGGCAAAATCTATGGTCCAAAGCAGAGTGGTGCATTATTTGTAAAAAGTCGTGTGAAGCTATTACCGATTGTCGATGGTGGCGGTCAAGAGAGAGGATTACGAAGCGGCACAGAAAATGTTGCTGGTATCATTGGATTTTCTGAAGCGTTAGATAAGGCTCAAACAATGCGCCACTCTGAAGTAGCAAGGTTGAAGCTTCTACAAAACCTATTCATAAAAAAGTTAAATGAAAAATTTCTAGATTCGATTATAAACGGTTCGCTTAAGAATCGACTTCCTAACAATGTCCACATAACTTTTCCTGGACAAGATAATGAACGAATATTAATTCTACTCGACAAGGCTGGAATATTGGCAGCCGCCGGTTCAGCTTGCAGTGCTTCCGATGATGAGCCGTCCCACGTACTCAAAGCTATCGGCCAAAGCGATAACCAAGCTAGAGCTTCAATACGATTTACCCTCGGAAGATCTACGTCGTCCAATCAGATTGAAGCCGCAATCAAAGCACTAGTTAGTATCATTTCAAAATAGCTTAAATTTTGTTTAATTGACAGATGATTTAAGGTATAATTACTGCTGAAGCTTTAGCACTTTGGATTTAATTTATATCAAGAAGTAATTTGATATATACCAGAGTCGAAGCCAGATAGATTCAACTTCAAATGGTGGGTATTCGAGAATGACAATTTGGTGGCTAATACTAATCTTGGCAACACTAGGTAGCGTTGGCATTGCCTTTATCTGGCTAACTGTTCGACTTAAAGGTGGACAAACCTTGAACGTTCCTAAGCCACAACAGTCAGTAGACGACGCAGCTGACGCTGACGTTGAACATATCTTTAATGATAAGTTCCGTGAAGAACTTCGTAATCGTGGCCTACTTCATTTCGAGAAAATTATCGGCGAAAATGCTATGTTCTTGCAGCAGGATCTACGTCTTACTACTTCACAGCTCAATGACTATATGAAGAATGAGATTACCAAGAAGTTACGTGAAGAGTTCGACAAATATGAGCAGTCAATTATGGATGCCAAGCAGTTGGCGATTGAGTCAATCCAGAAGACCAACACTGCTATTGACGAGCAACGCGAGCAGATGAGCACTCAAATAGAGACTGAAATGGCTGGTGAGAAGCAGCAGGTTATTGATCGATTTGAAAAAAACATGGCTGACATTATTAATCACTATGTCTTAGAAGCAATTGGCAACCAGATTGATCTCAACGATCAACTAGAATATATCCTTGGTGAACTTGAAGCTAATAAGAAGGCGATTGTTGAGGACATCAAGAATGGAAGCTAAATTGGATAAGCCAGAGAGAACTATAGTTCTACCGCTTTTACTTGTTGGCCCAGTAGAGATTGGAAGATTAATACGCGAACTTTTGGAAATTGATGGAATTATCGCAGAGGCTAAACTTAAAGACGCACTCGATAAACTTAAGCTTCCTAAGTCTTCAAAAATTATGGAGCAAGTCCTTGAGATTAATAAACTGGATTTGATCAAAAACCATGACCGTATGGTACTTTTCGATAACTTAAAGCATATTGGTCTCAAATCACCAATTATCCATATAAGTCTAAGCTCAGACCCAACACCAGCTTTTACAGAAAAATTGATGGATTGGTTAAGGCGTGAGATTGATCCTCAAATATTACTAACACTCGGCCTCCAACCAACTATCGGAGCAGGGTGTATTGTACGCACAACTAACAAGTATTTTGACTTTTCGCTTCGCAAAGATTTTCTTAGTAAACGAGATTTGCTGATAAGTAAGATCTCTGAAAAGGACCCAGCGTAATGGCAAGCGGCAATAAGCATTTTGATCGCTTAGTTGAATCTGGAAATCCGGTAGGTGAAGTAATTGCGGTTAATAAATTTTTGATTAAAGTCAAAGGCCTACACCCAGTTGCTTTGCACTCATTGATCATGTTTGAAGATGGGAGTAAAGGATTCGTGAATCAAATTTTGGCTGACTCCGTCGCTATATTACACTTCGGAACGTTAAATCTAGATGTGGGAATGCTAGCCGTAATTCAGCATAATGAATTAGTAACCAAAGTAGGCAAAGATTTTATCGGCCGTGTTGTTACCGTCACAGGAGAACCACTAGACGGTAAGGGCCCAGTAGCCGCAGATGACATTATGCCAGTATTCAATATAGCTCCATCGATTTACGAGCGCAAGTTGCTGAGCGATCAGGTCGAGAGTGGAGTTATTGTTATAGATGCATTATTCCCTCTAGTTAGGGGACAGCGCATGGCTATGCTTGGCGACACGAAGTCTGGCAAAAGCAGTTTAGCTACACAGCTAATGATCAACCAGAAAGACTCCGATCAAGTCGTTGTGTATTGTCTTATAGCCAAGCGGCGTAGTGATATCGATATGCTTCTATCACGGCTAGAGGAGAGTGGCGCAATGGAACGATCGATAGTGGTTGTATCAACTATGTTCGAATCATTGATCATGAGCTATATCGCCCCTTATGTTGCCTGTGCGATGGCTGAATATCTATGGCAGAAGTGCGACCTCGATACAATAATTATCTATGACGATCTTACTTCGCATGCTTACACTTACCGTGAAGTTGCGCTGTTGTCTGGAGTTAGTCCGGGGCGCGATTCATACCCAGGCGATATGTTCTACGCCCACTCATCATTACTTGAGCGAGGCGGTCGTTTAGAAAGAAATGGCAAATGTTTGACTACAGTGCCGATTGTTCACGCAGCATCGGGTGATATCACGGCTTATCTGCCGACTAACATCATGTCGATTACTGACGGACAATGGATCCTCGATATGGAGACATTTAGATCTGGCATAAGACCCGCTGTAAGTATCGGGCAGAGTGTCACGCGTGCTGGTGGAGCCGGACACAATAAACGACAAAAGGCATTAGCCGATAAAACGCTAAAGTTATTAGCTGATTATAGGCAGTCATTACAATTCTCGCACTTTGGATCTGAGCTAGCTATAGAATCAAACCGCGCTCTCGTTACCGGTACGCGTATCCAGGAATTATTAACTCAAGGACCCACCGAATCATATAGCCTTATGGCTCAACAACTGATGCTGGACATAGTTCTAAATATGACTGATGGCGAAGATATAAAGATTTACGATCTTAAATCAAAATCTGGTGAATACGCCTCCAAAGTAACTTCTGACGCACTTTTTGACTCTGTACGTGATGAACTTAAAGATGCGTCTCTGGTAAAGCTAAAAGGCGTACAAAGCAACACTGCTGAGCTACCAGCTATGGCTGAGTTGAAAGAGGTTAAATCATGAAACGACTTACTGAAATTCAAAATGATGAGGCTGTAATGTCTAACCTAGTTGATATTACAGGCATATTTGAAGGAATATCTAGTATGCGTATTTCTAAAATTAAAAACCAAGTACTGCAATCGACTAAATTCTTTAATTCGCTTTGGGGCATTTACACACAACTAAGAGTCAATAAAGACTTTAGTTTTGGACGTGAGAATAATCAGTCTCAAGCTTTTGACAAAGAATTATATATCATCATTACGGCTGAAGGTGGATTCAGTGGAGATATTGACCAGAAACTATTGAAGTTAATGTTGGCCGACTATGATCCAGTCAAGAACGATATCATCACTATAGGACATCACGGCGCTGTTCAGCTAGCTCAAATAGGCGTGCCATACAAAAAATATTTCAAGCTTCCAGTACGTGATCAAAACATCAACGCTATGCCAATTATTCGAGAAGTTCAACAATATCGATCAACTAAAGTTTACTATCAGGAATACATATCTCTGATGGTACAAGACGTACGACGTATTAGTTTATCTTTGGCTGTCAAAAAAATAGGCGATGCTAGCGATAAACCAGACGCAATAATTTCTGAATCTAATTATATATTCGAACCTAGTACTTATGCAGTAGTCGCTCACTTGGAGCGAACAATGATGCAGATTGCCGTAAGTCAGTTGATACTTGAATCCAAACTTGCCCAATATGCTTCGCGTTCAAGAGCAATGAATGAAGCTCACGATCTAGCCATGGAATCTAGGGATGAGCTTCATTTGACTTATAACCGAGCTAGACGCGCTGTCAAAGATGAGCGCCTCAAGGAGATAGTCAATGGCCTGAAGCAAACTAGACAAAGGGCAGAGGTTTAGTATGGCGGGTGTAATTACCATAATCAATGATGTAGTTATAAAAGTTCAATTTGATTCTGATGCTCCGCAAGTAAATGAACTTGTAATAGTTAGTAATGGTTTCGAAACTCAACTTTTGGTTGATCATCTTGAATCTGGTGGTGTAGCAATATGTCTAAATATTCGCGGCGATAAACGTATGACAAAAGGCATGGAAGTTATACGAACTATGAAGGGTATTGAGATACCTATTGGTGATGCAACAATTGGACGAGTAATGAATGCTTTCGGAGATCCTATTGATGGGCAACAAGCTATAGAGTCTAAAGTTGGAAACAAAGATATATTCAAACTTCCTCCGAAGTCTACGAACTTTAAAATTGCAAAACCTGAAATTCTTGAAACAGGCATCAAGGTTATTGATTTCTTTACCCCATTTGTTAAAGGACGAAAAATTGGAATTATTGGTGGAGCTGGTGTAGGTAAAACAGTGTTGACTATGGAACTAATTAATAATATAGCCGTGTCAGGCAGCGGACTTTCTTTCTTCGCCGGAATCGGAGAGCGTATTCGCGAAGGTCACGAACTTTACATCACACTCAAAGAGAATGGTTTACTCAAAAACACTGTGTTATTTTTTGCTCAAATGAATGAAAATCCCGTTCAACGTTCACTAGTCGGAGTATCAGCGACAGCTGCAGCCGAATATTTTCGAGATGAAAAACACATGGATATTCTGTTCTTTGCTGATAATATGTACCGCTACATTCAAGCCCGAAATGAACTGTCGACAATCATGGATCAAACTTCTAGCGAAGGGGGATACGAGCCGACAGTGTTCTCAGACGTTAAGTCGCTTCAAGATCGACTTAGCACTAACGAAAACGGTTCGATCACTTCAGTTCAAACTATATACGTCCCAGCAGATGATATCTCCGATCCCGCTGTGCAGCTTATTCAGCATGAGATGGATTCTACTATAGTTCTATCACGCAAAATTGCCGAACAGGGTATCAGACCTGCTGTCGACTTGTCAGCTACAACTTCATCACTTTTGACTCCTGAAATAGTAGGCGACAGACACTATTTATTAAGTATTCAGGTTCAGGCTTTACTACAGAAGCACGAATCACTCAAAGGTATCATTGCAATCATAGGAGAGAATGAACTTAGTAATTCTGATCGAGCTGATTTTGCTAAAGCGAAGAAATTAATTCAGAATTTTTCGCAAAATATGAGCGTGATGACTAAATATACTGGAGTGCCCGGAGACTTCTTTACCCTAGAAGATACGCTTAAAAGTATTGAAGAAATAATTGTATGACATTAAATATAAGGTGTAATTAACATGGACTCAAGTGTTGATGAACTAAAAGTACTAGGAAGAGATAGCAATAAGTCGAAGTCAGAACTTGAAAGCGATAAAGCTGCAGTTGATTATGCAAAAAACGTAAACAAAAAACAAGTTATGGAAGTTAAGATTTATTCTCCGTTTCAAGATTATTATAATGGTATTGCTTTTAGCCTTAGCGCAGTAAATGCTACAGGACCATTCGACATTCTACCCGAACATCATAATTTCATCTCATTACTGAGCCCATGTGATTTGGTAGTTCGTACTGTAAAGAATGGTGATCGTAAAGTACAAATATCTGGAGGAATTATCCATGTTAAATCAGATAAAGTCATAGTGTTCCTAGATGTTTAATTCAGCAAATATTATCAAATTTTGCTAAAATAGATTATATATGTCTAAAAATGTATACGTCGGTATGTCGGGCGGAGTAGACTCGTCGGTCACTGCAGCTCTACTTCTAAAGCAAGGCTATGATGTCACGGGTGTATATATGAAGAATTGGAGCCAAGATCTGCCTGGTTTTGTATGTCCGTGGAAAGAAGACTATCAGGATGCAAAACGAGTTGCAGTTGAGCTCGGAATTGTGTTTAAAATGTACGATTTTGAAACCGAGTATCGTCAAAAAGTTGTCGATTATATGGTAGCTGAATACAGGGCTGGCCGAACACCTAATCCTGACGTGATGTGTAATCAAGAAGTGAAGTTCAAACTGTTCTTAGAAACTGCCCTTGAAGATGGCGCTGACATGATCGCTACAGGACATTATTCGCGCATTCATTCTGGAAAATTACTTACTGGACTAGACAAAGGCAAGGATCAGTCTTATTTCTTATACAGAGTTAAACAATCAGCGCTTGAGAAAAGTTTGATGCCGATTGGTGAGCTCCAAAAACCTGAAGTGCGTAAGATTGCGAGAGAACTTGGGCTGGCAACGGCTGAGAAGAAAGACAGTCAAGGGATTTGTTTTGTCGGCAAGGTGGGTATCAAAGAATTTTTATTATCTGAAGTAGGTCCTCAACTCCATGGTGATATTGTCGACCAGCACGGAAGAGTGATCGGGGAGCACGACGGTGCACTATTCTATACCATTGGACAACGTCATGGCTTACAGGTTGGCGGAGGTCTGCCGTATTACGTGATTGGTAAAGATATGAAGAAGAATGAAGTCTATGTTACGACTGATATTGATGATAAAAACCTTTGGAGTAAAAAGCTCAAACTCTCTGATATTCACTGGATTAATGGTGAGCCAGATTTGAGTAAAAAGTACTCAGTCCGTACTCGCTACCGTGCGCCATTAGTTGAGATTGAATCAATCGCAAAGTCTGATAATAATCTAACTTTATATTTGTCTGAAGACGTTCGGGCGATTACCACAGGGCAGTCGGCAGTAATTTATGATGGTGAGCATTGCCTTGGCGGCGGTATTGTCATTTAGACCACCTGTTATCTGTGATTAGTTATCTGTATAATGAACTAGATGACCGCTCAAGAAATTCGCCAGCAATATTTTGATTTTTATACTTCGCGTGATCATGCGCGCATTGCAAGAGCACAATTAATTCCACAGAACGATCCTACGACTCTATTCACTGGTTCAGGTATGCAGCCGCTTATTCCGTATCTTCTTGGCGAGAATCACCCTAGCGGAGTCCGACTCGTAGATAGCCAGACTTGCTTTCGTGCTCAAGATATCGATGAAGTTGGTGATAATCGCCATACAACATTTTTTGAAATGCTAGGTAATTGGAGCCTAGGAGATTATTTCAAGCAAGAGCAACTAGCTTGGGTATTTGAACTATTGACTGACAAAATCGGATTAGACCCCAGGAAGCTTTATGTCACTTGTTTCATCGGAGATCCCAATAACAATATCCCCAAAGATACTGAGTCTGCAGAAATATGGAAGAAATTGTTTGCTGCAAAAAACATCGATAACTTAGATGTTGAAATTGGTTCGGAATCCGATGGTGGGATTAATGGCATGCAAAACGGCAGAATATTTTACTATGACGTTAGTAAAAATTGGTGGTGCCGAGCCGGTAAGATTGATCTAATGCCAGCTGGAGAACCAGGTGGTCCAGATAGTGAAGTTTTCTATTTGTTTGATTCTGTTCAGCATGACACAAAGTATGGTGAACATTGCCATCCAAACTGTGACTGTGGAAGATTTATGGAAATAGGTAATAGCGTCTTTATGGAATATGTCAAAACCAATTCTGGATTTGATAAATTACCCAAGCGAAACGTGGACTTTGGTGGAGGTCTAGAGCGTATCGCAGCCGCCAAACTCAATAGCCCAGACGTTTTCAAGATTAGTATTCTATGGCCAATTATTGAAAAGTTAGAATCAATCTCTGGTAAATCCTACGAATCACATACTGAAAGCATGCGGGTAATCGCCGACCACCTTCGAGCGACTACCTTCTTGGCAGTCGATGGTGTAGTGCCAAGCAACAAAGAGCAGGGTTATGTGATGCGCCGACTACTTCGACGTGCTATTCGTTATGCTTTCGACCTTGGTATTGAACAGAATTTCCTTGAGCAAGTTGTGCCGACGATTGCTGACCTTTATCACAATGATTTTCCAGAAGTTGCAGCTAGTCGTGACAAAGTCATCGAGATATTAACCAAAGAAGAGAAAGTCTTCCGCCAAACTTTGCGTAACGGTCTTCAAATTTTTCACAAGTTTACACACATGGAGGTAGGTCAAATAAATAATGGCGTAAAGAATAGTATCGAGTATGTGAAATTAGATTTTTCAGTACCAATATCAGGAAGAATAATATTCCAGCTATATGATACTTATGGATTTCCCGTGGAACTATCTCTTGAAGAAGCCTATAAAAACAACATGGACACATCTGGCTGGAAAGAAGAATTTGATAATGCTATGCAGGAGCAACGCGAGCGTTCGCAGACCGCTTCCAAGGGTGTGTTCAAAGGTGGACTCGGCGGTCAAACCGTCCAACACAAGAAGTATCACACAGCTACACACTTGATGTACCAGGCTCTGCGTGAAGTACTTGGTGACCATGTAGTGCAACGTGGTAGCAATATTACTGAAGAAAGATTGCGATTCGATTTTAGCCATTCCGAAAAGGTTACGCCTGAACAAATTCAGCAAGTTGAAAGTATTGTTAATCAACAAATAGCTAATGACCTAAGAATCTCATTCGAAGAATATCCAACCAAAGTTGCTGTGGAAGAAATGGGCGCTCTAGGTCAGTTCGGTGACCGCTATGGCGAAACAGTCAAAGTCTATAAAATGATAAAAGACGGTAGCGACGTACCATTTAGTTTCGAAATCTGTGGTGGCCCACACGTTGATCACACAGGACAACTCGCCGAAGGCGGCAAGCAGTTCGCAATCACTAAAGAAGAATCTAGCTCATCAGGCATCCGCCGGATTAAAGCTGTTCTAGCCTAATTTACCTAGCAGTGACTCCAATAAGTAATTTGAGATTTCATCAATCGTGTGTTGGGTGTGATTAACTATATTGATATTAGTCTTAGCATAAGAATTCGTACTTGGATCGGTGACTATCTCATTACTAGTTCGTACTAGTTCGCTTGAAGTAATTACTGGATCTTCAACGAAGTAATCTAATGCCCTGAAACATACTTCAATTTGTCTTCTTTTTTTATCACCAAACTTATCATTTGATCTTATAAAGCATGCCGACAATTCACTAAGCATATTTTGTCTTTCGCCATCGAACTTAGACTCAGAAAGGCGATTTAAGTTTATCTCAAAATTTGCGCTCACGGGAACTCCTACATATTCGGACATTGACCAATTCTTAGTATTATCGGTAATTTGCGCAATGCTTAATCTCAAATCGTTTGGAGTATTAAATATTTTAGGCAACCTATATCCTGCTAAATATATAATCGAATCAATAGTATCTTCATTAATTGTTCTGGTATGTACATTTCCTGTTTCGTCAATTTCATTACTGATAAGGATATCGTCCTGTCCTTCGACACTTATAAAGGGCAGGAACCTTCGATTCTTGTTGTTTCCGAGCTTTGTCTCAAGCCGTTTAAAAACTAGACTGTAGTTTGAGCAATCAACTTTTAAAGGCAATTCAAGTTTTGTAAAACCTAAACTGTTTCTATGTGCAACGTAGCCGATATCTGCAACCCAACGTCGGTCGGTTTCAAGTTCTGCATCAATGTACGAATGTAGATATTTTGATAAGCCTTTTTGTTTAAACGTGTTAGCAAATTCATTTACTTCAAGCTCTAAAGTGGCTTTATAGTCTGATGCCTCAAAGTCTCGCTCAAAAGGAGCACCCATAAGTGCGTACAGGTCTGCATATTCAAGATTAGTCTCGTTTATATGAAATGGCTTCTCTGACATTTACAGTATAATAGCATAATATATAAGAATAAGCAAGTGTTACTGCTCTAAAATACTTATGTTGAACTGGGTATATAAACGAAATCAGAAGTGTAAATGTGGTAAAATGTGTTTATGCTTAATAAAATCAAAAGTGTTGGTTCTAAACTGTCGCGCCAAGCACTAGACAAAGCTTCGCAGGCTACCCAAAAAATTAAGTCTAAGACGGGCAAGAAGTCCGATGAATACCTTGTAGCTTTAGATATTGGTACTGAATTCGTCAAAGCCTTGATAGGTAAAGTAGGTGAAAACGGCAATGTCGAAATCATCGGCGTAGGCAAAGCTCACCAGAAGTTAACAGACATGCAGGCTGGTGCCATCTCAGATATCGCCGGTGTAGTTGAGAATTGCGACAAGGAATTAAATGAAGCTGAACTTCAAGCGAATGTAAGTGTAAGGACTGCTGTCATCGGAATTGCTGGAGAATTAGTTAAGGGGACAACCACAACTGTCAGAGTGGTGCGCAAACAGTCCAACAACCCGATCGATGTGACCGAAATGGAAAAGATTATCAATCTGGTACAAGGCCGAGCTGAGATAAAAGCCAAGGAGCAGCTTGCCTGGGAGCTTGGAAGCAAAGATGTTGATGTACGATTAGTTAATAGCGCGTTAGTAAGTATCGAAATTGACGGTTATCCTGTAACTAATCCTATCGGCTTCCAGGGCAAAGATGTTGTTGTCCAACTCTATACTGCCTATGCACCTATGATACATATTGGGGCGCTCGAGAAGACTGCACACGAACTCGACTTAGACCTTTTGGCGGTTGCTGCAGAGCCATTTGCTGTAGCAAGGGCTGTAATAGGTAATAACAACAACCAAAACCTCAGCGCCATCCTCATGGATGTCGGTGGCGGCACTACCGACATAGCAGTCGTCAATGACGGCGGTGTTCAGGGAACTAAGATGTTCGGCATAGGTGGACGAGCTTATACCAGGTCTGTAGAACGTGACCTCGGAGTCGACTTTGAAGAAGCCGAAGAACTCAAAATCGGGCTCAGCACAAATAAGGCACCGACAGCAAAACGTCCAGCAATCGAGGCAGCTCTCAACAAGACTGCTGATGTATGGATTGGTGGAATCGAACTTGCGCTAGGCGAATTTACTAAACTCGATCATCTTCCACATCGCATGTTTCTCTGCGGTGGCGGGTCCTCACTAGACCTACTGATGGATAAATTAGAGCAAACCGAATGGTATCGAACGTTACCATTTACGAGGAAGCCAAGCGTGCATTACATTAGGCCAGAACAGGTGGCTGGAATTAAAGATATGACTGGAACAGTCAACGATCATACTTTCATCACGGCTATGGGATTACTGCGCGTCGGTATGGATACCATGCAATTCAGTGCTAATTCGAGTACTATTAAAGATAAGATTGATAAAATTCTAAGAGTCTAAAATGCCAGAACCAACCCAAGACACAATTTATATCGACATCGACGACGAGATTACAGGGATCATCGACAAGTTAAAATCGAGCAAAAGAAGTACAGTCTCTATGGTTTTACCAAAGCGTGCAACTGTTCTCCAAAGCATTGTTAACATGCGACTTCTCAAGCGAGCTTCTACTGAAACAAACAAAAAAGTAATACTTATTACTACTGAAGCTGGATTATTACCTCTAGCTGGCGCAGCAAAAGTTTATGTTGCTAAAACCATTGGTGCTAAGGCTGAAATCCCTACTGCTCCATCTGATGACGTAGAAGAGACTGTTGATGAAGATGAAGCTAAAATCCGCCCAGATACCGAGATTACGGCCGCTAACGCTGGTGCGATTGCTGTTGGAGCGTTAGCCGGACTGCCACCTAAGAAAGACGAAGTTGAAACTCTAGAGATGGAAGACGAAGACACAGGAGTAGATGAGGGTACATTTATTGATTTGAGTAGTACTTCCAAAGAAGTTAACGTGGATGATGTCGTCAAAAAAGACAGAAAACTCAAGATACCTAATTTCAACAAATTCCGTATTTTTGTTTTTGGCAGTGCATTCTTATTTGTTGCACTTATAATCGGATTTATTTACGCATTTAATGTTATGCCCAGAGCTATTATCAATGTAAAAACTGATGCATCGAGCATAAACTCTTCGTTGAATCTAACCATTGCAACGTCTACGACTAAACTTGATATCGAAGCTGGTAATGTTCCGGCTCAAATAGGTACAATTAAAAAGACTTATACCCAGCAAGCTACAACCACAGGCACACTAAATCTTGGAGCTAAGGCGACTGGTACTGTAACGGTCTCTGTAATATGTACTGCGCCATTAAGTTCAATCAGTACCAACACAGGACTGACTTCAAATAAGCTTTCATTCGTAACAACTGACGTTCTAGTATTTGGTAATCCTGTTACTAGCGGTAGTAATTTTGTGTGTAGCGGTAACGTTCCGATAAGGGGATTAGCTGGAGGTACTCAGTATAATCTTGCTGCAAACTCAAACTTTACGGTTGTTGGTTACTCCGGCATGACTGGCGTAAATAGCTCTGCTTTAGCTAACGGAACTGACGATCCAAAACAAGTTGTCACCCAGACAGATATTGATACTGCTAAGGCCAAAATCACTAACGAAGACACTACTATAAAGACAGCACTATCGACTCAACTTACTCAGGCTGGATCTTATGCAATCTCTGGTACGTATAATGTTGGAACCCCAGTAGTAACAACTAACGTAAAAATAGGCGAACAAGCTGCTTCTGTTACAGTCACAGAAGTTGTGACATACACTATGCTAGGCGTACTTCAGAAAGATCTCAAAGCTCTAGTTGCAAATAGCATCAATCCACAAATAGACGTAAAAAAGCAGACTATTTTGGACGAAGGATTAAGTACTGCAACATTTAACATACAGAGCGCAAATGAATCGACTGCAGTTGTGACTTTCCAATCAAGTACCATAGTTGGCCCAAATCTTGATGCCAAGACTATAAAGAAGCAAATTCTCGGAATGAAGTCGGGTGATGTCAGGTCGTTGCTTCAGTCTAATCCTGACGTCACGAGCATCGAGATCAAGTATAGTCCATTCTGGGTTACCAGCGTACCTAAGAACGCCAGTAAAGTAACTGTAAACATTGCTAAGCCGACCAAGGCTTCAATCACACCAACTACAGTAAAATCCACAGATGGCACAAACCCCTAATCAAATACTGGCTCTGGACATCGGTGCTAAACGCATTGGTGTTGCTGTGGCCTCTTTGATGGCACATTTGCCTCGGCCTTTGGCTACACTAGATAATGACATTAAATTTTTTACTGAACTTCAAGCAATTATTGAATCAGAAAGTATCGGTGCGATTATAGTAGGGCTGCCACGAGACATGAACGGAAATTTAACTCAACAAACAAGAGATACAGAAAAGTTTGTTGAAGACCTGAAAACCAAGTTTGATTTGCCATTTATATTTCAAGACGAAGCCTTAACTTCACAAAAGGCAAAGGATGAGTTTGAAGCTAGGGGCGTCCCTTACAGCAAAGGAGATCTAGACGCTTTGGCAGCAACTTTTATACTAGAAGATTTCTTAATTGAGCACCCACATATACAGAATTTCGAGGGCCTGAACTGATGCTGAACTATTCCGTGAAAAAATCAAATAAATCTAGGTTTACTAAAAAAACGCTGGCGACTATGCTAGTTGGAATACTAATTCTGATTGCTGCCGCTTTCTATGTTCGACAAATATATGACAATCAACTAGGCGCGGTAAGCAGCAGTCAAACAAGCCAGATTTTTGTTGTCGCTAAAGGAACGTCAGTATCCCAAATAGCAAAAGATTTAGAGAATCGCGGTCTTATAAAAAACTCTTGGGCCATGGGAGTGTATGTTAATTATCATTCACTTGCTAGCAAGCTACAAGCGGGTACATACTCATTCTCTCCAAGTCAGGGTACCCCATCTATCGTTAGAACACTTTCAAGAGGCGATGTGCAGACCAAGCTAGTTACGATACTACCAGGACGTCGAATAGATCAAATCCGTTCAGACCTCATAAATGATGGATTTTTGCCCGAAAGTGTCGACATGGCACTAATACCAAGCCAATATAAAGACCTACCGATCATGTCGATTAAGCCAACAGGTGTGAATACTCTAGAAGGACTACTCTGGCCCGATTCATATCAACGAAATCTAGATACCGAGCCGTCAGTCATCATCCGTAAATCCTTGATCGAAATGCATGACAAACTTACCACGGAAGTGAAATCTGCTTTTGCAAGAGAAGGACTAAGCATATATCAAGGCCTTATACTTTCATCTATGATTGTTCAAGAAGTGAGCGAACCTGGAGATCAAACACAGGTTGCTCAAGTATTTCTATCGAGATTTAAGATTGGCATGGTACTAGGCTCAGACGTAACCGCTAACTACGGTGCAATTAACGCAGGACTAGCCCCAAGTCTGAAGTATGACTCACCTTACAATACTTTAATGTACGATGGTTTTCCACCTACTCCAATCAGTACTTTGTCGGCGAATGCGCTATATGCAGCAACTCACCCTGCAAATACCAAATGGCTATACTTTGTAGCTGGAGATAACGGCAACACCTATTTCTCGACTAATTTTAAAGACCATCAATCGCTTGCTGCTCAACACTGTAACAAACTCTGCAGCCTATAGTCAGCGCCACTCTGAGTGAAGCGAAGAATCTGGATAACTCGACGAGACAGATCCTTCGCTAAATTCAGGGTGACTAGCGATAAGTCCGACAGAAGTTAAAATGTAGTAGTCAGGTTGAAAAAAATGATGAATTTTGATATAATTGACTTGTAACATTTGAATTCTACAGTTACTTTCTCAAATGTTATTTCTACAAAAGATATATAGCAACAATTCAAAATATTTGGAGGCTGCATTAGTACAAATTTTCATGCAAAAATCTCTACTCGCTTGAGGAACTCAAAAGCCTTAAAGCGTGTTTCTATATTACGAAGGATTCAACTTCGTTTACGTCGTAAAGTTTTTCGTCGCCGAGCAGTTATGAGCGGCTTAGTTTTTTCTAATCTATTAATACTAATTGTTATTTTGTTTTTTGTTGTTCAAAGCCCAAAACCTACAAGTCATAAGCAAAGCGCTATAGTTAATAATATTGCTGGAACAATTCAGACCTTTAACCCAGTAGACCAGTTATCTTCGGCTAATATCGCCCTAACTGTAGCTAGACTGAGTAGTTTTCCTGAAACTGTGTCCATAAGTAACCAAGTGCAATCAGAAGCGGCTGACTTAGCAGCATTTTCTAATGGAAGCAATGTTCTAAGTAAGCCACAAGTAGTTGAGACAGCTCTTAAATCTAAAGCAGATATTAAGACATACACTACAAAAAGTGGAGATTCATTATCCACACTTGCTAGTCAGTTTGGCGTGACTTCAGATAGTATTCGTTGGTCAAATAGCATTATTGGAAATGTGTTCAATGCCGGAGTTAATTTATTTATCCCTCCAGTAAATGGTTTTGTGTACACGGTAAAATCCGGAGATACCGTAGATAGCTTAGCTACCAAGTACAAAGCCAATCGAGATCAGATTAACCAATATAATGATGCAGAATTAACTGGTCTACAAATTGGAGACCAAATTATTATTCCTAACGGCAGCATTCCTTCGCCTGTTCTGACATATTATTCTGCTTGGGGCGGGCCAGCTTATGGGTCAAATGGATATGATTATGGATATTGTACATGGTACGTTGCAACCAAAATAAGCCTTCCTTCCAACTGGGGCAATGCCAGTACTTGGGCATACTACGCATCACTTAGTGGTTGGAATGTGTCATCAACTCCAACTGTCGGATCTATCGCCCAAACGCGATATGCGGCTGGAGGAGAAGGACACGTGGCCATAGTTGAAGTAATTAATGGTGATGGAACAATTTGGACTTCAGAAATGAATTCAGCTGGTCAAGTTTCAATGACTGACCCTACTCCATCTCGAGGTTGGGGTCGCGTCGACTGGAAAATCGCACCAATCTCTCGTTACGAGCATTATATTTCTCGTTAATTAACTTCACCCTATATAGAAATGACAAAAACCTATAGACTGTATCTAGTATGAGCTTTATTGACAAAGTAAAAGTTACGGTTTGGGCTGGCCAAGGTGGCAATGGAAAGCTTAGTTTTCGTCATGAAAAATTTATCGACAAGGGTGGTCCAGATGGCGGTGATGGCGGTGATGGCGGTGATGTTATTCTAGTCGGAAGTCGCAACCAAAATACTCTAGCCGCTTTTCGTTATCAGAAAGAAGTCAAGGCTGACCCAGGATTAACTGGTGGCCAGACTAACAAACATGGACGAAGTGCAAAAGATTTGTTTGTACCTGTTCCTGTAGGAACCATAGCTACAAACAGCCAAGGTCTTCCTGTTGCTGACTTGGTTGCTGATGGACAAGAAGTGATAGTTGCAAAGGGAGGCAAGGGAGGATTTGGAAATGCACACTTCGTAAGTTCGCGTAGGCAAGCTCCCAAATTCGCCGAAAAGGGTGAGCCAGGCGAAAAACTTGATTTAACATTCGAACTTAAACTTATTGCCGACGTAGGTCTGGTCGGAATGCCCAATGCTGGCAAATCAACCCTACTGGCAACTGTCAGCAATGCTAGACCTGAGATTGCCGACTATGCATTCACAACCCTGACTCCAAATCTTGGAGTGGTTGATATCGATAATGTCGATAGCTTGCTTATGGCTGACATTCCAGGACTTATTGAAGGAGCTGCTGAAGGCAAGGGACTAGGGCATGATTTCTTGCGTCATATTGAACGCACAGCTGTTATCTTACATCTCATAGACGCATATCAAGACGACGTTGCAAAGGCTTATACAACTATTAGGAACGAACTTAAAGCTTACGATGTGAAAATGACTAAGCGTCCAGAACTAGTTGCAATCACTAAAATTGAAGGACTAGACCAAGATATCATTAATGATTTGATCGACCAACTTAAAAAGGTTGTACCAGCCAAAACTAAGATAATGGCGATTTCTTCTCCTTCAGGTGCTGGAATTAGAGAGCTCAAATACGCCTTACAAACAATAGTCAAAAATGAGCGTAACAAGCCAAGTGCAAAGTCAAACGTACCGGACATGCCTGTTCTAAGAATCACAGACACTTCAGATGAATGGTTTGTTAAGCAAAAGGAAAACGGAAGTTTCGTCGTTACGGGGCACAATATAGAGCGGTTTGCAAAACGTACTGATTTCACAAATGAAGAGTCCGTACAGCGCTTAAGAGATATTATGCGTAAAGTTGGAATTACGCATGCTTTGGTACGTAAAGGTATCAAATCTGGTCAGTCAGTACACTTCTCAACATTCGGCGATTTTAAGTATTAATTAACTTTTATATAATTAACTAGGTTTTCAGTCTCGAAAGACATATTCTAGATATTATGACCTTCTTTTTTTACGATCTTGAAACTTCCGGATTTGATCCACGCAAGGCTAGAATTATGCAGTTTGCAGGTCAACGTACTGACATGTCGCTGAATCCAATAGGTGAACCATTAAACGTATTGGTCAAACTTACGAAAGATGTTTTGCCGGATCCAAGTGCAATTATGGTTACGGGCATTACACCCCAACATACAATCTCAGAAGGTGTTACAGAAGCAGAATTCTTGAAGATGTTCCATGGCGAGGCTGCTATACAAGACACAATTTTCGTAGGCTTTAACAATATTAGATTTGATGATGAGTTCATGAGATTCACTAATTATCGGAATTTTTATGAGCCATATGAATGGCAATGGAAAGATGGTCGAAGTCGTTGGGACATATTAGACGTTGTACGTATGACTAGAGCGCTTAGGCCAGAAGGCATTGAATGGCCGTTTGCTTCTGATGGAAATCCATCGAATCGTCTAGGTCTGCTAACTTCAGTCAATAAGTTAAGTCATGAGAAAGCACACGATGCCCTTAGTGATGTCCATGCAACTATAGCAGTCGCTAAATTGATACAAACTAAGCAGCCTGAAATGTTTGAATATCTTCTAAGTATGCGTGATAAAAGAAAGGTAGCTGAACTAGTTAGTTCTGGCGAACCTTTCGTATATACCACAGGACGATACCCTAGCTCAGTCTTGCATACTAGCGCAGCAATTTTATTAGCAAGAAATACTGAGCAGGACTCATTACTGGTATATGATCTTAGACACGATCCAACGCCCTTTTTGAAAATGTCAATCGAAGAGCTAGAAAAAGCTTGGAGGTATAATCCCGATCCGGAAGGTATGAGATTGCCAGTCAAAACTATCAAATATAACCGTGTTCCAGCTGTTGCCCCTCTAGGAGTTATCAAAGAGCCCAAGACACAAGAACGCATCCGTCTGACACTTGAGACGATTGCTAAGAATCTTGAACTGCTTAAACCTGTGCAGCAAGAATTTACCGAAAAACTAACTCAAGTTATAAAGCGCATGAATGATGCGCAGAAACTAGATCAAATAAGTTTAATAGACAATACTCTGAACGTTGATGAACGGCTATACGAAAACTTTATATCGAAAGCTGATCAACCTGTCATGAAGTCTATCCGTAATTCTAAGTCTGAGTTGATTGCTAACTTCTCTAGCAAACTTAGCGACGAACGACTGAAGAGTTTGCTGCCACTCTACAAAGCCCGTAATTTTCCTAAAGCATTGGATAGTGAAGAGCGAAAAGCTTGGGATGAATTTTGCCATACCAGGCTTCATTCTGGCGACCACAATAGTCGATTCGCAATATATTTCGATGAAATCAAAAAGCTTGCCGAAACCAATAAGGACTCAAACATAACTTATCTACTTGAAGAACTACAACTTTACGGTCAGTCATTATTGCCAAGTGACGAATTCGAATCCTAGTATGGATTCTGAAAACGATGCTGTAGTTCGATAAGTGTAAAATATTTATTTTTGTATATAAAGCGAATCTGTCTTCCGTCAGGTAGAAATAGTTCTTCTTTAAATCCAAATATAGTTTCACGATCATTAAGACTGACTCTTACAAAAGCGCTTGAGTTTCTGTAAGTAACAACAAGTTCAGCATCTTCTACAGAAATGATTTCAGGTGAGTTCCGTAAGATTGATTCAACACTTTCTCTATCAATGTATGTCTCTAAGCTGATCTTCTCATTTCTAATAATCTCTCCAAGTCGCTGGTCGATCAAATACGGTACTACTGTGTCGTTCTTGGTAGCACGCTCAACCAAGTTGACAATATCGTTGTGAGTTAACTTTCTTACCTCATCTTTAGAAAGATGAGCCAGTTTTTCGAGCTCAGATTTTATTTCTCGTAGTTTTCTTTGATTTTTTCCTGGAGAATCTAAAGCTTTTTGTATACTAAACTCTCTTGCTTTTTGGGACGGTTCAGCAATAATTTCTTGAGTTAAACCAAGGTCATGACCTTCAAAACTTAGCCTCTGTATTTCTACAACTCGATCATTCCTAAGAATAAGCTCCGAGGATTTCCATACACAAAAACGCATTGCCACTTCGCCAATATTTCGGATTGTTAAGCCTGTGACATTTTGAATAATATGTTTCTCTTGTCTTTCGCCGTCTTTGTATACTTCAATTCGGTAACCATCACCGACTACAAATTGAGGAGAAGGTTTAACAACTACAGATCTATTACTCAGCTCTCTTATATTTCCTGTTCCTGAAATATGTTTGTAAGTTCCAGATCCTTCATGAAGATATATTGAGTGTACAGAGCCTGCGAATATTGATTTCTTGATATCTAATCGCTCTTCTTCTTTAGGAGCTAGAAGTTTTGCAGGTTCTACGCCAATTCGTTTATATAATTTGACTATAATTTCTTGAGCTTTATCGTAATTATTTACGTCAATCCCGTGCTCAACCATCTCGTTTCTAGTCATGTTCTGTAAGGCAATGTATATGTCTAATTGAGCTAGCAAGTCAGAACTAGTATCTTCAGTTAATGTTTGCCATAGCTTAGGTATATCTCGACCAAAATTTTGTAATCCGCCTGCTTCTACTGAACCTGCAATTACAGCCATGTATGTTCTAGTAACTGAGGAGTATCGTTCTGATTCAACCATCATTCGGGATAAGTTTACTCTAATAGGGAATTTGTTCATCTTAGTACCCATTGAAGTAATACTGTTGTCGATATCTAGAGCACCTAGAGTGCGTAGAATTTCCTGTGACTTTTCTATGCTTGATACTTCAATCGGATGAGGTAAATCTAGCACAGCCATATTGATGTTTGCTTCAGAAAGCCGTAGTACGTTTCTGACAATATCTGTTCTAAGGATCTCAGGAACAGGATAATCGTCTCGGTCTTCATAATACACATAATCAAATTTTTCATTAAGCACCGTATCAATCCATGTGCCATCAGCTACACGGCCGGTACGTCCTCCTTGCTGATTTAAGTCAGCTTGAGATAATGGCTTGAGAAATAGACCTTGAATTCCTTCAACATCGATTTCTACCTGTCTTCCCAGCCCACATGTTATAACTAGCCCAACCTCTGCAATAGTTAAACTAGTTTGCGCAATGTTTGTGCTGACAATTATATTTATTCCGTTGTGCGAATTTATAGCAAGCTGTTGCTCATGGTTTTGAAGTTTAGAATGCAAAGGAAAGATATTTGCTATTCTAGCTATCTCTAGAGGTAGGGACGACTTAACGTCGTCAATTAGATCATAGATTTCTTTCTTACCCGGAACAAAAGCTAGGATAGAATTTTGGGTGCCTATTTTCGTTCTATTAGTAGCATAAAATTCTTTAGCACCTGAAATGATCTCTTTAAATACTGTTGAATTTGGCCTTTCTATCTTCTGGATATTGTGAATTCTGCCGGGAACTTCAATTATCGGTGAAACGATATCTGTTGCATCACTAAAGTAAGCAGCTAAATCTTGTGCATCAACAGTAGCGCTCATTATTACTACTCGAAGGTTAGGGTTTTCCTTGATTTGCTTTTTAGCCAAGGCAACTACAACTTCAATATTGCTATTCCATTCATGCACTTCATCAATAATAAGTACTTGATGTTCTTGAATTCCTTGGTCGTGCAATGTTTTGACTAAATGTAATCCATCAGTAAGTACTTCAATAATTGGGTTTTCAGAGCCACTATGCTTAACCGCTGTCTTAAAGCTCACAAGTTCATTAGCTGTGCCAAGCCCATACATTGAATCAATCTCGTCGCTAATTCTGAGGTAGACATTCTCGGCTGCTGCTCGTCTAGGTTGAGTGAGGATTATTTTATCCCAACCTTCATCTAACAGAAATTGAGGAACTTGAGTGCTTTTACCGCTGCCAGTTTCGGCTACGATAATAGTTACAGGATTATCTCTGATTGTTTGAACAATTTCATTTCTGAACGGATAGATTGGTAAATCTTTGTTTCCAAGTTTACTCTCGGAAGTATGAATAATAGGCAAGGTATCCTTGCTATCATCTAAAACTTCAACAGTTAACACATCTTCAGGAATAGCAGCGAAGGGTAATCCATAGGCAGAGTCTTCATTAATATAAACCTCAACTTCATCATTAAGAAAATATGAAGGATGCAGATTCCTTAAGCTCGAAATAGGATCACCTTCGAATTTAGTGGCACTACTCATGAGTATTTATTTTCCCCTCGTTCTCTTGAATTTATAATATCATTATAGTTTTTAGACGTACATCAAAAGATGTTGTAATACTTTAATCTAATCAAAGATTCATTAAGGGTATAGATAAGATCTTGATTTTCACGTATAATACATCGGTTAAACATGAGGTGATAGGTGTCTGATAACATAGTAGTTAAGGGTGCGCGTGAGCACAACTTACAAAATATTGATGTAACCATTCCGCGTAATAAGCTAGTAGTAATTACTGGTCTAAGTGGATCAGGTAAGTCTAGTCTAGCTTTCGATACCATTTATGCCGAAGGCCAGCGTCGCTATGTCGAAAGTCTTAGTAGCTATGCTCGTCAGTTCTTAGGGCTCATGGAAAAGCCAGATGTTGATCAGATAGACGGGCTTAGTCCTGCAATATCAATTGACCAGAAATCCACATCTCGCAATCCTCGTTCAACAGTAGCTACGGTTACAGAGATATATGATTATTTGCGATTATTGTTTGCTCGTGTTGGTATACCGCACTGTCCTATTGATGGTCAGCCAGTAGTCAGACAAACATCAACCGGCATTATTAATCAGATAGAGTCTACAACTAGAGATAAAAAGTTAATGATATTAGCACCAGTAGTGATAGATAAGAAAGGTGCCTTCGAGCATATCCCTGAGCAGTATCAACGTGCTGGATTTGCTCGAGTGCGTGTAGATTCAGTAGTATATGCCCTTGATGAGTTTCCAGAACTAGATAAAAGCTATCGTCACAAAATTGAAGTAGTTGTTGACCGTCTAGTGAATAATCAAGAAAGTCGATCTCGGCTTGTTCAATCGATTGAACAATCACTAGAAATTGCAGAAGGCAAAGTAGTGGTAATTGATGCAGACAGCGATGAAAGTTGGTCGTACAGCTTGATGTATGCATGTCCTGATCATCCAGAAATTACAATACCAGATCTTGAGCCGCGTACCTTTAGCTTCAACTCTCCACAAGGCGCATGTCCTGTATGTACAGGAATTGGTAGCCGAATGGAAGTCGATCCTGAGTTAGTAATCCCAAATGGTCGATTGACAATCGCTGAAGGTGCAATTAGACCGTATAACCGTATAAATGTAGACAATTGGTATATGAAAAAGCTGCAAGTTGTAGCTGAAGAACACGGATTTAGCCTTAGTGTTCCAACTGGGGAGCTCACAAAAACCCACCTTGATACAATCATGTACGGCACTGGCAAGCAAGCTTTCAAAGTCTCGTTAGGCGGAGGTCGTAGTTTCGAGACAACTTACGAAGGAGTTATTCCTAATCTAGAGCGACGCTACAAAGAAACCGATAGTGATTTTATACGTCGAGATATTGAGCGCTTCATGCAAGAACGTCCATGCCATGCCTGCCAAGGCAAGCGACTTAAACCAGAAGTTCTTGCGATAACGATTGGCAAAGATTCAATCATGGACATATGTAGCCTATCGATTGACGATGCATTGGCTTGGTTTAATAGTCTGAAGCTGAACGAAAAGGACACCAAGATAGCTGCATTGATTCTGAAAGAAATCGGTGCACGTTTACAGTTTCTACAGGATGTCGGACTAAATTATTTAAACTTGTTACGCAGTGCAACTACTCTAAGTGGTGGCGAAGCACAACGTATTCGTTTGGCTACGCAAATTGGTTCAGGCCTAATGGGTGTGCTGTATGTATTGGATGAGCCAAGCATTGGTTTGCACCAACGTGACAATGCACGTCTAATTAGAACGTTAAAGCATCTTCGCGATTTAGGAAATACTGTCTTAGTTGTAGAGCATGACGAAGATACAATCCGTACGGCAGATTGGCTACTTGATATTGGTCCTGGTGCTGGTGTCCATGGAGGTAAGGTTGTAGCTAGTGGCACTCCAGAAGCAGTAATCAATACAAAGGGAAGCCTAACAGGAGAATATCTTTCAGGCCATAAGAAAATTGCAGTACCTAAGAAACGAAGAGCTGGCAGCGGTAATTTTTTGGTTATAAAGAACGCTCGTGAAAATAACTTACAAGGTATTGACGTTGAGATTCCTCTAAATAAATTTGTGGTAGTTTCGGGAGTCAGTGGTTCAGGTAAATCTAGCTTGATAAACGATATCTTAGCCAAAGAATTATTAGCAAGACTTCACCGCGCTAGTACAGTTCCGGGTCGTCATGATGAAATCCAGGGCATCAAACATCTCGACAAAGCTATAATAATTGATCAATCTCCAATAGGTAGAACTCCTCGCTCAAACTCAGCTACATATACCGGACTATTCACTCCAATTCGCGAGCTATTTGCACAAATGCCTGAAGCTAAATTACGTGGATATAATGCTGGACGTTTTAGCTTCAACGTTAAGGGAGGCCGTTGCGAGAACTGTGCTGGCGACGGAATCATCAAAATTGAAATGCATTTCTTACCTGACGTTTACGTACCTTGCGAAGTATGTAAGGGCAAACGATACAATCGTGAAGCGCTAGAAATTCATTACAAAGGCAAGACCATCAATGACGTGCTTGAAATGACATGCGATCAAGCTTTAGAATTCTTTGAGAACATCCCATCTATTGCTCGCAAGCTTCAGACACTAGTAGATGTGGGTGTAGGCTACATAAAGCTTGGTCAGCCTGCTACAACTCTGAGTGGCGGTGAAGCTCAACGTATCAAACTCTCTAGTGAACTATCTCGTCGCCCTACTGGCCGCACGCTATACATTTTAGATGAGCCTACTACTGGACTACATATGGCAGATGTCGACAAGCTACTTCATATGCTTCATGCGCTTGTTGATGCCGGTAACAGCATGGTAGTAATCGAACACAACTTAGACGTTATAAAGAATGCCGACTGGGTAATTGATATGGGCCCAGAGGGCGGAAATGCCGGAGGGCTGATTGTTGCCGAAGGCACACCCGAACAAGTCGCCGTAGTTGCAGCTAGCTACACCGGTCAGTTCTTGAAGCGCATGCTATAATTTATATTGAAAGAGGTGTTATGAATGAATTACTCTCTGGACCTAGGGAAGAATTTCGTAGCTCAATTGATTTTCCACAAATTGCGATTGATTGCCTTAATGACAGCGCAAATAACTATGTTAATCACACCCAATCTTTAGATAGAGAAGATATTGTTGAAAAACAGAGAGATCTAACTCTAGCTTTGATATCGGCTGGAGCAATCGCCAATGCAGCCCAGTATTCAAGTCCTAGTGCAGCCCAATTAGCAAATATATTGAATATCCAAATTGAACGTATTGTAAAGAACGGTGAATTGTCTCCAATACCACAAATTACTGAAGAAGAAATTGTAAATACCCACAAGCTTGCATATTCAGGAAACTTTCTTCACCCAGCAAAAGGCTTTATAGTACCTTTGAGCAAAGTATCGTACTTGGAACAACTAGAATTGATTAGATCAGGCAAGTTAGTCATTGAACATCGAATCGGAAAAGTTAAGATCTAAATATCATTCTTGGCACGGTTTCTGAAATGCATTTTGATCAGATTATAGATCGTTGGTGCAGCTGTCATTATAATTGCAGCTAGAACGAGCAGTAAAATGTAATGATCAATATTTGGTACACGGCTGCCAATATAATAACCAACTAAAGTCACAGATGTTGCCCAAAGAATATCTCCCGTAGCATTAAATATCAGGAATCTAGGGTAGGGCATATTTCCAACTCCAGCAAGCAGTGGAGTAAAAGTCCTGACTACTGGTAAAAAGTGGGCTACTAACAGAGCCTTCGGACCGTATTTATCATAAAATACTTCTGCCCTAGCAATATGGACTGAGTTAAATAGTAAGCTATTCTTTCTATTCAATACTTTGCGTCCATATTTCTTACCTAAGAAATATGAGGTAGAGTCACCTGTTATCGCCGCTACGATTGCTACTAAGATTACACTTGTAATTGCAAACTGTCCGCTATGCGCGAATACACCAGCTGCAATAAGTAGCGTGTCTCCGGGCAGGAAGAAACCTAGAAATAGAGCTACTTCTGCGAAGAGAACCAATCCTATCAACAATAGGCCGCCGCTCATGACAATATGGCTAGGATCAAACATCTATTCAGCCTAACTCTTTTTAGCTTAAGCGTCTAGACATGAATTCATTTCAAATTATCTATCAATCTGTTATAATAAATGAAAACGTTAAGAGGCTTAAGGTACACATGTCAAAAGATACTATCAGTTTGAATTTATTACCACGCGAAGTTCTAGGTAAGGCTGTAAAGCATCTTCGTAAGGATGGATTTGTCCCAGCCGTTATTCATGACCACGGCAAAGAATCAGTACATGTTCAGGCAGAATACGGAGTGATCTACAAAGTCTGGCAACAAGCGGGCAAGCACCATCCTATTGAACTCACTATTGATGGACGTAGCTACATCGCACTTATCAAAGATGCTGATTTTGATCCTCGCAAGCACCGATTAACTCATGTTGTATTTAACGCTGTTGATAAAAATCAAAAAGTTGAAGCCGAAATTCCAGTACGACCTCGATATGACGAAGGTAACGACTCAAGTCCTGCAGAGCGCAATAGTCTTATCGTCCTAACTCAATTAGATTCTGTTGAAGTAATAGCTATAGCTTCTAAACTACCTGATTACCTAGAATATAATGCCGAAATACTAATCGAGATTGGTGACCACGTAACTGTAGCAGATTTAATTGTTCCTGAAGGTGTCGAGATCGTTACAGATGCATCACACTCGCTAGCCACTGTCTATGAGCCAAGTGCACTAGCTGCTGCCAATGATGCTGCTGGTGGCGACGCTGAACCAGAATTACCAGAAGCTGAACAAGGTACCGAAGTAGCAGAAGAAGGTACTGAAGCTACTACTGCCGTAGAGGGTGCTGAAGCTCCTAAGGGCGAATAGTTCTTAATACTGGTGGTATAACATGCCATGGTTCCATCCTAAATCATTACTCGATAAAACCTACGAAATAGGTATTATTCTTAAGGGTATTAACGGTACGCTTGAACTTATTGGAGGTTGTTTAGTGCTTTTCTTGAGCTCTGATAACATCAATGGCTTAGTCAAGTATTTGACACAAGACTCATTGCAGGAAAATCCACACGGGTTTATAGTCAAATATATTGTCAAAGGTGGTGCTGAACTGAATCATGGTAGCCATATTTTTGCTGCTGCGTTTCTCCTGACACATGGACTTACCAAAGTTGTCTTAGTAGTTTGTTTGCTATTGAATAAAATGTGGGCCTACCCTTGGGCTATTGTGTTTCTAAGTATATTCTTGATCTGGCAAATCTACATATTAGCAACCTCACCTAGCTTTGGCATGGCTTTCCTGACCGTACTGGACGCTGTAATTATTTACTTAGTAAACCGCGAATGGCAGCAACAAAAACTTCACAAATCTCAGCCTAGTAAACTTCAGGAAGCTTTGTAGGTATATGCTATGGAAGGTTTTCTAAACGCCAACATCGAAGATGACGATGATTTTGAAGAAATAATAGAGAATGGAGTTGTGGTAAGGAAGAAAAAGAAAGTCTCTGACTCACATTTATTTCCCAAGGTAGAATCAAAACCTAGAGAAAAGTCACTGTTAGAGAAATTGGTAGACGTGTCTAATGTTATTACCGGTAGTGAAACTAAAGTTGAGAATAAATCAAGAATCAACGAGTCTATATACGAAGATACTTTAGAAACGGTCATCGAGTCTGAAGTAGAATTATCTCCTGAATTTGACGATCAAATTGTACGTGAGATTATTGAGATTAGAAGTTCAGAGAACTTAGAAGATATTACGTTTCATCAAGATAATTTGCAGCTAAGTATTAAATCTAGTATCGATTCCTTTCACAGTAAATTTCTTGAAGGAAATATAGACCTAGATCAGGCATTCATAATTACACTAAGTGAAATCAGTGAAACTCAAGAACAGGAGCCTATTCGATCGTCTTTTCATGAACGAATTTGGGAACTCAATCGTTCCAAAGAGCCAGATGAATTTGACGAAGAAGAAGTACAAATTCATGCTACTAAGAACAGCGTTTCTAATGAAAGGAGCCCTAAGGGCGTGATAAAAAAGACTAAAACCAAGGTTGATAATTTTTATAAATCCCAAGAAAAGCCAATGACCATGAGTGAGTCAGTCGTCAACTTTCTGAATAAGCCCATAAAGATAAACCCGTTTATAGACTCTGATGTATCACAGCCTAAGTCAAAAGCCGAACAGCGCATAAGAGAGCTAAACCAATCTGTAGTAGTCAAAGAATCTGCGATACGTGAAGCAGTAATCGTAAAATCCAAGAAAGCTAGCATTTTGAAACTTAGATCAGAAAATATCGCAACAGAGTATAGAGTTAAACCAGAGAAGATTGGCAAAGTAGTGCTGCAGCCAGTCAACGAAACGTTCCCAGAAATTATTAAAGAAATATCAAAGTCTACCCATAAGGAAATTGAAGATATAACAAGATCCGAACTTTTGGATATAGCTGAGATAATATACATTGATGGATATAGTCTACGTAGTGCATATGATAAAGGATTAGTCGGAGATAAAGATTTAAAACGAATAGTTGCTGAATATCAAAGAGGTGGTAATAATAAGTCCGCTCTTAGATCAGAGATAATGGGCGACAAAATTGATATTGAACGAGATCCAGAACAACGTGATAAAAGCCTGAGGATAAGCAAGAGTGGCTCGACTAGTATAAGTAAATTGGTCCAAAAAGTAATCAAAGAATCAGATGATGAAATAAACAAGAATAATATCTTTACTGGTTCGAGCATAATAATTAAATCCAAGAAATCCCAAACGCGAAAAATTAATCTTGGACTAGCTGACGCAGTCATGGGCTTAACTATTGCAATGTTACTCATGATGGTAATAATCCTATATCTAAACCGTAATTAACAGGTATAATATAGCTATGCAGAAGGTGATTTTATACTACAAATTTACGCCCATAGTAGATCCTGAAACTGTGAAGCTTTGGCAGCGCGCACTTTGCGAGCGTTTGAATCTAAAGGGCCGAATCCTGATTTCAAAACATGGTATTAATGGTACTTTAGGTGGAAATATGGACGATCTCAAAACTTATATTCGTGAAACTCGTGATTATAAATCATTCAAGACTACTGCATTCAAGTGGAGTGACGCTAATGGCGATGAATTTCCTAAACTTCAAGTTAGGGTCAGAAACGAAATTGTGACCTTTGGAGCACCTGATGAGGTCAGAGTTGATGAAAACGGTGTTGTAGGCGGAGGCATACATCTTAAACCAGAACAAGTCCATGAACTTATTAAAGAGCGGGGAGAAGATGTCGTGTTCTTTGATGGGAGAAATGCCTACGAAGCAAGTGTAGGACGATTTAGAAACGCAGTTGTTCCTGACGTAGATTACACCAGAGATTTTGCAGAAGAACTTAATGATCCGAAGTACGAATCTATCAAGGATAAACCAATTGTGACCTATTGCACCGGTGGTGTGCGCTGTGAAGTGTTAAGTATGATGATGAAGAATCGAGGGTTCAAAGAGGTATATCAAATAGACGGCGGAATTCATAAATATGGTGAGACGTATGGAGATGAAGGAATGTGGGAGGGTTCATTATATGTCTTTGATGGACGTATGGGCCATAAATTTTCTGACAAAGCTAAAGACATAGGAACCTGTATTCACTGCAAAAAGCTAACCAGTCACTACCAGAATTGTGCTAATAAAGCATGCAACAAGTTGGTTTTGATTTGTACAGAATGTGCAGGTGAAGATCTCTGTAATAAATGTATTAATCAGACTGCTGATATACGAGTATAGATATGAAGAATAGCGGACTAATTGAATCTAAACTGTCTGAATTGCCCAAGAGCCCTGGTGTATATTTTCACAAAAATGCAAAAGGCGAAATTATATACATTGGAAAAGCTGCAGTTCTGCGTAGTCGCGTGAGACAGTACTTTCAAACAAGTAGAAATCGCGACCCAAAGACAGAAGCACTAGTTTCTGAGATTGCTGATATTGACTGGATGGTAGTCGATAGTGAGCTTGAAGCTTTGTTTCTTGAAGCTGAGCTTGTGCGAAGATATCTTCCGCAGTTCAACATATTACTGCGTGACGATAAATCACTAACATATATACGAATTGATTACGATAGTGATTATCCAACAGTTGGAACTACCAGGAGGCCACTTGATGATGGTGCAAAATATTTTGGACCTTATTTTAGCGGATTCGCTATAAAACAAGCACTAAAGCATCTTAGACATGCATTTCCGTACGCCACACGAAAACTTGTAGGTCAGAAGCGTGCAAGTTTGCACTATCACCTAGGTTTAGATCCAGGACTCGAAGAAGGGCGGACTAGTATTGATGATTATAGAGCGAATTTACGACGATTGATAGCAGTTATTGAAGGTAAACGACAAACCATAGCAAATGAACTCGAGAAAGAGATGAAAGCATATTCCAAAGAATCAGAATTTGAAAAAGCAGCAAAAGTTAGAAACCAACTATATTCGTTAAAGAGTCTAAGTAATAAAGTAATATTCAGCGACAAAGAGTTCTTAGACATTAGTAAGGACCACGCACTTAACGAATTAGTTAACTTGCTAAGTATGCCAAGGTTTCCAGCTAGAATCGAAGGTTACGACATAAGTCACATGCAAGGAACGGACGTCGTGGCTAGTATGGTAGTGTTCACAAATGGCGTTAGTAACAAAGATGAATATCGTAAATTTAAAACTCGAATCGATCACAATAATGATTTCTTTAATATGAAAGAAACTATTAAGCGCAGGTTTAGTGACAAAAACATTAAAGCCTGGGGCATTCCAAGTTTAGTGGTAATTGATGGTGGCAAAGGACAGCTAGATGCAGCGATTCAGGCTCGTGATGAACGTGGATTCAAGAAGTTGCCATTTATTGGCTTAGCAAAGAGAGAAGAACAAATAGTGATTCATAAAATTAAGTCAGGACTTAATTTAAATTCTATAGAACTTCACAAACTGGGAGGTTTTGCATCGGAGAGTGAGGACTTCATACTAGTCAATCTTCCCCATAGTACAAATTTGATTAAATTATTGCAGCGAATAAGAGATGAGTCGCACCGTTTTGCAGTCAGCTATCACAGTGTTCTTAAACAGCATAGACAGACTAAATCAATGCTTGATGATATTCCGTCAATAGGACCTGCTACACGTAAGAAACTGCTTAAAACTTTCGGAAGCGTACGTGGAATTTCAGAAGCACCAGAGATTGAGATAACTAAATTAGTAGGAAACAAAAAAGCCAAAGTTATTAAACAGTATCTTGGTGCAACTTCGAACATTCCAGTAGCTCCACTGAACAAATAGATCAAAATTTGCTATACTTAGAAACTGCATTATGAATTTGAGTTTTACTAGCCAGTTTTTTGCTGGCAATCGTGCGCGTTTACGTGAATTATTCACCGGCAAAGCACCCATCATAGTTACAGCCAACGGCTTACTTCAGCGTGGAGGTGATAGTAGCTATGCCTTTGCACAAGATGCTAATTTTTGGTACTTAACTGGAATAAATGAGCCAGATGTTATCTTGGTTATTGATCGCGATAATGAGTATTTGATTGTACCGGAACGCAGTGCCAGTCGTGAAGCATTTGATGGTCAATTACAAATACATGATTTTAAGAAATTGTCAGGGATTGAAGATGTGTATTCTAGTAGTGATGGATGGAAGCAATTGTCGGGTAGGCTTACGAAAGTCAAGCATATCGCAACCGTAGCCCCTGCACCTTCATATATTGACCACTATGGCCTATACGTAAATCCAGCTCGTGCGATCCTGGTGCAAAAACTCAAAAGCATTAATCCTGACCTAGAACTTTTAGACCTTTCAGCACACATTAGTCGTCAGAGAATGATTAAGCAACCAGTTGAAATAAACGCGATTCAGAAATCAATTGACATTACTTCATTGTCGCTCAAAGAAACTTTAAGATCATCCAAATTAAAAA